>JAFQEF010000080.1 GCA_017399165.1 Akkermansia sp.
CATAGGCAGGCGGTCAAGCGTGCACGCAGTGCGCGCGCGACCCCTGCTAACCGAATAAAATAATATAGAGCCCGACGAGCAAAGCGAGGAGGCCGACACAATCCCCACGAGGGGTGTTAACCCCGAGTCACACTCCGCTCCGGGCTCACGCCCTGCGCTATATACATCTGTCGGCCTCGTCGTCAACGCTAACGCGCCGACGCCTCGGGCTCGGGGGTGTTTTCTTTCGTTTAGCAGGGGCTTACGCCCCTGCCTAAGCTATTTCGCCCCCATGCGGGGGCTATCAAATTCGGGGGGGGGCATTCGCCCGCGGGTACGATATTTTTTATTTCGCCCCTCACCGGGACCCAAAAATTCGGCTCACTAACGCTCGCGGGGCTCCCCCACAACTACCAATTTGTGGGAGCCCCGGAGTTTTTAGAGATTCCCAATTTACAAAGTTATTGAGTTTGCAGGCTTCGCCTGCGCCCGCAGGGCGCCTAGCTGCACACTTTGTAAATGGTAAATCTGTAAATCAAACTTCTTTCTCCGGCAGGGTGGCATGCAGGGCATCCCAACGGACCTTGGCTTCCTGAATTTGAGATACGGCTACAGAGGAAGAGAGCTCCCAAGTGAGGGGCATGGATTTTTTGAAATACTTGGGCAACAGGTGGTCAAAATCCACATCTCCCCCCATAAACGGGGCGCGGTGATCACGCTGCGGCCATTGCACATCATTAACATGCGCGCCGTACAAGTAGGGAGCCAGACCAGATAAGTATTGGTCGTGATTTAAGAGCAGCAAATTGTGTTTGCGCTGAATATGCCCGAAATCATGCCAATAGCGCACATGCGGATTATCTGCAAACTCTGCCATGAGCGCCGGGAACTCAGTTTCCCCCGGTACTTGCTCAAAATGGCTACGCCCCTCCACCGCCAGCACCAAGTTGTACTCTTTGGCCTTGTCAATCAATTGGTACAATGCCTCTTTAGCACGGGCTAAATAGATGGGGGCTAATTTAGCCCGTTTACGCACCAGCTCACCTTTTGTTTTGGCATACTCTACCGTACCTACATAGCCATGGCGGGCCATGCGCTGCAAGGTACGGGTAGCTTCGTGCCCTTGAAAGAGCTCAACCTCGCCCATGTGCAGCACCACGTATTCTGCCTCAAGGCGTGCGGCTACCTGCAGGGTCTCCAAAGTTAAGCGCATGGCGCGCTCCCGCACCTCGGGGCGGTGGGATGTAAAGCGGAAGGCATCCGGGGCGTCGCCCTGAACATCGATGGGCGCCGGGCAAAAATTATGCACGCCTTTTACCTTGATTCGTTTTTCTTCTACCGCCGTAATGATGCCGGGCAATTTTGACAGGGAAAGTCCATGGGAGGCCTCGATATACTCGAACCCCAGCTCACGGATTTCATCGCAAATGGGGCCACCCTCTTTGTGGCGAGAACTGTTCCAGCAGGTTGAAAAAACATTCACGGCGTCAGGATACTATCTGTTGCGCATAATTGCAAGCCCATTGTCTGTACACAAGGCTCAGATTTCGGGCCCTTTAATAATAACAATATCATCCACCACGCGCACTGCGCCCTCTGCCGGCCAAACGGGCATTTGCAGCAAGTGGGCTCTGTGGCGAGTGCGGTAAAGCTCGGCACTCGTGGCACCATCCATATACAACAAGGCGGGATAATCCCCGCAGAAGTCTACATAGCCGTTTTGCTCCCAATTATGAGAGGCGGGGTAATACAGGATACAGCCCTTGCGCAGGGGGATACCATTAGCCAGAGCAACGCGCACGCCATCCGTCTCCGTTTGATGCAGGCGCAGTAACCGCTCTTCAAATAAAGCCTGCATGGTTGCCGCATGGCGGGATACTAAGGAGGAGGCCTGCACCATACACACCGCCAAGGCCACAGCCCCTATCCGCCTGCACACGGAGGGCCACTTTACCAAGGGTATTGCCTGCACCCAAAAAGACGCCAACACAAGCGGTTGCGCCAATTTGGTATGCGGATAACACGGCCAGGTTTCGCCTATGACCATATACATGCAAAAGGGAGCCAGCCAAAGCACCACCAATAACAGAACAGCCGCAAACTTTTTGCCGGCTCCGTCCATGTGGCGCAGCATATACACCAACATTACCACCAAAGGCACGGTGGCTGCGGCATAAAAGGGCTCGCCATCATAAGACATGGGCAACAGGGCATGCTCAAACATGGTGCCCAGCATTCTGCCTATATACAAATACCACTCTGCGCTGAACAGTTGATCTCGGTAATTAAGCCGCGCTGCATACTCTTGGCAAAAGGCCAAAGCATCTGCATCCACCGGCATAAAGTGTTGCACCGTCCACTTGATAACCCACCAGCCAATAACGGCACACATGCTGATGAGCACAGCTTTTACCATGCGCTTCACCATGTGCGGGCATGCCCCCTGCAACATATCCCGCAGCATCAACAGGAGCATCAACACCACAAAATTAAGCACTAAGCATTGGTAAACAGCAACGGCTAAAGTGACCAACACGGCGGCAAGAGCCATACGGCGTGCGCCCCCCTGCTCTGCCATGCCTGCCGCCATCGTTACAGCCAGAAGCCCGAACGCCACGGCATCACACAAAAAGAAATAATCCATTTGGTACGCAAACTGAATTTGTACCATATAGAGCGCCCCATACAACAACTGTATACCAAAGCGTTCTATCTTCAACAAATGCGTTTGCAGCACCAAGGATGCCGTTACAAAAACAGCTGCCAACACCGCAGAGGTCCACACCGCGCACCCCATGCCGAACACGCAACGCCACAACACCAGCCCCCAGCGTCCATTGGCTACATAGGTATCAAGTGCACCACCCGCAAAGTCCAGGGTTTCATCCCAGTGGTACCCACTGCGCACAAACATGGCACCATAGATAAACAAAAATATGAGGATGTATGCCCCCCATAACCAGCAATTCTTATACGGAGAAACCTGCGCACTCTTCTCCCATGCCGCCATTCGCTGTCTGATATTCACCATAACTATACAGATATATTGTTCTGCAAGAATACGGGCAACATAACACATGCATCTATGATTGTCAACAGAAAAGACCAAGGACACAGCCACGGCAGCTCCCATGCCGTTTATCATTCGGTGCGCATCCTCAAAAAAACATGTAAAAAAGAACAAATAAACGCGAAATCTCATTGACTTTGCGTAGCTGATATTGCATAATACATGCAACAGCATACGTGCATATTATGTCCTTCCATATTCAAAATGTAGAAATCGGCGGCAAGGCTCCGTTTTACCTGCTCGGGCCCTGCTCTTTGGAGAATGAGGAATTTGCCTGGCAAATGGCTCGCAGTATTAAAGAAATCTGCACAAAGCTGGGGGTTCCCTTTATTTTTAAAGCCTCTTACGACAAGGCTAACCGCACCAGTGTCAAGAGCTTCCGTGGTCTCGGCATCCAAGAGGGTTGCCGCATTCTCTCTGAGATTGGTAAAGAGCTGCAAATCCCCGTGGTGACAGACGTACACACGGAGGAGCAGGCAGAGTATGCCGCCCAGTACATTGACCTGCTGCAGATTCCCGCTTTCCTGTGCCGCCAGAGCGACTTGCTGGAGGCCTGCGCCAAGACCGGACGCCCCGTCAACATCAAGAAGGGCCAGTTCCTTGCCCCGTGGGATTGCAAAAACATTTGTGAGAAGATGCAGGCTTTCGGCTGCGATAAGTACATGCTTTGCGAGCGCGGCACCACCTTCGGCTACAACAACTTGGTGGTAGATATGCGCGGTATGTACTGGATGCGTCAGTTCGGCTGCCCCGTTGTGTTTGATGCCACACACTCCGTACAGCGCCCCGGTGGCTTGGGTGGTGCAACGGGTGGAGACCGTGAGCTTGCCCCCGTGTTGGCCAATGCTGCCATGGCTACCGGCATTGACGGTGTGTTCATGGAGGTACACAGCGACCCCGACCACGCCATGAGTGATGGCCCCAACCAAGTGAAGCTCTGCGACTTGGAGAAAATCATCACCAACATGCAACTTGTTCGCCAAGCCTACGACCAAATGGCGTAAACTATGAAACGCGGATTCACCGTTATCGCTCTTTTCTGTGCCCTGAGCAGTATACTCGGGGCACAATCTGCCAATGTCAACAAGGCGGAGGACGAGTTCCCCGGGCTTCAATTGCTGCCCCCCGGCAGTATTGTGAAGGGCTTGTCTTTGCCACGGTATGAAAATCACCGTGTATCCGCCCTTTTACAGGCAGACGAAATGAAGGTGATATCACGCAGAGAAATCACCCTGAGCAACATCCGCGCTGCGCTGTATGCAGAGGACGGTAAGGTTACGACAGTGTGCTGTTTGCTGGCCGGTTACGATTTCAAGAAAAAAGCCGTTGTAGCACAAGCTGATGCAGAGGTTCAACACCCCAATTTTTCCGCCAAAGGCAGTGGAGTCATCTTCAGCACAGCCGGCAGAATGGGCTACATCAAAGGTCCCGTGCGCACCACGATTCGCACAGCTCCCAATACAAAATAAAGGATGAAACTTTCCCTCTCAGTACTCTCGATTCTGTGCAGCTGCGCTTGGGCAGGTACTCAGGCAGAATGGTTGCAGGAGGCACTTGCCGAGCGTGAACCCACCCTGCGTTTCTTTGAAGAAAACCGCAAGCGGGTAGATGAAACGATACTCTCATTAATAGATGAGATACCTGCCCCGGTAGAAAATGCCGATACAAGCCTGCCCGAGGGCGCGGAGGGTGAGACCGTTGCAGTAGCTGACGGCGGCATGTTATTTGATGTTGCCAACGCACGCATGGTCTATATCAACAATGTAAGAGTCACAGACCCGCGACTCACCTTACGTTGCGCAGAGCGTCTGTACATACAGTTACCCCAAAAAACGCTTGATGACGGCAAAAAATCCGCAGAAGATGCCGTAAAATCCGACTCCGAAAAGAAAGCAGAGAAAACGGAGGACAACGCAAAAAAGGCACAGGAATCTGCGCTCACAAAAGAAGCGTTTGAGGTAGAGGCCTCAACGGTCATGATTAACACCGTGCTGAACAAGGCGCTCCTTATCGGTAATACGGCAGGGGAGCAATCCATCCGCATTGTGCAGGGGGATACCCACATGCTGTTGAAGTCTGCAAACGGCACAGCGGCCCAAGCCTTGGTGGATGCCAACGGAGACATTGTCATCACAGCAGGTGCCATGGATATGCAGTGGAAAGATCAAAACGGCAACCTTAACCGTTTAACGAACAAAGGGGGCACTGCCTATTACCGCGCAGAAGACGGCAAACTGCTGTTGACGGGGGAATCCTCACTGGTGACGGCGGATGGTGCTATATCCTGCACAGAGGAAATTTGTGTGACCCTCAAGCAAGAGCCGCGAGAGTCTGACGATAAGGAAGGGATTATGCCGCAGTTCGGTCGCATGCGCATTGTGGGCATCAACAACGCCACGGCAAGTGGCAATGTAAAAGCCTCTCGCTCTGCTCAAGATACCGTTGAGGCGGCATCTGTCACGGGTGAAAATCTGGCATACGATGCCACTACCGGGGAATGTTCCATAAGCGGTAATGGCACCACCTTGCACTACGGGGATAACACCTTATCCACCAACGGCTCCATCCACTTGGCAAGCAACGGCGATATCACACTGCAAGGGGATAGCATTGACGGTACCTACACCCGCCCGCAAGAAGATAAGGACGCTATCCCCCTGCTCGGCACTTTCCGCACCGGGGGTAAGATTCAATTTACCGCCGCAGATGGTATGGTTCGCATACCCTCCGGCATCTGTATCAAGGATGATTTCTGCGACTTTAGCGTAGCCGGGGCAGTTGAGATTAAACTGGCAAAATCCCCCGATGCCAAGCCCACAGAGCCCGGAAAAACCGGCATGGTAAACACGGCTATAGCCGCCTACTCGGATGTAGAATCTGTCAAAGCCACGGGAGGCATCAGCCTGCGCTATGTGCAGACCAAAAACAATCAAGTGCTCACCCTTACGGCAGATGAGGCAGACATCGACATTCTCAACGGCTCTGCCACCCTTACCACAGCCTCCGCAGGGCGCACGCAAATCTCATACGCAGATTTCAACCTTACCGCAGAATCTGCAAGCAGCAACACCTCTTTGGTGCTTAACCCGCAGGGCGACCTGAGCATGCATGGTGAAAAACTGACCGCCACACTGCCCATCAACGAGGGCCCCGCTACGGTACACTGCACCGATACCCTCACCTTGGTACGCGAAACCGGTAGATTAGAGCTGGGTGCAGGTGCAGTTGTGGATGCTCCGCAGGGGCGCCTCACAGCCAACGGCCCCCTCTACATCACCCTGCGACGGGGAGCAGAGGACAAAGCCCGCCCGCTGCTGCCGCAGTTCCCGCACTTGGTCTACAACTTCGACGGCTTGCAGCAGGCAGACACCGAGCAAGGCGGCACCATACAGAGCACGCAAGCCTCCATGCGCTGCTCCGGCAAGATTCATGTGCTCATGAGCACTGCGGACAACGCCAAATCTGCGGTGTCTGCCATTGAAATGGCAACGGCAGAGGGCAATGTAGCCATAACCGGCAAAGATTCCACCGGCAGACTCCTCACCGCCTACGGAGACAAACTCAGCATCAACGGAAAAACCGGGGAAAAACGCCTGAGCGGGTCCAAGGTTATTCTGCAAGATAAGGATAACACCCACACCGCCTCCGGCTCTAATGCTGCCGTTATTCTCGACAAACATAACAACGTGCGTGTGACAGGCTCCAAACAAAGCACTTCCGCAAGCAACCTCCGCAAACAAATCGAAAAACAGCAAAAATCTAAAAAATAAGCCATGAACAATAGCGGACTTCTTCTCAAAGCACAAGGACTTTGCAAAACATACGGTGAGCGCAAAGTGGTAGACAACGTGTGCCTGGAAATCGGCAACGGTGAAATCGTGGGTCTGTTGGGCCCCAACGGTGCCGGTAAAACCACCTCCTTCTACATGGTGGCGGGGCTTGTTCGGCCGGATGCAGGCAGTGTCATGTTCACCGGCAAGGATGTTTCCGGCTTGCCCATGCATATACGTGCCCGCCTGGGCATGGGCTACCTGCCGCAAGAGGAATCAATCTTCCGTAAACTGACGGTGGAGGAAAACCTGATGGCTATTTTGGAAACCCGCGCCGACCTCTCCCGCAAAGAGAAAAAGGAGAAAATGATGGAACTGCTGGAGCGTTTCCACATCACCAAGCTGCAAAAGAGCCACGCCATTCAGCTTTCCGGTGGTGAAAAGCGCCGCCTTACCATTGCCCGCGCTTTGGCCAGCAACCCCAAACTGCTCATGCTTGATGAGCCCTTTGCCGGTGTGGACCCCATCGCCGTGCAGGATATTCAGAACATTGTCGCATCCCTGCGAGAGACGGACGGACTCTCCATCCTCATCACCGACCACAACGTGCGTGAAACCCTCGGCATTGTGGACCGCGCCTACATTCTCTTTGAGGGTAAGGTCATTAAAGAAGGCAATGCAGATGAAATTGCCAACGACCCCAAAACGCGCAAGATTTACCTCGGCGAGGATTTCAAAATGTAAGCCCTCCCCCATTTCACAGCACAAAAAAGCCGCAGTCCTTACACTGCGGCCTTTTTGTCATATAGGGTGTACGAGCAGGGATTATTCCTCTGCATCATCATCCCCACCGTTGCCGTGGCGAGCGGTTAAAAATGTGGCAAGCCCCACAATAAAGAGCACGGCACACACACCCGTGGCGCCCACTTTGTTGGCTAAATCTGCATCACCCGCAGCGTGCAGCTTAAAATAAGCAGCCCCCACGGCAAACAAGCCTGCCAACAAGGCTATAATACCCCATTTATTAGCTTGCCACATATAAATCAATAGTTTTGAGCCAGAATGGCAAAGTGAGCCTGCGGGTGGTCACACACCGGGCATACATCGGGGGCTTTCTTGCCCACGCAAATATGGCCACAGTTACCGCACTGCCAAATCTGCTCACCATCGCGGGAGAACACTAAGCCGCCCTCAATGTTACTGAGCAACTTGCGGTAGCGCTCCTCGTGCTCTTTCTCAATCTTGCCTACGCCGTCAAACAGCTCGGCAATCTCGTCAAAGCCCTCAGCGCGAGCATCCTCGGCAAAGGTCTTGTACATATCCGTCCACTCGTACATTTCGCCACTGGCAGCATCTGCCAAGTTCTCTGTGGTGGAGGGAATCTTGCCCCCGTGCAGCAACTTGAACCAAATCTTGGCGTGCTCACGCTCATTGTGGGCGGTTTCCTCAAAAATTTTGCTTATCTGCACATAGCCGTCCTTCTTGGCCTTGGATGCATAGTACAAATACTTGGTATGTGCCTGAGACTCACCGGCATAGGCTGTAGCCAAGTTCTGCTCTGTCTTGGTACCTTTAAGATCCTTCATAATCGTGTGTTCGTGTTGTAGATTTTCCCCGCATTCGCTCTGCGGCTCTCCTTAATTTACCATAATTTTCCCACTTTGCAAGCAGGCTTTTATTGCGTGACGTATTTTTTGCACGCCTGCTACCCCTCAGCGCCAAAACAACGCGGCAGCTTCTACCCCGCGCATATCCACATACCGCGTTCGCAACAAACTGCTGTCGCGGTGCCCCGTTTCATACTGTAATGCTGAGTAATCCTTAAAATGGCGCAAGTGATAGCTCGCAAACGTATGTCGCAACACATCCGGCTGCCATCGGTCAAACCCCGCACGCACTCGCAGTGCACGCCAATGTTTTAACCATTGCGCGGGACAAATGCGCCCGATGGGTAAACATGTTTTCAAAAGCCTCGCCAATGGAGGCTGTATGGTCACCATTCTGGCCCCGCCGGTCTTGCTGTGCTGAGGGAGAATACAGATGCTGTTACTTTCCAAATCCACTTGCTCCCATGTAAGGCGAGCCACCTCATGCGGGCGTATCCCCGCATACAGCATCAACCCCACTGCGGCCAAACAACGGCCACCTTCATATTCTGCTGCAACTTGCAGCAATTTTTCTATCTCCTTTGGTTTTAATATCTCTATGCGTTTCTCAACAACACGCGGTGGCTCCACCTTTGCCACCGGATTCTCACTGCACCATCCCCGCTTGCAAGCCGTACCGAATACCGCACTGAGTATACGCCTAGCTTTGGCGCGCTGGCTCGGTGTATCAAAGGCTTCATGAATGTAGCGTGCGCAATCATCAGTGCTGATACTGCGTACCCGCCTACTCGCCAAGCCCCTGCACCGCTTCATGAATCGCCTGCACACATAGCGAAAATCACACTGAGTTCGCGCGCGCCTGTCTTTGCGCACATCTAATGCAGCCGCCACGGCCTTCTCAAAACTCACTGTTTTTTCCTGCCGTTTCAGCTCCTCCTCTCCCAAAGCTACACACTTCATCGCCCGCTTCACACGCCCCCGTCCCACCTTCAATGCCGCACTTGCCACCTGTGCCGCTGCCAATACCCCTACCCCCGTGCTCTTCAATATCTCCAGCGCTGCCAGCTCCTCTCTCGTTATGTGTTGTTGTTGCGTATTCATAAGACGTAAGTCAAGCAGAACTTCGCATTATTTCCAAAATATTTCTATCCATCGCAGGCACTTTTCACGAAAAAGCAACAATAATTTTAACTCGCTAATATCCATCCTGTTTGATAGGTTATAATACGGCTTATGAATACGTATAATGAGCGTCATGGACCAGATTGCCGAAACAGACATGCAGGAAATCCGTAAACGCTTTAATGCTGTTAGGGAAAATAACTCAAACGATAAAACTTTGAGAAGCGATTGCTTTATGTTGATAAATCAATGTAATCATGCTCGAATGACTATGCGCGATGAAAAGTACATTGAGGAATTAGAAAGTTTTATTTGTCTGCTCGAGGAGATGGACACAAAGTAAACCGCTGGTTTTCTGGATATTGATTTAAGAACCTGAGTTAATTAATGATATGAAACCGCATCTCCCTATTACCCTGTTGACCGCCCTTTTCGGAGCAGTTGTTGCACAGGCTGTCGAAATTCCAGATGGCTATGAACAGATTGACCTCTATGTTCCGAGTTATTTGGATGATTACACGTCGAACTCAAGTACCGATAAGAACGCATTTATTCTATGGTCTGATGTTAGTATTACGCCTACGACAAATAGAACTTGGACTTCCGCCACGCCCTTGATAAATGGAGGTAATCACATCTTTACGAAAGCTGAGGAAGCGACTCCAACACTTAGCTTCGCCGATGGGCAATCTAAGGTTTTTAATAATTTTTCTACACTTGTCTTTGATTCCATTGACGAACTGAGGATAGATAACAACAAAAGCTCATACACCGCAAAAGATACAACCGGCGGAGGTGGCGCAATCAAAGGCGGGAATCTTGATGTTTATAACAGTTCGGTGGTTATTAGCAATAATTCGTCTAGCTCTAGAGTTAGTACGAGTGAGTTCAAGGTATACTCTTATAGTTATGGCGGAGCTCTTAATCTGAATTCACTGAAAATAGATACGACAAATCTCACTCTAATAAATAATACTACAACATCTTATGCAGATTCTAAATATAAGGGGTATGATGGGTCTGTTTATGATTACCAAGGTACCGGATATGCCTATTCGTATGGTGGTGCCATTTATTCAAACAACATACTTGATATTCGGGATAGTGAGATAAACTTAATTCAAAACGCAGTAAAGGCAGATTATGGTTCTGCGGCCGAAGACAGCATATCATATGCGCATGGTGGTGCTTTTTACGGTAGTACAATCGCGTTGTCGAACTGTAATGCAATCTTTGAAAAGAATTACGCACAGGCATTGGGACGCACAATTCCAGGGTATACAGCAGGTACAGCTAAAGGCGGTGCTATTTATGCTACGTTATTGGAAATCAATAATAATACAAGTGTGGCGTTTATTAATAACTATGCAAAAGGGACTGATTCAAATACCGGCGTTGGAGATAGCTTAGCGTATGGCGGTGCCATATATGCGCAAAATCTTATCATCGCGGGAAATGACAGTGTGGTCTTTGAAGGCAATTACGAAACAGATGATTCGGGTACGAGAAATCGCAGTGTTTATGTGGAATCAACGATTACGCTAGCCGCCAAGACTGGTGGTACAATAACCTTTTATGATTCCATTTACGCCGGTTCAAGTGCAAGTTTTAACAATGCTTATGTGGATGCAGCCGGGCAAACACAGCAAGCCCATGGTGACATCATATTCAGTGGTTCCAAGTCAAATATTAACAATATAAACGGCACAATCACTCTTTATGGTGGCAGTCTGCAGGTTTTAGATGGGGCTAAGCTGAACGGTAGAGGCTTGACTGTCGCAGAGGGAAGTGGCGCAAAATTGGTGCTTAGTGGAGCCGGCATGAACCACAGCGGATACAATTTCACCTTTAACAGTGGAACTGTGTTGGAATTGCAGGGAAGCAATACCATCACCGCAAGTAAAGTGACATTGGGAAGTGGTGCCGAGTTGTCGGTAACATTGTCTAATTCCAATAAAACAACCGCAGCGCTTACCTTAGGAGGCACGGACTTGGCCACTTCTAAGCTTACTATTAATTTTGAGCGAGAAGCCTTAACCAGCGGCTCATTCAAAATTATCACCCAATCCAGCAGCAGTGATTTTACGACTTCATCCGCCTGGACTGCAGACAATGTCACCGTTACAGTCAATGGAGATGCAAGTCTTGGTTCATTTTCCGATTTGCAGTGGAAAAACGGAACTCTTTACTACAACGTAGGGCGTACCGTTTGGAGCAATGCTTCCGGAGACACCTTGTGGAATGGCGATTCTGATAATTGGACGATGAATGGCCGCAGCTATGCATACCTCGATGGTATGGATGTATCGTTTACGGACGTAGGTGCCGGAGAAGTGCAATTGGTCGGCGATATATCACCCTCCGGTATCATCGTGGAAAACAGTACAGGCAATGACTATACCTTTATTGCAGCAGAGGGCGGTGGTAAACTAACGGGAAGCACCGGAATCACAAAAAACGGAACGGGAGCATTGACCCTCACTACCGCCAATGAGCACACGGGAGCTACCGTGTTGAATGCAGGACGCCTGAATGTACATGATAGCACGGCATTAGGAAACACCGCCCAAGGCGGTACAGCAACTGTTACCACGAAAAGCGGTACTACCCTTGAAATCGGAAATAACAGCCATGTAGTTTTGGCCGGTGCGAATGGCATTGCCGGCAATGTGGAAATCACGGAAGGTTCCACCTTGGAATTACAGAATAGCGGGTATAATGCTGCCAATAGTCATGTGGATGGAAGCTTGAAATTCGTAGGTGCAAGTGCCGGAACGACAAAAGGCGGTATTTTGAGCGGCGATGGTATGCTGGAGGTTGACAACAGCAGCGTGACCTTCAGCTCGCTTCAAGACTATACCGGTGGATTTACTGTTGCCGGTGCAGGTGCTTCATTGAAAATCAAAAGTGGAGATATAACCACTGATAAAACGATTGCCGTAAATGGATCCGGTGCTACACTTGATATGAGTTCCGGTAGTGTTACGGTGAAAAAGAACGGTGTTTTCTCCATTAGTTCTGACGGAGACTCAGCAATAGTAGTCAGCGGTAAGTTGGCGATAGCTTATGGTGGCACGTTGTCTGTAAAAGGATTGACCGGCGCGACAACTACACAAACGGATGTTACTTCCTTTACCATGCTGGCAAGCTCAGACGGTTATGACCCTACTCTTGCATTTAATACAACACGCAGTGGCATTATAAGAGACGCCTTGCTTTCCTTGGCTCAGGGCAGTACGTTGGAAGTGGATAATGGGCACTTAAGCTTAGACGGAGGGGAATTGACGCTTGCTGTATTCTCGTATTCAAACCAGAAAATTGAGCTGATTTTGAGTGAGAATGCAGGGTACACAGCCAATTCTCAGGTAGTGCTATTTGCAAAAGTAGCTACCGTAAACTTCCTGTATGACAACCTGACGGCCACGGATGAATATGGTATTTTGTACACTCTTAATGCATCAGATTACTTCAGTGGTGATTGGGTAAACGATAGAACAATGTTGGTATACGATTCGGCAAATCAAATTGTATATATGGAGAATGTTAATAATGTTGTCAGTAATGTGGTTGTTCCGGAGCCTGCAACAGCCACGCTGAGCTTACTGGCGCTGACAGCATTGGTAGCGCGCCGCCGCAGACGCGGATAAAGAGTAAACAACAGTGATTTTACACCGCAGCTTCAGCCGCAAGCTGCGGTGTTTTTATGCCTATGTAAGCCCATTCAGTCATCCGGTTAGCGGAACATAGCAAAAAGCTCAGATGAAATCACGGAAAATATAAAGTTACGCTTTACATTTTCCGACTTATTATATATAATATGCTTATGAAGAAAAAATACATAGAAAGACAGATAAGTGACTATGTAAAAAAGGTAGCGGGGATGTACCCGGTAGTCACTATCTGCGGGCCACGTCAATCCGGCAAGACAACGCTGGCAAGGCACTTATTCCCGACCTATGACTATGTAAGCATGGAAGACCCCGGGCGACGCCTGCAATTTGAAAATGATCCCCGCGGATTTCTTGCGTTGCACCCTGCACCGTGTATTATAGATGAGGTACAAAATACGCCGAGCTTGCTCAGTTATCTGCAAGGCATAGTGGATGAGCAAAACACACCCGGCATGTACATATTGACGGGAAGCCGCCAGATGGAATTGCAGGAGAGCATTACGCAGAGTCTTGCCGGACGCTCTGCCATGGTAGATTTGCTGCCGTTATCATGCGCAGAACTAACGGCAGCCGACATACGGCACACCAGGGATGAGGCTCTGTATTACGGAGGCTTACCCCGCTTGTATACGGAGGGAATCCCCCCGGAGATTGCGTACTCAAACTACATGCGTACCTATGTAGAGCGAGATGTTAGGCAGCTGATTAACATCAAAAATCTTTCAGCATTTGAAACGTTCATCCGCCTGCTTGCCGCCAGGGTAGGACAAATCATCAATTATTCCTCCCTTGCAAGCGATGTGGGAGTCAGTGCCCCTACAATCAAAGAATGGGTATCTATGCTGGAGGCATCTTACCTTATCTTTACCGTACATCCCTACTATAACAACTTTGGCAAACGGCTTACCAAATCCCCCAAAATTTTCTTTACAGAAACGGGATTAGTAACCGCGCTGCTCGATATTAACTCACCGTCTCAGGTTGCCAGAGATCCACTTATTGGCAGTATTTATGAAAACCTTATCGTATCAGAGTTTCTCAAAACACGCCTGAATGCCGGATTGCGTCCTAATTTATACTTCTATCGAGATGCCCACGGCTTTGAAATCGACCTGATACTCGATATCAAACGGCGCCCCCTGCCGATAGAAATCAAATCTGCCATGACATACACGCCTGCACTTACCAAAAACTTGCAGCAGTTTTATCAAAACACCGCCACACAAGCGTTAACTCCGGCTCTGGTATACAGCGGTGAGAATTTAGGAGTTTTTCAAGGCGTGAAGGTAATCAATATAAACTCTGTACCGGAGGTAGCATTAAGTGAATTATAAACAACCTCGGAAAATCTAAAGTACGACTTTAGATTTTCCGACTCTTTTATTTTCTACACATTGCGCATGAGTTTCACCCCGTTTACACTATATAATTGAAAAAAAATACGCGTGGGAACAATTAGACAAACACCCATTTATTGAAAAAGCAGCAAGTCGCAGGCAAGCGGTATTTTTTTTAGCCCCGCCGGGTGAACGGGCTTTATTGAAATGATAGCGGCTACGCCGCAAGGAAATACAACTTATTGCCCGCAGGAGCGGGCATGGGGCTTCGGGCTCGCCTGCGGCTCGCTTTATACGCCCTCACGGAGTAGTGATATTGATGGGATGTCCGTCGCCCTTCAGTACTTAGCTGTGACATTCAAAGAGAAAAGCAAAGTTTAAGCTTGACGTAGGGGGGGAATCTGTGTAGACTTGACGCGCAATGGACACAAATATCATGCCGACACATTCACACACCATCTCCGTACTGGTAGAAAACAAGTTTGGCGTGCTTTCTCGCGTGGCCGGGTTGTTCTCCGGTCGCGGTTACAATATCCATTCTCTCAATGTGGCTCCGTGTGAGGACACCCGATTCTCCCGCATGACCATTGACGTGAACGAGGCAAGCGAGAAGCTCGACCAAGTCATCAAGCAACTCAGCAAGCTCGTAAACGTGGTAGAGGTTATCGACTACCGGGACGAGCCCACCATTTACCGTGAGGTTGTGCTGATGCGCGTACGCTTCGGCGAGAAAAAGCAGGAGATACTGGAGCTCTGCAACATCTTTGGTGCCAAAATTTTGGATGCCACCCGAGAGCTGCTCACCATCGAGATATGCGGCGGTGTTTTCCGCCTCAACCGCTTCCTCAGCCTCATGCAGGATTACGATGTGACGATGCTCACGCGCTCCGGCAAGATTGCCGTGGTAAAACCCGAGGCATAAGACACACCGTTACCAACTTTTAACCAAGCCCGGTGCCGCTCGCATCGGGCTTTTTTTGTGTCGGCATGTGAAAAATCAAGACATTATGCGTGACGAACGGCAGAAAATGTGGTAGAATGCCCTGCGTAACGCAGACAACGGAAATGATAACGACAGATTTCTTAGTCATCGGCAGCGGTGTGGCAGGGCTGAGTTTTGCCCTGCGTGCAGCAAAACACGGCAAGGTAATCGTACTGTGCAAGAGCGACCCGCTCGTCTCCAGCTCGGCCAAGGCGCAGGGCGGTATTGCCGCCGTGATGGATAAAAATGATACTTTTGAGGAGCACGTAGCCGACACGCTGGATGCCGGCGCAGGCCTGTGTGATGAAGCCGCCGTGCGCACCATTGTAACCGAAGCCCCGGAGGCCATACGCGAGTTGCTGAGCTGGGGGGTAGACTTTGACCAGCAAAAAGACGGCGAGTTTGAGCTGGGCAGAGAGGGTGGCCACGGCAAACGCCGAATTTTACACTCCAAAGATACCACAGGGCTTGAGATTTCCTCAAAATTGTTAGAATGTGCTCAACGCCACCCCAATATCGAGATACTGGATCACCGCATTGCCATAGACCTCATCACCACAGCCAAGTTGGGCTGCGTGACAGAGGACCGCGTGCTGGGAGCCTATGTGCTCACCCCCGCCACGGGAGAGGTTGACATTTTCCGCAGCGACCGCATTATGCTGGCCACCGGCGGTACCGGGCGCGTGTACATGTACACCACCAACCCGCAAACCGCCACGGGAGATGGCGTGGCCATGGCCTGGCGAGCGGGAGCCAATATCTCCAACATGGAATTTGTGCAATTTCACCCCACCACCTTCTACAACCCCAAGAGCTCAGACAGAGAGGGGCTTACCTTCCTCATCTCAGAGGCTGTTCGCGGCGAGGGCGGTATTTTGAGAGGGCCGAGCGGCAAAGAGTTCATGCAAAAATATGATGAGCGCAAGAGCTTAGCCCCCCGAGACATTGTGGCACGCGCCATCAACAGTGAAATTCTGCGCACGGGGCACCCCTGCATGTATTTGGACATGACCCACAAGCCCAAGGGGTTCATGGCAGAGCGTTTCCCCTATATTTACGAAACCTGCAAGAGCTACGGCATAGATGCAGAGGTGGACATGATACCCGTGGTGCCCTCTGCCCACTACCAGTGTGGCGGTATTCAAACCAACACCAACGGGCAAACAAGCTTGCGAGGTCTGTTTGCAGCAGGCGAGTGCGCCTGCACAGGCTTACACGGAGCTAACAGATTGGCCAGTAACTCCTTGCTTGAGTGCGTCGTATGCTCCAAGCGAGCACTGGAGACCATGCTCACCCGCCTTCCTCTGGCTCACAAGATGGAGGAATACCCCATACCCGAATGGGTTCACGGCGAGAAAGCAGAGCGCGATGACTTGGCCATTCTATACCACTGCTGGGATGAAGTGCGCCGCACCATGACCGACTACGTGAGCATTGTGCGCACCAACCACCGCTTGCAACGTGCAGCAACACGCCTGCGCAATATCAACCGCGAGATTAATGAGTACTATTGGGGCTACCGTGTCACACCCGAGATTATCGACCTGCGCAACCTTGCCCTTACAGCCTCTCTGATTGTGGACTGCGCCATACGCCGCCAAGAGTCACGTGGCCTGCACTACACGCTTGACGCCCCCGATAAGCTGCCCGTAGCGCGCCCCAGTGTCATTCATAACTGGTAAACCACGCCGCATGAAACACCTGTTTCTCATCATCTCCGTGATATCAGGGCTGAGCCTGCTCAGCCCCGTGAACGCTGCTACCATACGCGGTGGCTCCTCCGGCAAGGCTGTGGAGGCAGAGCTGAAACGCCGCAGCAGACTGGTGCCCCGCGTATCCTCCGAAACCCTTAAAAAGGTGGATGATGATGCCCTGCGCAAAGCAGCTATCAAGGCGGGCCCCCTTAAACCCAGCATAGACCAAAGCCACCGCAGCAATTTTCCGGATCCCAAAAAAGTGCCCACGCCTAAGCGGCCGGGGGCGTATCCATGGCATTATGATATAACAGCTACCTATTTTTATATAGGCGAGCTGCCCACAAAAAACAATCCTACGCCCAACACCGCCAGCAGTTGGGACAGTGCTTGGGATGACAACTACGGCGGCTTTGATGACCCCAATCCGGCCAACCGTTGCCCACGCACCTATTGTCCCAAGGGGTTTATACCCAAGCTTAATCCGTTCTATGTAGCCCTGCCCTATAATGATATTCAGAAGGGAGGCCCCAAGCCGGAGGCGGCTCGCGTTATCCCTTGGTACCGCAGAGATAAGGAGGGCAAGTATGAGTCCGTTTGCCGTGGCATGTGGGTGCAGATATATTACAACGGCAAGTACTGCTTTGCCCAGTGGGAGGATTGCGGCCCCTTTGTGACGGACGATTGGCAATACGTTTTTGGTGGGGCCCGCCCCAAAAATGAGAAAAACAACGCTGCCGGTATAGATATTTCCCCCGCCGTGAGAGACTACCTGGGTATACCCGGTGGCATGGCCAAGGTGCACTGGCGATTTGTGGATTTTCATTTAGTGCCCGGTGGGCCATGGGCCAAGTTCGGCAAGGATAACCCCTTTGTCAACCCCGCACTGCGCAAGGCCATCCAAAAATATGAGTTAAAACAACGCAACATCCATGCCCTCAACAAGGGCAAGTACAGCTCACGCTAAAACAGTTTGAAAATCTTTTTTAAATTACTTGACAAGGTTCCGGCAGAATGTTACCATGCCCTTGGCTCGGTGGTTCTCGCCACACATGTGACGGGACGCTGCATTGCGTGCGGCGCACAAATCCACGATTTTTACTATCGACCTCCGTGCAATTGATCACTGCATCGGGGGTCGATTCTTTTCTATAAATCCTTAGAATTCTTTCATGCTTCAGGAATTTAAGAGTTTTCGAGAGCAAGCTGAATTAATGTTACAACGTGGCATTAGTGGCCCGGTTGAACAAAGCAAAGACGATTTGATTAAAGAGCTGGAAAGAAATCTGCGGTTTATTAATTATTACAGACTTTCAGCCTATTGGTACCCTTTTCGACAAACAAGAAATGAAAAAGGCGTAACAATAACAGAAAGCTCCGTTATACCCGGTACAAAATGGATAGATGTACGCAATCTATACATGTTTGACCGCCGACTCAGACAGCTTATTTTTGATGCAATCGCACGCATTGAAATTGCATTGAGAACCCAATTGGCTCATGTATGGGCCAAACAAACCGGCAGAATCAACCCGCAAGGCAGAACCAACAGTTACAAAAACAGTTTTGACGAAATACAATCTACACTCGAGCTCGTGGATGGCTATTACAGCAAAAGTAAAACGGACTGGGCTATTTTCGGAAAAAAGGGACTATGTATATCACATGCTAAAGATTTACCTGTATGGGTTTTCGTTGAATTTACAACCTTCGGCAACCTCGAAAAATTACTAACAAAAGGACTAAAGCGGCAAGTTGTCCGCGAGATAGCCCACAATATGGGCATAGATGAAGCAGATTTCTTTTTATCCGGCGTTAAATTACTTAAGGATGTACGCAATACCTGCGCCCACCAAGGCAGAATATGGAATACACGCTGGCTAAGCAAAAATAAGGACGCAATCCTCCGCGACCCCAGCGCTGATACCTTATGGGAGCAAGCATGTGCCGATAGCCAACCTCTATTACAAGGTAAAGACAAAACAGCTGCCGTTTTAACTTTTTGTAATGTCATTCTGCAAACCGTTGCTCCTAATAGTCAATGGGGTGAACGAGTTGTTGACTTAATTCAGAAAACAAATATAGCGGGCATCATGATTCCCAAGGCTATAGGATTCAATTCTTCTCTCTGGTATCAGCATCCGTTATGGAATATTGCCACCGTTAAACAAACTGCAAATCATGTACAATAATCTTATTTTTGACTGGTCGGGCACATTGTGCGATGACATGGCGCTCACCATAGAGGCCACCAATTACGTGCTGGCACAATATAACCGTGAACCGTTGGATCGCAAGGCCTTCCGCAACGAGTTTCAGCTACCGTACCCGGATTACTATGCCGTCAAAATACCCGAGGCCAAGCTGGAGGATTTGGAGAATTATTATCGCCATGCCTTTGACCACTCTGCCACAGGGGTAACATTGATACCCCACGCCAAGGAGTTTGTGCAATTCTGCCGCGCACGCGGGATACGCTGTTTCATCCTCACCAGTATGGATCCCAAAGCCTTCCGTGAGCAAGCCACCCAACTGGGCATGTGGGATTACTTTGAGCATATTCACTCAGGCATTCACAACAAGGAGCATTATATTGCCACGTTGATGAAGCAACACGGACTCAACCCGGCAGAAACCGCCTTTGTCGGCGATATGCAGCACGATGTACGCGCTGCCCACTGTGCCGGCATTACAGGCATCGGCGTGCTCACCGGCTACAACAACCCCACCCAACTGGCAGAGGCAGAGCCGGACCTCATGGTGCCCAACCTCGCAGCCCTGCGTGCCATCATATCCCGCACGCCTGCACCACAGCAAGACACTATTCACCTCAACGGGCTGGAGCTCATGTGCCGCATCGGTGTACCGGAGGAAGAGCGCGCCACGCCGCAGCGGCTCACAGCCAATATCACCCTGACCAGCCCCTGCCCCTTTACCGGCATGGGAGAAGATATTGAGCGCACCATCAATTACCACACACTCTCCCTGCGCTTGGCTGAGCTAGCCGCAGCAGAACCAACCGTGTTGCTGGAAACCTTGGCACACAAGCTTGCCACCTGCTGTGTGCAAGAGTTCGGCGCCCCGCAAGCCACAGTTGAGCTGCATAAATATATTCTACCTCAACTCCAATCTACTGCCGTGCGCACGGTGGTGCAACGATAACACGCACACGGGCTTAATCACAAAGCGCCTTTACGCCCGCTACAAAAGGAGTTATCAGGGTATATACCGTGCTGCCCACCACAGTTACGGGTACATCCACCCCTACAAAAAGCAAGGCTGTCAGCGGAACTTTATACAAAGCGTCTGCCCTGTAGCGCGTCCTGAATGACGTAAAGTCCGCCTCCCAAGAACCATCGGCAGCGCAGTACAAATGGTTTAAATGCCCGTTAGCGGAATAGGTACGCGGCGCAATCATGCTATCAGCATGCCGCCATTTCTTCACGGGCACGGGTTGGGCAACCGTGGCATCCCAATCGTCTGCCGTAATAAAAGGTTTTGTACCCGCATGCGGATCCGCAATGGTGGCACCCAATGCCACGGCAGCATCTTGCGGGGTCATCAAAAAATACGTTGTTTCGGTAAAACAATCATCCTCGGTACGAAGGGTCCAATCACTCAAGGAATTACTGGAAAGCGGCCCTATGGCACAGGCCAATACATAGCAGCCCTCTTGGCAGAACTTTTCTATAACCGGCATATAATACAAATCACCAACCTTATAACAGCATGGCGATTGAACCTCCCCGCCACGGGGACGATAGGGTATATTCTCCCAGCAAAAAATAGAGGTTACAGAAAAAACGCATGAGGCTTGCATTAATGCCAGCCCCACAGGTATAATGCTTTTAATAAGTTTTTGCATTACTTAAAAAGCGACATCAAAGCCTCTGCGGCTTTACCGGCCGCACCACCGTGCCCCAGCAAATCCATAGATTCTTTCATGCCGGCAAGCACCTGCTCGCGGGTCTCGGGGGTGGTCAATTTCTCCAGCTCGGCAATGCAGTTCTGCACATTAAAGTCACCCTGAATCAGCTCCGTGGTAACAGGCTTATCAATAAGAATGTTAACCATGCCTATGTATTTAATGGTAAGGAGCATGCGGCCCAAAAGATACGTACCCCAAGACACTTTGTAAACCAACGCAAAGGGCAGTTCATGCAAGGCGGCTTCCAACGTAGCCGTGCCGGATGTCACCAATGCAGCCTCCGCGCGGTCCATCAAATCATGGTAGCTACCCAGCTGAATATTCACCACCTCTGCGGGTATACGGGCATGGCGCACCATGCGGCGCATGCGCTCGGCCAGTTTCTCTGAGCTGGCTGCGGTTTCAAATCTCCACTCGGGGTGTTTGATCTGTAACTCTTTCACCACATCGAGGAAGATGGGGAAATGCTTTTCAATCTCGCGGCTGCGGCTACCGGGGAAAAGGCCAATGAGGCCCTTCTCCCTCACGCCGACACGGCGCGTTGCAAGGATATCATCCACCAGCGGGTGCCCCACAAACTCCGTGCGCAACCCGGCCTGCTCAAAGAGCGGCTTTTCAAAGGGGAAGGTGCACATCATGAGGTCGAGCATGTTGGCCAGCTTGGGGATGCGGTCTTTATGCCAAGCCCATACCATGGGGGCAATAAACCAAGCAATTTTAATGTTCGGGCAAAGCTTGTGCACGCGGTCTGCCAAGCGCTGGTTAAAGCCGGGGTAGTCAATCAACAACAAGCAATCCGGCTGCTCGGCCACAATGCGCTCTGTCATCTCCTTAAGGCGGCGTATAAAATAGCGGGCATGCTTCAGCACCTCCACCACGCCGATAACGGCCGCTTGGTCTGCCCAATCCTCCACCGCGGGTGCCAATGCATGCATGCGGTTACCACCCAGGCCTTCAAACTGAATATCGGGGCAACGGTTCATCAGCTCCTGCATCACAAGAGCCCCCTGTTTATCGCCACTTTTTTCACCGGCAATGACAAAGAATTTCATGCCTGTATCTTAACAGTTTTGCCCCCCACTTGCAAGCTATTTCAAGCATTCTCCATAAAAATACCGGCGACAATGCAAATGCACTGCCGCCGGATAGAGTGTTTGAAGCCGTGTATGTTTATCAGTGTTCCTCTGTCTCTACAACAGTAATGGGCTCACAGTCCAAGGCGCGCCAAGCCCAAGCAATATAAGCAATGACAAAGGGGATAATAAAGGAGACATATGTCATTGTTTTGAGGGTAAACAAGCTGGAGCTGCTATTCTCAATGGTGAGAGAACTCTGTAAATCCGCCACAGAGGGGTAATAAGCCGTGTGGTTCCACCCCGCGCAAAGCAACAAGGCCAACACTACCAACACCGTACCCGGGCCGGCCAGCCAAAAAGCATATTTCCACCCTAATATCCCCTTAAGCATGCCGCCCAACACCATGAGTACCCCCATCAATAACATGACCGTAACACCGGGCATGGCTTGCAGGTTGTGCAGGTACTTGTACGGCTCAAGATACACAGAGCCATCTGCCCCTACCGCAAACCCGACGGAGAACAACAAATATACCAACCACGTCAGGAAGAAGAGAAGGAAGAAACCGCTTTCCATCACCAAGCGCTTACGGCACATCTCCTTGAGGGGAGCATCTGCTATATTTTCTGCAAAATATAAACAAGCCAAAACACGAGTAAGCAGCAATACACTAATACCCAGCAACAGGTTTTGAGGCACCAGGGCGGCCTCCAGCCCATGCAGCGGGTTTACCCAAGAGGAGATAACCGGCATACCGGGGCTGGCCACAGCAGCCTTATTTACCACAAACTCTGCCCCGCTGAAGAACGTGCCCACGGCCGTACCTATCAACAAGGGACCCAGTATACCATTGAGCAACAAGAACACACGGTAAGTATTAGTACCGAGCAAATTGCTGCGCTTGAGCTGAAACTCGTATGAAACAGCTTGCAACACAAAACACAACAAAATAAGTACCCATACCCAGTATGCCCCGCCGAAACTGGTGCTGTAAAACAGCGGGAACGAGGCAAAGAACGCACCGCCGAATGTCACCAAGGTTGTAAAGGTGAGCTCCCACTTACGCCCCGTTGCTAACAACAGCATGCGTCTTTGCTCCTCCGTTTTACCGAGCGTCCATATCAACGATTGGCCACCCTGAACAAACATCAGGAACACCAGTAACGCCCCCAGCAAAGATACCAAGAACCACCAATAATGTTGTAAAAAAGAAATATCGTCCATAATCATGCAGCAGGTTTATCGGTTTCGGGGCCGGTGGCTATGGCTTTGCCCATAATCCCCAACTCTGCCACCAGCAATAGAGTAAAGAGGAACAGGAAGATAAAGAAGGTAGTTTGAACAGCCCCTGTCTCCAGCCGGGAAATAGCGGCAACATTGGGCAACAAGCCCTGAATGGCCCACGGCTGGCGCCCTACCTCTGCCACAACCCAACCGGCTTGACTGGCCAGCCAAGCCAAGGGGATGGTGAGCACCACCCCCCATTGCACAAGCCGCCAACGCTCCACATGCTGCCGCAACACCAACAGCCCCGCAAATAATACAATGAAATACCCACCCAATATCACCATGATGCGGAAACTGTAAAAGGTAAGCGGCACCGGGGGCACTAAGTCTGCCGGGGATTTCAGGTACCCGTAACCAAAATAGGCAAAGTTCTCTCGCAATGCTTTTAAGGCTGCAGCTTTATCCTCGGCATCCTCGGCATCCCGATACTCGCCCAAGGCCTCAATCGCCTTGCGTCCGCGCAGCATTTTTTCCTCGGCAGAAAGCGCAACGGAGCCATCCGGCAGGGGGTAACCACCCTCCAATATGTTACGTATGCCCGGCACATAGCCATCTACCTTGTGAGTAGCAAGCACAGACAGCGCATACGGCATCTCGATATTGAGCAGCATTTTATCCTCCTCTGTGGGGGCAGCCCAATCCACCCCGGGGCGCAGCACACCAGCCATCACCAGCCCTTGCTGCGTGCCGCCCTCATACAAGCCCTCGGCAGCCGCCAGTTTCATGGGTTGCTGCTCTGCAATAATACGCCCGCTGTGGTGCCCGGTGTACGCCGTAAGCAAGGATGCCACCAACCCGAACCACGCCGCCACACGAATACTGGCATGCGCAAACTCTTTATGCCGCCCGCGCAACAAATACCAGCAACTCACACCCACTACAAACACACAGCCCAGCACCCATGAGGACACTACCGTGTGGCAGAACTTGACCACCGCACCGCCGTTAAAGGCTACAGCAACAAAATCCACCATCTCGTTACGCACGGTATCCGGGTTAAACTCCATGCCCACGGGGTGCTGCATCCACGCATTAGCCACCAGAATCCACCAGGCAGATATTGTGGCACCGATAATTGTTAACCAGGTGGAGGCCAAGTGTGCGCGCTTGCTCACTTTGTTCCACCCAAAATACATAACGGCAATAAAGGTACTCTCCATAAAGAAGGCCAAGATGCCCTCTATGGCCAACGGAGCCCCGAAAATATCGCCCACGAACCAGCTGTAATTGCTCCAGTTGGTACCAAACTCAAACTCCAGAATAATGCCCGTGGCAACACCCATGGCAAAGTTGATACCGAAAAGTTTCATCCAGAACTTGGCCGTTTGTTTCCAAAACTCGCGCCCCGTGCGTACATAGAGCGTCTCCATAATGGCCATAACCACGCCCAACCCGAGCGTTAACGGCACAAACAACCAATGGTACATGGCTGTAAGCGCAAATTGCGCCCGCGACCAGTCCACCAATGATGCATCTATCGCTTCCATTTGTAGTAATGTGTTTTTGTTTATTCTCCTGCTTTGCGTTCTGTCAGCTCGGTTGATACCGCCTCCCCTTTTTCTGCTGAATCTCCCTTAAGATAAGCAGGAAAGAAAAACGCCTTGAGTACCGCAAACATGATAAAAAGTTTGATTAAGATAATGCACCACAGAGTACGACCCAGTGTCATACCGCGAAAGCCCTCTATGTAAAAGCGCGCTATCCTCTTCAAAATCATACTGACATTATAGCTATTTGAATTACTTTGGCAAGAAAAAACGACATTCCCTCACTTTTTATACAAAATAACATTTTTTACTTGTTTTCCTATAAGGGGTGTAGTATATGAATAGCGTCTCTATTATTCAGAATGATCACAAAACAACTCACATTATTTCACACCATGACAACAAACAACATCTTTTTTCGTTCACTCACCTTTTGCTGGTTGAAGCTGGGGTTGGGGCTGCTCAACATCATCATAGACGCCATACTGATAGCGGTATTTATGGGCATAGCCTATCTTTTTGACAGCGAGAGCGTAGGGGGAATCTTGCTACTGGTGTGGCTGGGATGTATCGGTTTTGTCAATTTCATACTCAACCACTACTTGGGTTACATGGTAAAGGCCGGGCATGTGGCGGTCATTGCAGAGAGTTTCCACACCGGGCAGATTCCGGACGCACCGTTTTCCGTAGGCAAGCGCTTGGTGATAGAGAGATTCGGTACCGCTAACGTATACTTCGGCATCGATAAACTGGTGGGTAGTGCCGTCAAACAAGTTCAGCGCATGTTGGGCAGACTGACGGGCGGCATTCTCAACATGATTCCCGGTGGCGAAAAGGTGCAAAAGCTCATCAACTGGTTTGTGGAGCTCTCTTTGGGCTATATTGATGAGTGCTGTCTTTGCTACACGTTCTACAAGAAAGAAAACAACGCTTGGCGCAGTGCTGCAGACGGCGTGGTGCTCTACGCACAAAACTGGAAAGCCCTGCTCAAAAATGCGGCTTGGATCATGCTGACGGTATCCATTGCCGTTGTCGTGATTACCCTGCTCTGCTTCCTTGTGCTCGGGCTCACGTTCCGCGCACTTGAGTGGTACGGCATCATTGCCTTTGTACTCTCTCTGATGCTGGCTTGGGTAATCAAATACGCCTTCATTGACAGCTGGATTATGGTAAAAATGGTACACCGCTACATGACAGAGGCGCAAACAGCCCCGCCCGCCATTGACCTGTACGGCAAACTCAGCGGTTGGTCCGCCAGCTTCCGCGAGCTCTTCAAAAAGGGTGAAGAAAACGCTACAGAACAACCCGCTTCCCCCACAGATAATTCTACCCCCGCACTCCCCGATGCCGAGCAAACGGAACAAACGGACGCGCCAGCTGTGGCTGAAGCTCCCGCCGTGAAAGAAGAACCGACTACAGCCCCGGCTCCTGCCCCCACCCCCGCAACGGCTCCGGTACAGCCCGTACAACCTATCCCCCCCAAGCCGCATTTCTGCACGGCATGTGGTGCGGCCCTGCAACCCGGCCAGGCTTTTTGTGGCTCTTGCGGCACAAAAGTAACCCCGGCAGCGTAATCACAAACACTTTTTTCATACGGTCTCCCGGTTTACCTATCGGGAGACCGTTTTTTATTACTGAGTCACCAGTGTAATTCCTACTTGACCGCTCAACATAAAATATGTTAGAGTACCCCCATGAAAAGCCTGACCGCATTCATGCTGTGCACCGGACTGATTTATGCCGCAGACATACAACCGCCCACCTATGTATGCCAACGCACCAATACCCCGTTGAGCATAGACGGCAAGGCAGATGAAAGCTCTTGGCAACAAGCACTGCCACTGAGCCCATTGAGAGACATTGAGGGGGCAGCCATCCCCAACCGCACCACGGTTAAAATGCTTTGGGATGCCGAATACCTGTATGTGCATGCCGACATGCAGGAGGCGCACCTGTGGGCCACACTCACCGAGCGGGATTCCGTCATTTACCGAGACCCCGATTTTGAAGTATTCATTGACCCCGACGGCGACACAAAAAACTACGTTGAGATAGAGATCAACGCCCTCAACACCGTGTGGGATTTATTGCTCACCGAGCCCTACCGCAGCGGCAACCTGGCCCTGCACGACTGGGATATACCCGGGCTGAAACACGCAGTGCATCTGCGCGGAACACTCAATGACTCAAGAGATTGTGATGAGGGGTGGAGCGTGGAAATGGCCATTCCATGGGTGAGCATCATAGGGCACTCCAACCACCCTCGCACCGTGCAGCCCCCTGCCCCCGGCACCACGCTGCGCATGAACTTCTCCCGCGTCAACTGGCATGTCAGCCCCTGCGCGGATTCCCCCCACGGTTACGCCAAAAAGACAGACGCCCAAGGCAACCCGCTGCCCGAGACCAACCATGTGTGGGCTGCCACGGGAGAAATCAACATCCACATGCCCGAGCATTGGGGCTACGTACGCCTCAGTAACACCCCCGCAGGCGTGTGGGAGCCCATGCCCCTGCCCGCAGCCCACGCTACGGAGCAACAGCTCTTTGCCTACTACAACAAGCAACTGGCTTATAAGAAAGAGAATGGCGTATTCAACACAGCCATGCCGGCCCCGCAAGGCTGCAATGCCCCGATTCTGACACCCGAATATTTTGCGGTAGAAAGCACCGTTGCCCGCACGGGCGAAAAGGTGCGCATAGACAGCAACGCCAACCTCACCCGCACGCCGGCCACACGCAACATACCGGAGATTTACCTGTGGGTACACGGTAACAACCACCCCGGCGATACGGTATTTTGGGATAAAGAGTTTAGCAACTATGCAGCGGCCGGTGTCAACGTGCTCATCATTGGCGGCACGGCAGAGCAAATAGCCGCCCTTACCCCGCTTGCCGCCCAACACGGCATGCAGGTATATGCCTGGCTGTGGGCTGCCAACCGCCCGGGGGATTCCCTTGCCCTGCAACACCCCGATTGGTATGCGGTGAACCGCATCGGTAAGTCTTGCCATGCCCCGCAAGACCGCCCCTTTGTTGAGTATTACCAGTTTCTTTGCCCCAACAGCCCGGGGGCACGAGCCCACCTGCTGGCAGAGGTGGACAAACTTGCCGCCCTGCCCGGAATCATCGGCATACAATTAGACTACATGCGCATGCCGGATGTCATTTTACCCCGTGGCCTGTGGGAGGATTACGGGCTTGATATGTCCTGCGAGCTGCCGGAGTACGATTACTGCTATTGCGATCGCTGCCAATCCCTTTTCCGCCAACAATACGGCAGAGCCCCGCACCCCGAGGCGGATACCGACACCGCTTGGCGAGAGTTCCGCCTGCAAAGCGTTGCCGACTACGCCAACGCCATCACCGCCCGCATACGCAGCCACAACCTGCGCACCGCCTGCGCCGTGTTCCCCACCCCGCAAATTGCCGCACAGCTCGTACGCCAGGACTGGAGCCGCTTTTGCATAGACCTAGCCCTGCCCATGGTCTACTACTCCTTCTATAACGAGACCCCGCAGTGGTCCGCAGATTGCACCGTGCAGGCCACGCAGCAAACGCAGGGCAGAATCCCCCTTGCCCCCGGTCTGCACCTGCCCGATACCACCCCCGAAGGATTCCCCGCAGAGCTCTCTCGCCTGCATGCGGCATCCCCCGCCGGCATCGGCATCTTTTGTGATGACCTCTTCACCTCCGCCCTGCAACAAGCCCTGCGCTCCTGGCTTGATGAACAAATGCGTGATTAGCCTTATTTTTTTCGCACATTATGACCCGACTCGGGCTTGCTGCTGCGCCACACCGGGAGTATAGTGTAACCCATGAAATCCGACCGCAAAGAGATAGCCACCACCATTGCTAATGACCCCACCTCTTACAAATTGTGTATGGTGTGCGGGGCTATTGTCGATAAATCTGCCGACACTTGCCCGGATTGCTACGCCTACCGTTTCGATGAAAACAGTGAGGCTGTTGCCAACGCCGCGCTTGACCTCGCCGTTAAACCTAAAACGGCGGTTTCTCACTTGGATTTAACCCCGGACGAATGAAATTTTCCAAGCTAAATTAGAATTATTCAAAATTTTATGTTATTTCGTTAGTTCCGACTTGACAGAAGTAGGGAAATCAGGTATTGTCACAGGCAAGAGATAGCCTGTCACGGTGCCAAATGGTAGGCATGTCGCGCAGGCCCCTCAGGAGCATTGCCCGCAGCGATGTGTAACCCTGAAACACGAGATAACTTATATGAGCGATACAACATGTCAGGCAGCCTGCCAACCCGCAGAGTGGCAGGGATTCAAAGGCGGCGTATGGACCGAATCCATCAACGTACGCGACTTCATCCAACAGAACTACACACCCTACGAGGGTGACGGGAATTTCCTCGCCGGCCCCACCACGCGCACAGACGCCCTGTGGGACAAGGTGAAGCTGCTCATGAAGCAGGAGATAGACGCAGGTGGCGTACTGGATGCCGATGAAGAAGTGGTATCCTCCATCGTATCTCACGCTGCCGGTTACATTGACAAAGACCTTGAGACCATTGTCGGTTTACAAACAGATGCCCCGCTGAAGCGCGCCCTGATGCCCTTCGGCGGTTTGCGTATGGCCCAGCAGGCATTGGAGAGCTACGGCTACAAGATGAGCGAGAAAACGCTCGACATGTTCAAGACCACCCGCAAGACCCACAACGAGGGTGTGTTTGATGCCTACACCACCGGTATTCGCGCCGCTCGCTCCGCCGGTATTGTAACCGGTTTGCCCGATGCTTATGGCCGTGGCCGTATCATAGGTGACTACCGCCGTGTGGCTCTGTACGGCACAGACCGCCTCATCGCCGAGCGCCGCAAAGACATCCTCAACCGCGAGGGTGACGTACTGACAGAAGACCTCATCCGCCTGCGAGAGGAAATGAACGAGCAGATTCGCGCCCTGGGCGAGCTGGCACAAATGGGCCAGAGCTACGGCTGCGACCTCACCCGCCCCGCCGCCAACTCCCGCGAGGCCGTGCAGTGGACCTACCTGGGCTACCTTGCCGCTGTTAAGGAGCAAAACGGCGCCGCCATGTCCTTGGGCCGCACCAGCACCTTCTTCGACATCTACTTTGAACGCGACCTGGCTAACGGCACCATCACCGAGGCCGAGATTCAGGAGATTATGGACCACTTCGTGATGAAGCTGCGCATGGTTCGCTTCATCCGTACGCCCGAGTACAACAACCTCTTCTCCGGCGACCCCACTTGGGTAACCGAATCCATTGGCGGTATGGGCGAGGACGGTCGCACCTTGGTGACCCGCAGCTCCTTCCGCGTACTGCAAACCCTCTACAACCTGGGGCCGGCCCCCGAGCCGAACCTGACCGTGCTGTGGAGCACCGCCCTGCCCGAGAACTTCAAGAAGTTCTGCGCCAAGGTATCCATTGAGACCTCCTCCATCCAGTACGAGAACGATGACCTCATGCGCAAGCACTGGGGAGATGACTACGGCATTGCCTGCTGCGTATCCGCCATGCGCATCGGCAAGCAGATGCAGTTCTTCGGCGCTCGCGCCAACTTGGCCAAGTGCCTGCTCTACGCCCTCAACGGCGGTATGGACGAGGTGAAGGGCAAACAGGTAACGCCCCCCGCCCCGCGCTACGAGGGCGAGTACCTGGAGTACGACAAAGTGATGGAGCTGTTCAACAACATGCAGGACTGGCTTGCCAAGACCTACGTGAACGCCCTCAACGTCATTCACTACATGCATGACAAGTACTGCTACGAGCGTATCGAGATGGCCCTGCACGATCCCGAGATTCTGCGCACCATGGCTTGCGGTATCGCCGGTCTCTCCGTGGCTGCAGACTCCCTGTCCGCCATCAAGTACGCCAAGGTTAAAGCCATCCGCAACGAGGAGGGCCTTATCGTGGACTTCGAGACAGAGGGCGAGTTCCCCTGCTACGGCAACAACGACCCGCGTGTGGACGAAATCGCCTGCAACTTGGTAAGCAACTTCATGGACAAGATCCGCAAGCTGCACACCTACAGAGACTCCCTGCCCACGCAGTCCGTGCTCACCATTACCTCCAACGTGGTATACGGCAAGAAGACCGGCAACACCCCCGACGGTCGCCGCGCCGGCGAGCCCTTCGCCCCGGGTGCCAACCCCATGCACGGTCGCGACAAGAACGGTGCTGTGGCCTCCATGCTCTCCGTTGCCAAGTTGTCCTACGATGACTCGCTGGACGGCATCTCCTACACCTTCTCCATTGTGCCCGGCGCACTGGGTAAGGATGAGGACGAGCGCCGCGGCAAGCTGGCCTCCCTGTTGGATGCCTACTTCGACGCCACCGGCCACCACATCAACGTCAACGTGCTTGAGCGCGCAACGTTGGAAGACGCCATGGAGCACCCCGAGAAGTACCCGCAGCTTACTATCCGCGTGTCCGGTTACGCCGTGAACTTCATCAAGCTCACCCCCGAGCAGCAGCGCGAGGTAATCTCCCGTACCTTCCACACCCGCGCCTGATAAGCCGCGCAACACACACTTTCACACCCTGCAAGCTACACACTTGCAGGGTGTTTTTTTACGTAAGCCCAATAAGCCATTTTTATGCAAATCAGGAATGCAATTCCCGATTTGCATAACTTTTTCCGATTTTTATCAAATTTTAATGCAAATCGGGAATCCGATTCCCGTTTTGCATACTTTTCTGCTTGACAAAACATCAAAAAAAACAGAAAATAGGAGCAGATTATATGGAGCAGCGCGAGTACATACCCAGAAAAGCCCTCAGCACCGTGGCAGAAATGACACGCAGCTTCCCCTGCGTGATGGTGACAGGCGCACGGCAGGTCGGCAAATCTACCATGCTTAAGCAGATGATGCCCCCCAGTATACGCTACATCTCCTTAGACGATTTTCGACTACTGAAGCGAGCAAAAGAAGACCCCATCGGTTTTTTAGATGAGATGGGAACCCCGCTTTGCATAGACGAGGTACAATATGCGCCGGATTTATTGAGAGCCATAAAATTAAAAATAGACGAGGCTGATACCCCCGGTATGTACTGGCTGACCGGCTCCCAGCGTTTTCACATGATGAAAAATGCCACGGAAAGTTTAGCGGGACGTGTGGGCATAGTAGAGCTCTGCACCCTGTCTCAGCAGGAGGCAGCAAGAGAAACCAACACCCCCGACTTTTTTCCGTCTGCGGAGCGCCTGCGAGAATTGACGCCGGATCGCCGCTCATGCGACATCAATGAGCTCTACACGCGTATATGGAGGGGTGGCTACCCGGCCTTACACCGAGACCTCAACCGTAACATCAACCACTACTTCGACTCCTACCTCCAGACTTATTTGGAACGAGATGTTCAGGCTCTCACCCAGGTGGGCGATAAAAATGCGTTCCTCACCCTCATGCAGTCCGCCGCAGCCAGAACAGGCCAACAGCTGGTCTATTCAGATTTAGCTCAGGATGCCGGCATATCACCTAAAACCGCTAAGAGCTGGATATCCATACTGGAGGCCGGCGGCATCATTACCCTGCTGCAGCCCTACCACACCAACACCATCAAGCGACTCAGTAAAACGCCCAAGCTGTATTTTATGGATACAGGCTTGTGCGCTTGGCTTTGCAACTGGCCTACTCCGGCCACACTACAGGGCGGAGCCATGAGCGGTGCCATCCTCGAAACCTGGGTATTCGGGATGCTTTATCGAGCCTTGGGCAACAGGGGCATGCGCTCCCGCCTCAGCTACTACCGAGACAGCAACGGTGCGGAAATCGACTTTTTGCTCGAAACAGAAGGGAAAATCTACCCTATGGAGGTGAAACGCAACAGCAACCCCACCGCTGCCGATCTCAAAGCTTTAAACGGGCTCCCCACCGGCAACGCCACCTTGCAGCCCGGTGTTGTTCTCTGCACAGCCAGAGAAATGCTCGGCCTCGGCAAAGGGCACTATGCCTTCCCCATTTCTGCTATGTAAAAGGCCTTAATCCGCTCGGTGAGCATCAAGCAATGTTCTCATTATACGACAAGCTACCTGCTTGTAGTTTTTTATACCTTTTCCATTGAAATATTTTCTTCTTTTTTTCAAAAAATAAGCTTGACATAAATTCACTTTTATGGTATATGGAAAGCGTACACGGCATAAGCCCTGTACATCTGTCTAACAAAATCAACAACTGTTTATCATCATTATGAATACTACTACCATTGCGGCTGTAGCCACGCCGCTGCGATACTACCTGAGCATTGCCCTACTGCGTCGTTATTGCACCGTGTAAATAACTAAGCACAAGGCGATAAACACTCTCCCCTGCGTGAGCTGTGTCCACGTATTTACCTACCTGTGTGCAGGTAAACGGGGAGAGCATCGCTAAGCCCCCCCTACCTCACCATGAGCCAACCGCAACAAAGGCCCGGCAAAACCACCGCACAAGTGGTGGCAAGCACCCCTCTTTTATCATCATATTAACCTTACCCTACACCCTACTTTTACCACATGAAACAACACACGCAAAACGAACAAATGGTCATATACTTAGGCAGCGAAATCGGCATACCTTTCCGGGTGTGGCACGAGGAAAAACAGCAGTGGATTAAGTGCGAATCCAACAACCCGATACGTGACCGCGATGTGCCGCGCCCCTCCTACCGCACGGTGCTGGTACACGTGCCCAATAAAGGCACCCGCAGCGAGCGCATCCCGATTCCGCCGGAATCTCCCGTGGTGCGAAGCGTGGAGCATTTGCAAAACCTGCTGAGCAGCCACCGCCGCGACGGCTTGCAGTTGGCGGTAGAAGATGCCGAGAGCGGGGAGCCCGTGCGCATTGTAGCCATACGCAGCATCAACAAGCAGCAGCCCGCCTACATTCCCACCGTGTACGAGCATGACACCACCGCCGCCACAGCAGAAGAGCTAGAGGATTACCGTCGCAGGATATCTGCCAGCCCGGGCGTGAGCGATGATTTCCCCTGGTACGCCAGCGCGTACTGGAATGACTTTGTGGGCGGCAGCACAGAGCTTTGGCTGCCGGAGCAGCAGCAGTGGCTGCGCGCGGATGCGCTGGAGTACCCGCGCTGCCTGCCCCACGGCGGCAACTACCTGACCACGGAGCGCGAGCACGGCTACGGCGGACACGTGCGCCAAGCAGATGGCAGCGTGTTGTTCGACTGGTTCCCCGTACTCTACGAAGTAGTGACAGAGCGCCCCTGCACCATCAGCATACAAGCCGGGTACCGCAACAAGCTCCACCGCTTCACCGTAAGAGGGCAAGCCCACCCCGCCGCAACCACCACAAACGCACCTACCCACTAATCCACCAACCCAACTAACACCATGAATACAGAAAACAACACCCCCGCCGAGCTCGAGAAAATGCAGATACGCCTCAGCAGCAAGCTGCACATGCCCATTATTCTGTGCCCCAAGGATGAGCCACCACACAAAGGCGAGCTCAAACACATGAGCATTTACGAGCTAAGGGAATTTTTCAAACATGTGCGTTCCTTCTTCGATTTTTACGTACAAGATGCAGAAAACGGCGCCCCCGTGCGCGTTCTCTCCTGCTACTACGAGGCCCCCAACCCCGAGAAAGAAACATACTACCTCCCCGTGCGCATGCAGCACGGCGAGCCGGCCCCCCACGTGGAGACAGATTCCCCCGTGGCACAATATGTGTTGCACGCAGACACTCTCATCCAACACCCGCACCGCGAAGAATGGCTACCGGTTTCCGCCATTACGGAGGAATCCCCCATCCCCTTCGGCGCAGGGCAACTCGTCATGCAAAAAAGCCCGGCCTGCACGCAAAAATTCCGCCAACCGCTGTGGAGATTCCCCCGCATACCACTCCCGTACACATGCCTGCTCACCTTCGAGCGCCACTGCACCCTACACCTCATCGTAGCATCCGGGCAAGCGGAAGAATACTCCCTGCTGTTACGCGGGCAAAATGATCCCGCGCCGCAGCACGCCCCCGCACCGCAAGGAAAAACCCTGCATCAAAAAACGAAACGCCTCAAGAAAAAACACAAAGCCCTGCCACATCTGCCGCTACAACGCAGAGAAATCACCCCAAGCCCCCCCATGACTTGGGAAGAAAAGCAAGAGTACCTGTATGAGCTGTTTCTAACCGGAGATTCTCCGGCCTGCCTATTCGACGACTACTTGGACGCTCACTTGTGCCCCACATTAGCAAAACTCGTTAACTACCCCACCCAACACTAACCATGACCACAGAAAACCAACAAGAATACCAAGGCTACCGCATGCTGACGGTCATCATGCCGCTCAACTTGCACCGCAACCCGCAGGGGCGCCAGCGCAACATGAAGCTGCACCACCTGCTGCGCCTGCGCTCATACCAACTGCGCTGCTACTACTACCTCATGGCTCCGCACAGCGGTGTAGCCTTGCGGCATGGGGCACTGTGTTTCAGGTTCAAGCGCCAGTTTAAAATAGAAGCCCTGCTCGAGCAAGAATGGCTTAATTGGTTAACAGAATCCTTGCTAGCAGAAGCGCTCTGCCCCTGTATCTTCGTGTACGATGACAGCGGCGTGGGCAACGCCACGCACCTCGCCACCATCCCCATCACCGCCAACGCCCCCCTGCCCACGGCCCCCACCCTCCTCTCAAGTGAGCTGGGGGTCGGTAAAAATATGGATCCCGCCCACGTGCCCGTCTTTGCCTTCCAAAGGCTGATAATACCGGCAAATACACCCGTACAAGATATCCACCCCACTCCGGAAAGCTACAACAGTTGGTTCAACGTCAACGTGGATTTTACGTAACTACCCAAAAATCCCCCCCCTGCAAATCGGGAATCCAATTCCCGATTTGCACTGCGATAATCATTCTCATCGATAGCAAAATAGAAATTGACTTGACCCAAGATTCGTGTTAGTATCGCTCTAAGTTAAAACACTATGATAACATACAACCTACCTGACTATATACAAACACCTCCTGATAAATACGTTGAAACCATCAACATAAAACAGGGACTCTCTATACCACGAATAACAATCAAAAAAGGTAGCCATCAAAATATCGGACAAGTCACCATCATCGAAAAGTATGGTGAACCATTACGAAAACAGCTAATCGAGATGGGCATCCCAAAGGAATGCCTATTTTACGCAAAACTACATAATCAAAGTAATGAAGATCCAATACTGAATATTTTTTTGCACAATGGAAGTCCATGCAGCTTAACAAACAGTATCGAAATAGTGTGCAAAGGGAACGGAGAATTTACACCCCGTCTAAAATGGTGGAACACAAAAGATACTTATGATACGCTGAAAAATTATCAATTTACGCTTAATGCGCTAAAAGAAGTACTACTTCCAGATGATTCTGCTTGGATTTTAAAAGACAATGCCTATCACACGGAAGAATACACGCGATTTCGCCACATCAACAGAGAAATCACATTAAGATATACAAATCGCCCGGCAGAAGACATTTTCCGATTCTATCAGGCCATTTGCTATTCGAACGCTTATCCTTCAGGCAAGGAAGATAACGAAAAAAAATACGCAGTCTACTCGCCACAAAAAGACGTTTTCGATATCTGGTATGCAAAAACACAAAACAACTTGAATGAGGCATATAAATTTCTAACAGAATTAACCTCAATCGGCGACAAACAAAATGAGCTTTCCCTCCCGCCTGCATCGTATGAGGGAAAAGACGCTTGTTACAAAAATCTGTTAACGCGATATAATGAAATATACAAGGTATGTGAAAAAGCGGATACGCAAAACGGGAACGCCTCGTATAGGGAATTGCTTTTCGCTCGTTTATTATCTGATGGTATATTTTACAGAGGAAATGAAGCTATTGTTTTCGACATTATAAGAGCACTGTTTCCCGGAAACAACTTCATCCCTGACTCAGCATCACAAGGCCATACTTTTTTACAAACATTGCTCACAAAATCGAGCTATGGTTCATGTTCCATCTTATCGACAGAACCTATACCCATTCCCGGGAAGAGTGGATTTCGCACATATGCAACCCCATACAAAATAGTGGGCAATGAATATTATATTTCTTCCCAGTGGGGATGGGATACCCAAGCGTTAAAAGCAAGCAAAGTCATTAGAAATTTATGGGAGCATTCGTACGTTACGGAAGAAGTAAAGCAACGCCTGATACAATTATACGAAGAATGGGCGCAAAAAGATAAAAAGAAAGCAAAATCAGATATGGACACAGAAAACAACACTGAGACAGAGCAAGATTCCTCAAATAACTTTTCCAACACTCGTAACCTCATCTACTTTGGTGCCCCCGGCACAGGCAAAAGCTATTTACTCAACGAAAAAGCCAAAGGTTTCGAAAGTTCGCAAAGTGGAACGACAGTTACAGAATGCGGTCTTACAGAATATGTGGAGCGTGTCACATTCCACACAGAATACACCTACTTTGACTTTGTGGGCAGTTATAAGCCAATGATGGAGGGGCAAAACATCAAATACGCCTTCGAGCCCGGTCCCTTTGCACGCGTTTTGAAAAAAGCTCTTTCCAATCCGGGAAAGGACTATTTACTCATCATTGAAGAAATCAACCGCGCCCGTGTAGCTGCCGTCTTCGGCGACATGTTCCAACTGCTGGATCGCAATAAAAACGGGCAAAGTGAATACTTTATTACCCCTGCCAAAGATTTGTTGGCCTACCTCACCACAGAAGAAAAAGATGAAGCAAGCAACATTATTCAGCAACGCGCAGAATTAGAGGGTGGCAAGCTGAGGCTGCCGGCCAACATGTACATCTGGGCAACCATGAACAGCGCAGACCAAGGTGTTTTCCCCATGGATACCGCATTCAAACGCCGTTGGAGCTTCAAATATGTCGGCATTGATGAATCTGAAAAGAACATCAGAGGTAATTGCGCCGAAGAATGGAAGACGCTACGCAAGCGCATCAACCAGCTCTTGCAAGAAGCGGGGATAAACGAAGATAAGCAATTGGGCCCCTTCTTCCTCAAAGAAACAGAGCTCGAAGACACGGCAACATTCAAAGAAGCGTTCTCAGAAAAAGTTATCATGTACCTGTTTGAGGATGCAGCCCGTCACCACCGTAGCCATATTTTCAAATCCGCCAACCTGCGGTATTCAGCCTTAACCGATGAGTTTAACGGTACCCCGGACTCCATCTTTAACACCCCTAAACAGCAAGATTCAAACACCCAAAAATCGGGCGGCGGAAATACTTAACCACACCGGCACATGAGCACACCGGACATCAAGCTGGTGAGGGAACGAGAGCCCTACACTCGCGACGACCTATTGCGCATCTTTGGGGTGATCAATCACGAAAACCCAGATGCACAATGGGCAAAACTGGAGCGACGGCTGGAGCTGCATAAAATGCTCCGCCGCCGCAGCACCTACACCAATGCAGAAGAGCTGAAAAGCTCCGAATTCGCGGAACATGAAACAGACTCGCGAGAATACTCCCTGAGTTTTGTAGGCGTGTATGCCTGGAAAAACAGGCTGGTTTACGCCTTACCCAAATACACAAGAAAACTCTGTGACCGAGGATACCTCAAGCTTCATGATATGGACGAACATCCGGAGGCGGGACAACACCTCGCCACCGTCATGCAAGTACTGCGCCGTTACAATAACAAGCGCGTAAAAGAAAGCCTGAGCACCTCTTCAGATTCTACCAAGGACGGCTACTTGGCACTGCTGGTCTATATCGTAACAGATTACGCCCACCACGGCCTGTACCGAGACGACCGGCAAGAGGAGCAAATGAATGGCAGAGGGCGCATTCTGTGGAACAAAACCATACAAAGCACCTATCCTTTCATTCAGGACAAGCGCCCCTACTACATGGATTTAGTAGTACGCCATACCGTAGACGACCACGACAACTTTTTTACCCGCCTACACCTCAGCATCGTCAACAAATGCTATGAAAAACTGGAAAAGCTTGGTCTTATCCAACTGCTTTCCCTGCCCCAAATAACGGAAGACACAGCACCGGATGATGACTTGGGGGATGACCATTACCTCAAGCACCGCATTCTCAGCGAAATGGGGTGTCAGTTCGACTCTCGCCGCCGCCACATCCTGCAGCTTATGCTCAAATATGTTGAAAAAGAGGCAGAGAGAGACATCGACCACCCGGATGAAATGGTGTTCGGCAGCACCGCATTCCACGCCGTGTGGGAGGAAGTTTGCCGCGAGGTATTCGGCAAAGATGAGAGAAAGCAACACGAAATAGCGCCACCGCAATGGATATTCAAAGGCAAACCATGGAAAGGTCCCGAAGAATCGTTGGAGCCGGACATCATCATCAAACGCCCGAATGCCTATTGGCTTTTTGACGCCAAGTATTACCTTCCCCAAGTAAACGGCAACACCGTCTACGGCCTTCCCGGCGTGGGAGATGTCACCAAGCAATTCCTATACCAACAAGACCTGCAAGAAAAAAAGGGGGCAGATATCCGCCCCATCCACAACGCCTTCCTCATGCCCCTGCCCGATGGCGAGCTCGCTCAATCCGCCACCGCCCCCATCTCCTTCTACGCCCGCGTCAGCATGCCGCTTTTCGGACAGCGCAAATACATCTACACCTTCCGCATCCACCCGCAAACGCTCTACTCCGCCTACCTTTCAGCCAAAGAACGAACAGCCTTACAGAGCCAAATGGAGGAAGGTATAAAACAAGCAACATCTACCACCAAGCAATCTTCATAACCGAAAACAACCCGCCAGCCAGGGCTTGTAGAGCCCGGCAAATCCCTCGTTATCAAACAATAGGTTATGCAAATCACCAATCGCGATTTACATAACCTTTTTTAACGTATTTTCTGCGGTTCAATTAAAGCACCTTACGCCACAAGGATAAGGAACATCAGGAAAAAGAAAAAATGCACCGGCCCCCCTTGCAGAATCCACCTTGGTATGATAAAGTAACAGCATACATGAACACCCCCGATTTAAGAACTTTTATCGGCTGGCATAGGCCTGCCATTGAGCTGGTAGCAGAGAAACTGCTTACGCTGAACGAACACGAGCCGCAGCGTTTTCGACGCGCCACGGTAGTGGTGCCTACCTCCGGTAGTGGCAGACGCCTGCGCGAGTATATGGCAGAGCAAGCCGGCAGGCCCATATTGATGCCCAAAATTGTACTGGCAGGGCAGCTGATACCGTGTAAGGGTGAGCATATTGCAACGGAGGAAGAGACCTTGGCCGCTTGGTTACAAGTGTTGGGTCTTGACGGTACGGACCCGGTGGCGCAGTACGCCCCGTTGATTCCACGCAGACCGGATAAGCACCGCAAGCGCTGGGCTGTGGGTGTAGCGCATAAATTGATGGCTCTACGTAACCGCTTGGAGCAGGAGGAAATAACGGTGGATGATGTAACTGAGCAGCTCATTCACCGCGAGAAGCTCTTGCAGCAGGATATCAGTCGCCGACCAAGCGACGAAGCTGAAGCCCGAACGCTCCGGGCACGCAAAGCCGTACTAGCCAATGAGCATGCAAGATGGAAAAAGTTGGGCGAGCTTTTCACGAAAGTGGATAGCATTCTGCTTTCTCAAGGCAAAACCCCGGCGCAGCAGGAGAGAGAAAGGCAAATCAACATCCCCGACAAACGCAGCACGGACGAACGCCCCGTGAACGACTGCCCCGATTTGTTGATTGTGGCATGCCTGCCCGAGTTTTCCCCTCAATTGAAGCGGTATTTGGAGAACCTGCATACACACCGCCGATTTGAGGTGCAGCTGTGGGTGAATGCACCAAATACGGAGCGCACCCATTTCGACAGTATGGGGCATCCTCTTGAAGCCATTTGGAATAAGAGAGATATTGATATACCACACGGCATGGTATATGCCGATGCAGAAAAAAGCATTCAGGACAATGAGGCCTCTTGCATTCACATAGTTGATGGGGTGGCAGATCTGGCCAATGAGGCACTGCGGTTGGCAGGCGGGAGGGCATCTGACGAGGTGGTGATTGCCACCGGCAATGCAGAATATACGCCTACTTTGCTGAGCAGGTTCCGCAACCCGAAATGCGGCACGGCGTGGCAGCTTAACGCACCGGAGGGGCGCGCCCTACTCACCACGGACGCCGGGAGACTACCGGAACAGCTGGCGGATTATTGCGCCGCCTTGCAGGAGTTTGAGGGAGAGGACACAACGGAAGGCGGCATGAGGGTGCTCAATGCCTTTATCGCCCTGCTCTGCAACCGTGCTTTACAAAAAGCGCTTAAAGCCCCGGCCGCAGTGCAGGAGAACCTACAGCAACATTTAGAGAGATTACGAGCCCTGCTCATGCCGGCAAGCGTGCGGCAGTTGTGCGATTACCTCAACCCGGCTGTCGAGTTACCTACGGCAGATTATAGGGAGCTCCAATTCTTTGCCGGCACGCGCAAAGAAGGCTACTACAAGTATGTGGCAGAAACGGCACTGCCCTTTATCAACGATTGTTGTCGGCTCAATGAGCAGCCTCAAAGGCTGAGGGAATTGCACCTTGCTCTTAAAGCCAATTATGAGGAGAGCCCGTTGAAAACGGCCATCCGTAAATTGTGCAGCATTATTGATAAAGTGCGAGACGAAAAGTTTGTTGCAAAAATTGCAGACGCTGCCACCTTGCTGGAGATTTTGCGCTACTATACGCAAGATAAAGGTATTAGCATCCATACAGCGAGCGAACGCACCGATACCGTGGGAGAGGTGTTGGGCTGGCGAGAGTTGGCCTACACTCGCGAGCAGCGTATCATTATTGCCGCCATGCACGATGGCTGTATTCCTGAGCCGGTGCAGCAGGATGAATTCTTGCCGGAATCACTATGCAAGGAATTGGGAATCAAAATACGGCACGAGGATTTCCGCATGGCGCGAGATACCTTTTTGCTGACGGCTCTACTACAAAGCCGTACGGCAGGAGAGGTGCATTTCATCGTCACCCGACAAAACCCTGACGGCACGGGAGTAGCCCCCTCTTCCCTGCTGTTGCGCTGTGCAGAGGAGCTTCCCTACCGTGCAAGAATCATGTTTGCAGAGAGTCACACCGCCACCACACCTCCCACGGTGGCGCTGTGTCCGTTGCAACAAGCAGCCCCCGGCCCGGAGCAAAACGGCAAGATTACCCCCGGCATGATGGAGAGCATCACCCAAATTGCGCCGCACACAAAAAATCCCTTTACCGAGGGGCAGAGAACGTACTCACCCTCTCTGCTGAGCGGGTTCTTGCAGTGCCCGTTCTCCTTCTGGCTCAATCACCTGTACGGGCTGGATGCCGGTAATGTTTACAACGAGGATAAAAGCGAGCTTGAAAGCAATGAATACGGCACTATCATACACGCTGTGTTGCAAAAGGTGGTAGAGGCGATTCCATCTCAGGAAAAATTGGAAGCTGCGTTCCCCGAGGCGGAAACGAGAGTAGCCCGCATTGAAGCACTGGTACAATACACCCAACAGATTGGGCTGGAAGAATGGAGCCGCGTTTACATGCGCAATGGGGCACGCCAGGCACAGACCCTGCCCATGGAGGTATTGCTCCGCAATATGGAACAAAGTCTCCATGACTTTGCCGTGCGCCATGTGAATGATTTGGCGGATGGCTGGTGCAACCTCCGGTGCGAGTATATGCTCACCCCCACCCTCACTCTCAGTAACGGGGAGCAGGTTGCCTTCAAAATGATTGCAGACCGCATTGACCGCCACATAGACGGCCGCTGGCGTATTATTGATTACAAAACATCATCCCAAGACAAAAAGCCCTTTAAACAGCACTTCGAGGAACTGGAAGATGGCGAAGATTCTGCATTCTACCGTTTCATGAATGCAGCAGGTTATCAATATCCCCTAGTCACAACAGAATTCGAACACAAAGAAGAAACCAAGAAAAAATTTTATCGGTGGAAAGACGTGCAGTTAATGCTATATGCCTACGGATTACGCCAACTTAACGCAAAAGACATTCACCCGAGCTGCGCAGAGGAATCACTGAAGGATGTGATGCCGGAACTTTTCTACTACAACTTGCATATTAAAACCTTGCGTATGCAATGCTATCCCCTTGTTAATGAGAAAGGGCTCTGCCCCGTACCGGGTAAAGGAAAAGCCACAGGCTATTTCTGCCACACCCCGGAAAGCTTGCTGAAAAACGCCATGCAAACGGTAGACTCCGCCATACGCATGATACGAGACGGCGTGTGTCTATTCTCAGCCGAAGCACTTAAGCTTAAAAACAGACCATTCTCTAAACTAACAGGAGATAACAAGAGCAAGAATGCACCGCGGTTCGGGGCAATATCCCCCAAGTGCGACCCGCGCTCCCTGTTCAACCTCCCCGAGCTCAACATTTGACCCCCTACCCCACTTTATTTACTTATGTTTTCTTCAAAACAACAAAAACAGATTTACCACACCACCAGCACGCGCATATCGGCATCGGCAGGCACAGGTAAGACCTATCAACTGGCCTCTCGTTTCATTGCCTTGCTCATGCTCGGAGTGGAGCCGGATAAAATCATTGCCCTCACATTCACCAAAAAGGCAGCGGGTGAGTTCCGCAGCCGCATTCTGCATGCACTGGCAGAGGGAGCTTGCGATTTGAAGGATAAAGAAACGGGGCGCAATGTGCTGGCAGCTCGTATATGGGAAGTGTGGAGCGGGCTCACACAGTCGGACCGCAGCAGCTGGAAAAAGGCAGCCAACGACACCCCTTTGCTACCGGCAACGGTTGCCATCGTAAAACTGGCTGCAAGCCAAAATAAATACGCGGAGGAGCTCTACGCCGCCCCCGAAGGTAAGGAATTGAGAGATTACTTACAATTACCCGAGCAAAATGCCACCGAGTTTGCCGAGCTCTTGCGCAAGGTTGTAAAGATAATGAACAAGCTTGAACTTTCAACCATAGATAGTTTCTTCAATTCTCTGGTTGCCGGTAATTGTTTAGAGCTGGGGGTAAACAATGTAGCCTCCCTTGACCCTGCAGATGAGAAATCAGCCCGCCTCGCCACCATTCACAGCTATTTGGACGCCCGTGCCGCAGAGCAACAAAAACGCGCAGAATTTCTCGATATGTTCGCCGGGCTCACCGGTGGCAAGGGTTCTAAAACCGTCTCTAAATTAGAGCGTGAGCTGGCGAACTATCTCTCCCTGTACCGTGAGCATCCCAACGCAGAATGCTGGGGCAATACCGAATCCTTTGCGCAAGACATCGCCTTAGTGAATCCGCCCTTAACGGAGGAGCAGGCAAATAAGTGGAATGCCGATGCAAGGCAGCTGCAATGTATGCTGAGTTTATTCGCTGATAATGATCTCCCGCGATTTATATACAGCGGACTCAAAAATTTGGCACAACAAAAAACTCCGCTTAGTAAAACAGTCATCGAATGGATTGGTGATGAATTCGACCTTGAGTCGAATACTCAATTAAACACACACGCCCTTAAACTTACTGAAGCTTATTATACCCAAAGCGACTTTTCCCCACAGCTGCAAAAGCAAGCAGCATCTGCTAAAGAGCTACTGGAAGTAAACAAAAGTTACTCTAAAAATGATAAAAAAGCATTGACAGCCATTATTAATGCGCTCGAGAAACAAGATTTCAAAAAAACGCCCAAGTATATTGACAACTTCCGCAATTCTCTGAGTAATAAACCGGTACACACGGAGGAAGAATTGATTACCTTAAGGAAGATTCATGCACTGGCAAAAGAATTAGAGGTGGATTTGCCTGCCAAATGCCTGCACGATGCCATAACACGCACGCGCAGTTTATACTCCCTGCTGCGTGATTATGCGGATGCCTATGAACAACGCATTACAGCCACCGGTGAATTTTCGTTTGATGACATTGCCCGCAAGGCTTACGAGTTGATGACGGATACCCTCTCTACGGAAAGCGCAGAGGCAAGCGCCTTCTGCAGGGAGCATTTGGCCCTGCGTACGGGTAAAAAATACAACCATTGGATGCTGGATGAGTTTCAGGACACCTCCGATAAACAATTTGACACGCTTGCCCCTGTGCTGGAGATGGTATTGGGGGAAAGCCCTGTAGCCTTCACGCAAGAATCGCCACGCCCTTTGCCGGCATGTCTGCGCCCCTACCATGAGGACTGCGCCTATTACGTAGCAGATGGCAGCCTCTTTGTTGTGGGCGATGACAAGCAGGGAATCTACGGATTCCGTACCGGAGAAAACCAAGCATTTGACAAACTACAAACAGATCCCACCTGGAACGTACCGATAAAAGAGGCTAAGCTCACCAAGAGCTACCGTTCATCCCCGGATATCATGGGCAAAGATGGCTTTGTAAACGATTTGTTCAGCAAATTGAATGAATTGGAACAACAGGACAGCCCTACAAGTGCCGTAAACCTTGAAAGCTTCACCTACCACGAAACTGCTCGCGATTTCCGTGGATATGTAGAAATGCAGGTAATAGCCAAGGAGAAAGAAACGGACGATGAATCTGAAGAAGCAACGCTCAAAACCGGCATGTTCAATGCCGTGAGCAACATTTTGCGCAAATTAACACGCGATGAAGAAGCCCCCTTGCACGGCATGAGCATCGGGATTCTCACCCGCACCAACAGTGAAGCAGAGGCACTGGTGGACCACCTGCGCAATGACATGCCCAAGCTACCCATCATGCTGGTAAAAGACACTTTGGCTGCCACCGCATGCCCGTTAGGGGAGATGCTGCACCACCTGTTCCGATGGTTGCTGCACCCGCAAGAGCAAACATCCTGCAATATCGTGAAAGCCACTTTCATGAGCTACTTGTTTGAAGGAGAGCTCAACAGCAACGCAGTATGGCACAAGCTCAGAGACAAGCTCGACACGCTTGGCTACACACAGTTGCTGCAAAACATTTTCAGCCACTTCCCCATGCACGCCATGGATACCAAACAACAAGGCGCGCATAAGGAGGTGATGACTACGTGGCTCAACGCGGCGCAAGCCTTTGATGCCGCAGGGGGCGCATTATCCGCTTGGCTTCGCCGCATTTCTACCCTCAGCACGCAAGGTGTGGCGTCCTCTCGCTATGTGCAGGTTATGACCATGCACAAGAGCAAGGGGCTTGAGTTTGATGCCGTTATTCTCCCCCTCATGTCAGATGATGCCATTGATTCTGTGAGTGACTTAAGCTATTTTTGCTCGGCGGACGGCAAATCACTACTGCTTTCTCCGGGTAACAGCGAAACGCGCAATGCATACTGGCCGGGTGCGTTTGATGAACTGACAACGGCTTGGAAGCACCGATGCAGCAAAGAAGCCTACAACCTATTGTATGTAGCTACAACCCGTGCTAAATACGCTAACTACATTCTGCTCAACGGCGATAAGTTAATAGAAGAAGAGCAACTACTTGCCCGAAGCCGCTCAGAATCCGGAATCCTCCGCCGTGCTTTCGGGGGAACATTGGAGGCCTATGACGCCACTACCCTCTTGACCGATCCCCAAGGAATTGAAACGTGGTACGAGGCATTGAAGCCCAAAAACATCTGCACCGGTGCCGTGCCGTCCACTCAGGGACCGGGCATTGCCGTACAACGCCGTCAACGCATAAGCCCCTCTACGCTGGCTAAAGTTGAGGATAAGCAACAAAGTGAGGCGGATGAAAGCCCTGCCCGCACTCCTTATATCAGTACCAACGCCGCAGATTTCGGCACGGCCGTGCATGAATGCTGGGAGCAGATTACTTGGCTTGACGCGCCCCTGCCCGACTGGGCGGAAGCTCCGAAAACGAAGGCACAACAAGTGGTGGCAGCCGCCTTGCAACAGCCGGAGGTGCGCGAGCTCTTTACCCGCACCTCGGGAGTAGAGGTATACTGCGAGCAATCCATAGAAGCTATTACGAAGGCTGACGAGTGGGTCTCGGGCACCATAGACCGCTTGGTACTCACAACAGATGCCGCAGGTCGCACCATAGGCGCCCATATTATCGACTTTAAGACAAACAAGCTTAAGGGGAAAGAGCCCTACCAAGAGCTCAAAAAAGAGTACACAGGCCAAATGACCGCCTATAAGCAGCTCATATCACAAGCATTTGACCTGCCGGCCGCTGCGGTTAAGGTATCGCTCCTCTCTTGTCCCAAAGGTAATATACCTGCCCGCGTGCTCCCCTATACGGACGAGGAGTTACCCATCTGAGCCAACTGCATCGGGAGAAACAGAAAGCGTCGATATTTTACTACTTTATTGCTCCGGCAATAATAGGTGGGTAGGTATTCATACACCAGGGCAGCCACCACACATTTTTTTTGAGGGGATGGGGCAATTAAATCTCACGGAGCGCGGAACTCTATGCCCCTCCCCCTGAGATATAGGCAAATTGGCGTATTTCCTCTATTGCCACTTAATTTGCCTCTTTTGCCGGATAAACTTCCTCTATTGCCACTTAATTTGCCTCTTTTGCCGGATAAACTTCCTCTATTGTCACTTAATTTGCCTCTTTTGCCGGATAAACTTCCTCTATTGTCACTTAATTTGCCTCTTTCGCCGGATAAACTTCCTCTATTGCCACTTAATTTGCCTCTTTTGCCGGATAAAATCAATACAAGGCTTGCAATAATCATCAACAGTATGATAAAATGGCTGAAAGATTACAACAAACACCATGAGTCCCGAAAATGAGAGCATAGAATGGAAAGAATCCTGGCATGAGCAATACCTCAAATGGATATGTGGATTTGCCAATGCGCACGGAGGTATCCTCTATATAGGAATCAATGATAACGGGCAAATTGTGGGGATAAGCAATGCTCACAAACTCATGGAAGATATACCCAACATGGTAAGGGATTCCCTGCACCTGATAGTAGACATAAAATTGAAAGAAGAAGCAGGCAAGGAGTATCTGGAGATTCACGTACCGGCATCTTATGCACCGGTTTGGTATCGAGACGCTATCTACATGAGGAGTGGCAGCACAAATCAACGTTTACACGATGCGGCGCTGATGCACTTTCTCATCAATAAAACTGGCGAAAAATGGGATTCTTTGAGTATTTCCGGCGTTACGCCCCAAGATTTAGACCCGGAAAGTTTCCGCATTTTCAGACAAGCTGCCAAACGTAGTAAAAGATTACCGATAGATGAGGCGGAGCGCAGCAACGAAGAACTCCTACAATATCTGGGGCTTATCCGTAATAACGACTTAACCAGAGCAGCGGTATTACTTTTCCACCAAAACCCGGAGCAGTGGTTTATGGGAGCTTGGATAAAAATCGGTTATTTTGACGATAAAGAAGAACTATTATACCAAGATGAGCTGCACGGCTCCCTCATCTCACAGGCCGAGAGAGTGATGGAGTTAATATATACAAAATACTTAAAAGCAACGGTAAGCTATGAAAACGACCACAGAATCGAAACCTATCCCTTTTCTCGTGCTGTGGTCAGAGAATCTGTTTTTAATGCATTGATTCACAAAGATTATACGGCTGGTTACCCCATTCAAATCAGCATATCAGACACCAAGCTCCAAGTATTCAATCCGGCCGTACTTTCCTATGACTGGGTATCTGCCGAAGCTTGGCAAAAGGGTGGGTCTCGACCACTCAATCCGGCTCTGGCTAATACATTTTTCCGTGCTGGTTTTGCAGAAGCCTGGGGGCAAGGAATTAGAAAAATCTGCCGTAACAGTCTGGCCTATGGTATGCCCATGCCCGAATATAGCATAGACTCCTCCAGTGTACTCGTTAAACTTCACCCCATCGGATATAAAGGCGAACATAATATTCCCCCTTCACCTATTATCAATCCGCCATACATCAATGATACCCGAAAACTCAACATAATAGAGTTTTTACGAAAAAAACCCACTGCCGTATACGCAGATATAGCCCAAGCCATGCTCATTAGTGAAAGAACAGTAGGAAACATCATGAGAGAACTTATTCAAGCAGGGGCTATATACCGCACAGGCACACGCAAAAAAGGAGAATGGAAAATTCAAGACTCCGCCATTGCCCCCAAAAACCAAGACTGATCCCCAAGCAGAGCATCGAAATCACCACAGTTTGGTGTTCAACGGTATCTCATAACCGTTGATTTAACATTCAGCATCGGGTGCACATCAACATACCAACACAGCTGTGTCAACTTGCGATTGCATTCAAGATTAACCTTGACGTAAAGAGGCACAGATGATAGAGTGTAGCCATGAGTACGAAGTTCAGTTGGGAATTAAACCCGATGGACTCCATGGCCGACTTTGGGGCAGAGCTTAACGAGCAGCTTCCGCCGCTCGTGCGTAAGCTTTTAACACAAAGAGGCATACGGAGCCCACAACGGGCAGAACAATTCCTCCGGCCCCGACTAGCCGATTTAGGGGACCCTTTTGATATGCGGGAGATGGACGCCGCCGTTGAGCGCATCTTCCGCGCAGTAGATCACGGCGAGCGGGTCTGCATCTATGGGGATTATGACGTGGACGGAGTAAGCTCCGTCACGCTGCTGCATACCATCTTAACGGCATACGGGGTAGAGCCCGCCTGCTTTATACCGGTGCGCACCAAAGAGGGCTACGGCTTGAGTAAGGATGGCATCAGCCACGCCGTGGAGGCCTGCGGCGGTAAGCCGGATCTTATTATTACGGTAGACTGCGGCACCTCCTCTGTGGATGAGGTGGCATATTTAAACAGCATTGGCATAGATGTCATTGTGCTGGACCACCACGAAAGCAGCACCCGCGGGCGCCCCCCAGCCGTTGCCGTGGTCAATGCCAAGCTGGAGGACGACAGCCCCCTGACCTACCTTTGCAGTGCCGGGGTAGTGTTCAAGCTGGCGCACGCCATGCTCAAGCGCAGGCGCTTGCAGGACTTTGACTTAAAGAAATATTTGGACATAGTGGCCATAGCAACCGTGGCAGACATTGTGCCGCTGGTAAATGAAAACCGCTTGCTCACCCGCCACGGGTTAAAAGTAATGGCACGCGGGGGCAACACGGGCTTGCGCGCCCTTAATGAAGTAACGGGCATGCGCAGCACACCCAGTGCCAGCCATGTATCTTTCCGTATTGGCCCCAGATTAAACGCAGCGGGCCGCATGGACTCCCCCACGGATGCGCTGGAGCTGCTCATGACGCACGATGCCGAGCGCGCCATACAACTGGCGCATTGCCTGGAGGCCCACAACCGCGCCCGACAACAGGAGGAGGAGAAAATACGCGCTGAGGCAACGCAAATGCTCGAGCAGTATTTCTCCCCGGCAACGGACCGCGTTATTGTGCTGGGCTCCCGCACTTGGCACCCGGGGGTGGTGGGTATTGTGGCCTCCCTGCTCATGCGCCGCTATCACAAGCCCACCTTCATTATATCATTGGATGAAAACGGCTTAGGCAAGGGCTCCGGGCGTTCCATACCGGGGGTATCACTGGTGCAGGCCATCCACGCCTGTGCAGATACCATTGTATCCGGCGGCGGGCATGATATGGCGGCCGGCCTGGTGATACGCGAGGAGATGATTAACGACTTCCGCCGCGCCTTTGATGCCTATGTGGAGCAGAACACTAACGATGAGCAGCTTAAACCTAAGTTGCATATAGATGCAGAGGTAAGCTTAGCAGAGCTCACGCTTGATTTGTTGGACAGCTACGAGCTGCTGGAGCCATTCGGCAACTCCAACCCGCAACCGGTGTTTATGAGCCGCAATGTCATGCTGTCCGACGCGCCGAGGCATTTGCAGGGTAACCACCTTAAGCTCAGCTTGCGACAAGGCACACACGAGTGCGATGCCATGTTCTTTAACGGAGGCAGCGTGCACCTGCCGGACCCGCCCTGGGATATCGCCTTTACCATAGACCGCAACGTGTGGCGTGGGCGCACCAGCGTCTCCATGTCCATTCAGGATATCAGGCCGGCACAATCCCCGCGCACATGATACGCCCACCGCACAGAAGCAACCTGCACCCCAACGCCAAGCCACCGGAGTTTGGTGACTGGCGGGCAGATTTACCCCGCCCGGAGGAGGCAGAGCATTACCCGCCCCATGCCTTGCCCGAGCACATGCGGCGTTATGATGATGAGGAGCCCTCTGCCGGGCCGGGCTTGTTCGGCAAAATCTTGCGTTTTTTGGCTGCCATCAGCATATTATTGCCGATTAACGGCGTTATCATTTATGCACTTGTTCACTGTTTGGGGCACAGCTCTGCAGATATGGAAAACGTGCGTTTTTGGTTGCGCACCCCCATTTGGTTCAGCCTGCTGGGCATCCTCTCTTTTACCGTCATTGCGCTGTTGGGCATAAGGCGCCGAACCTGCTTGTATATTTATGTTTTGGGGCATGAGCTCACACACGCCATTGCCATTTTAATGTGCTTAGGCAAAATCAAGGGCATGCGCATCAGCACCACAGAGGGCAGCTATGTGCTCACGAACAAGACAAACCTGTTCATCGCCCTCTCCCCCTACTTTATTCCCTTTTGGATGCTGGTGTGGATGGCCTTGATATGGAGCATGAACCGCCTGAGCCCCTTTGACACCTATTTGGAATGGTTTTACGCAGGTTTCGGTTTTTGGTGGGCATTTCACTTATTTTGGACCGCCTTCAGCATCATGCAGGAGCGACAGCCGGACCTTTTTGACAACGGGCTGCTTTTCTCACTGCTCATCATCGTGTTGCTGAACTTTATACTACTCATCGGCATCCTGATGTTCTTTGGGCTTATCACCCCCACGGAGTATTTGCACAGCCTGCAAGAATGCTCCATACAAGCCTACCACACCGCGCGAGCCCTGATATTGAAATGGGCTTGTGCGTGATAAAGGTTGACGTAATTTACAATTGCAGGTAAGGCCGGGGGCTGCTATAATCCACGCGCGCATACGTATGAGACTGTTCCGCCCATTGTACATCATCTTGTTGATCGTGATATTGCTCCCGGTCACAGGTGCATTGTGGGTATGGCAATACATGGGGCGTTTGGCAGAGCCTATATTACTGCCGCTCAATGAAGACTACAATAACCTGAGCGCCGTACCCGAGCAGCACTTGGGCATTAAATTTACCGATATCTCTTTCAAGGGGTGGGACACTACAGAAATAACCGCCGTTATTGCAGAAAAGGATGAGGAGGATTCCTCCCGCCAGCGCTCCGTACTCTCCGGGCTTAATAATCAACAAACGGATAAGCTCAAACACATAGATTACGCCTTAGTTTGTGTGGATTGGGACCACGGCATACGCTCTGCTCTGCCATTGGCAGAGTACCTCACCGCGGCGGGTATTCGCTGCATTTTATGGGAGCCGCGCGGCAAAGACAGCAGCCGCCCCTATTGCACCCACGGGCTGAAAGAGAGCGAGGATGTTCCTATTTTGATAGATGCCTTGGCGGCGCGTTGTGGCAAAGAGCGCCCCATCATCATTGCCGTGGGGCAAGGCTACGGCGCAGGCCTGTTGTTACAAGCTGCCGCCAAAGATGACCGCATACGCGGGCTGGTATCCATAGATGCCTTCGCCTCGCTGCGCGAGTCCATCAGCCGCACCATGCCGGAGAACATACTCAGCCAAGTCAAATTAGCGCTTATGGATGTGCGCATTAACCGCTATGTTGGCTTTGAATGTTTTGATGTTGTGCCGGTGGACAGCGCCACTAACCTCAACAGAGACACCCCCGCCCTCATCATTAACCTGCAACAGGATAACCCCATTCGCACCATTAATGATGCTCTGACCATTTACCGCCAGTTACCCAGTGATACCAAGGAGGTATGGACTCTGCGCACCCCCACGGATGACCCGCATGCCACCACTCGCGTGCAACATTGTACGGTAGGCCAAGGGGAGAATGAACGCACGTATGATATCGAAATACACCTTAAATCCGGAGAAAATGAGGTGTACACCGCCATTATTCACTGGCTGTTAGAACAGTTTCTCACCGCAATTGATAAACCCCACGTCAGTACACCGAATCGCCCGATACTGACATCCGACACTCAACTCTGATTCCTCACCATAGTCATTATGGCAAAAGCATCTTCTACACAAAAACGCAGAACCACCAAAGGCACCAACCGCAGGCGCCAAGGGTACGAGCTGACCCGCCAAAGAGACATGATGCCCGTAGCAATGGGTGCCGCACTGGCTGCCCTGGTGGTACACATTGTTGCCTACATTTTGGCTCCGGAAATCTTTAACTACACCCTCAAACCAACGGATCAATACACAGACACCGTTAAAGACGAAACAAAACGCGTGTATTTCAAGGTAAAGAAAGAGGCCCCCGAGCCACCGGACACGGAGATAGAAGAGGAAAAACCCAAGGAGAAGGAGCTGGCCGTAGAAGACCTTGAACCCATGGATGTGGACCTGCTGGACACCGAGCTGACCGAGCTTGAAATGCGCCCGGGAGACACGCAACTTGTAGTCAAAGCAGATATTGCTCAAAAGAACGATTACCTCAAACCGCTGGAGGCCCCCGCCCCCTCACCGTCCGAAATGAGTATGGAGCTGCCCGCCGTAGAGGCCATACCGCACCAAGTGCTCATGGAAAACCCGGACCCCGTACCGCTGAATGCCAATGATACCATTGTCAACATTGCTCCGCAAAACAGTGATATTGAAAGCGAGGGTACCACGCTGAATGAAAATGACCTGAAAGAAGCCGCCCGCGCCGGTATGGAAAACATGCCGGAGGACACCCGCACCCTCAGCGAGTTGCTCGGGCAGCACAACCTCGGCTCGCAGTCCGGTGTGGCCCGCTTGGGTGCAGACCTTTTATTTGACTTCAATGAGTGCAAGCTCAGGTCATCCGCACTGGTGAGCCTGCAACAACTGGCAGCCCTCATCCAAATCAACCTTTCCACCCACTTCATTATCGAGGGGCACTCCGACAGCATTGGCAGAAACACCTACAACGCCTTCCTCTCCCTGCAACGCGCCGCTGCCGTGCGCCAATGGCTTAAGGATGCCGGCGTGCCCACAGACCGCGTGTACATACGCGCTTGCGCGGCAAAATCCCCCATTGTCAGCACCAAGGGAGATGCCGAGGCTCAAAAACTGAACCGCCGTGTGGAGATTCACATGCGCAGTGAGAATGAGGAAATCCCAGAGGGCTGCCTGGGCAACGACTTCAGCATACCGCTGGATAAAAAGGTAACCCAGCTGCACCAAGCCGGCATCCGCACCCCGGACACCTACAAATCCGTGTCTCGCCTGCAAGAGGCAGATGCCTTTAAGGATGACGACATGGCAGAGGTAGTGGAGCTACCCCAACAATAACGCCCGCGGTATTTTCCCATGAATCTTCCTGCAGAAGGCAGCGTACTCCCCGGCAAAGCCTGCGCCCATACGCAGCCGTGTCGCTGGTTGGTATCCCTGGACTTTGACGGCACCCTGCGCGCAGAGCAAGGCCCCGCCATTGACCCCGCCTTCTTTGAAGAGATGGCAAAGCTGCGGGCATACGGCGTACGCTGGGGCATCAACACCGGGCGCACCCTGCCTTACTTGTGCAGCGAGCTTTTACCATGCTCCCCCACCCTGCCGGACTTTATCTGCACCTGCGAGCGTTACATATACCTGGCAGATGCCGGGGGCACCCTGCAACCCGCCACGCAACACAATATGGAATGCGAGCGCATCAACATGCAACTGCGCCACGCCTTTCAGCCCACCCTGCACCGCACGTTACAAGTAATACGCACCACGCACCCCGAGCTGCAATGGGAGCTTGCCGCCACAGACCCGCTCTCCGTAGAGGCCATCGACAGCGAAACCATGGATGCCCTCATGCCCCTGCTGGCACCGCTCACCACACCACACATCACCATTCAACGTGCCGGGCGTTACCTGCGTTTTGCAGATGCAAGATTCAACAAAGGCACAGCTTTAGCATACGTTTGCCGAGAGCTGGGTATAGATGCCCCGCACCTCTTTATCATGGGGGATGGGCATAACGACATAGATGCCTTTTGCCGCTTTAAAGGGGCCTGGTGCGCGGGCCCGGCCAACACCCACCCAGAGGTTGCAACTTGGTTGCATGCCCACGGTGGCAGGGTATCTGCCCACAGCGGGGTGTTACCTGCCCTGCAAGATTGGCTTGCCTCACGTGTGTACCACTAACCGTTATAACCCCATAACTACCCACTTTCCGCAAAAAAATGCGGCATAGAGTCTCTTTCGGCTTGACTTTCACCCCAAAAGGTAGTTACATATTTCCCCGACAACTTCAGCAAGCCCGAACACATGGGTGCCGCAGGTTCTGCCGGGCATGCGGGTGAGCTGACAAAACCTCTCCCAAAAGAGAAACAACAAACGACATCATAACACATTATGGGATCGCTTAAGAAGAGACGTAAGGCTAAGATCAACAAGCACAAGCGCAGCAAGCGCATGCGCCAGAACCGCCACAAGAAGCGTTTGCGTTACAAGTCCTAAGCTGCGCGCTTAGGCCACGTCCGCAAAGCGACGCTGTTCTTTTTTTTCACGGCACTGTTCCCTCAAGGTTCAGTGCCGTTTTTTTGAAGTCGGCCCAACGCAAACGATATCGTTTCCCCTGTTAAGGTAAGTGCCCATGGGACGAGCTCGCGTCGCTACGCTACATAAAGATATGAGTAAAAAAGTTCAAAATCGGGTTCAAAATCGCGAAAAATATAAATTGACATCAAAGGGTATAGAATGATATAAGAGAAGCGTACGCGAATGTTTACAAGAAAAAAAGGGGGGGCTTAAATTGGCTTCCTAAGTGTCGAAAGAATGTCTGCAAATATCATAAATCGGCTACATTATCGTAAAATAATTTTTATACAGATTTTAGTTCTTAGATATGAAGAATAACATTTTAACTAACGCTTATTATAAAAAAATGTAATTTACTTTAAAATCTTAATTTTCTTTTTCTATCTGAGATATTTTTATTTTTTTGGGGAGATCAAATCATTTCATATAAAAAGGAAATTTATCAGGAAAAACTTTTAAACGAATACTCAATGTCACAATACCCAATTTTTTCCAAAGATGAAATTATATCGATAGAAAGCACCTTAACAGATGAATTAGGGCCATCTAAATATATAGATATTACTATAAGAACTAAAGAAAAGATGATATATATTTATGCAGAAGTTACTCCTCATGGAGTTGGAGAATCTTGGACATTGGAAGAACCTATCACGCATCTGTAATCTTTTCAGGTAATATAGTGGGTGCCAGTTTGCTTTTCTGGTTAAGAATACTTTATCGCATTCTATAAAAATAAAGCAATCTCGTTAAATCGATAAGCTTTACTATCTATTTTACCTTCTCAGCCTGAAATCTATACTATAATCAAGCGTGACATACACTGTCTGCACCTGAATGGGGGTGCAACTCTAGCCCGGTAGTATACTATTTAAGTCTTTCTTGTTCTTTCATGAATTGTTTGGCCGTCGTTAAATAAAATCTTTCTTCACCTTTTTCGAAAATGATAGCCGGAAAATCCTCTGTTTCTGTACCATCCTCTAATTTTTGAATATACTGATCTAACGGAGTCCAACTATGCCAGCCAACGCAATGGTATAAATAAAATCCGTGTTTTCTGAAAAAATCATAATGTTCTTTAGTATCCTGAGCATATGTATTTAATAAGAATTGCGGATTATACTGAAACGGTAAATAACATTCATAAAATTTGATGCCGGGTGGGAAATTCATCCGTATAAAATATAATGGATTTAATATTACCGACATTATTATGCTGAACAGTGATGACACCCAAAATAAAAAACTCCTTTTACAATTTTTTTTAATAAATGATTTAGGAATTTCTTTTTTATTCCCTACATATATATAGTATAGAAAACAATCTGCTTTTTTCTCATTATGAAAAATATCATAAATTATATTTAGCTTCTTTGTTTTCCATACATTATACACTATATCGTTATCTAATTGCATCAAGAAGTTGATCGTTTATTTTTTTGTAGGCGGCCAAGGTGATTTATCGTGGGCGTCTACTAACTTTTTCTTACTTTGAGTGCTTATGCTTTTTTTTCCAATGCTTAATAATTTCTTGATATGTTTGCATTTCTCCTGATTCGTATTGATGTAATAGCCAATTATATAGCCCCTCAATATTTGTATTTACAATAAAAGTTGGTGAACCTTCATCGTATAAATCTTCCAAACTTAAATGAATCAAAGCGTTTATTGATAAATAGAGTGAAACGATTTGTTCTCGATAATAAACTTTGTTAAGACTCCATTCTTCATTTTCCCTTACAATAGCTTCATTAGGATATACATATAGAACAAGCCCTAATTGAGTACCTGCGTCAAATGAATAAATATCTCCGGGTTGTATTATGCGACCGTCCGGGTATGATGGATAATGTAGCATGGCTAAATAAATGTAACATAGCGATTAATAGAATGTCAATTTATTTTTATGGCAGCAGTTCACAGTTTGCTTTACCAGGTATGCATTTATCTGTTTTATTGATAAAACATTTACATGATGGATATGGTGCTTGATTCATAATATAAATATGAGAATGAGGGCTATGTCCATCACAATAACGATAAAATTCCGTTCCCGCCGGAGGAATACAAGGTTTACATCTACCTTTTCCATCTTGTCCACCTCCAAAATCCTTATTTTATTTTATTTCTGGTTTTACTGCTGGGTTCGTAGATACACGAGCTACTTTTGTAGAACCTGCCGGAACAGGCAAGAATAAAGAAGCAACATCGACACCTAAATCAACCATTCCATTATCAACCATTTCGTCATCACCTACTGCGATGCCATAACCTATCGAGCATTATAATACACCAATACTAATTCACTATCGTTGAACTCACTACTCCACTGAATTGGCTGGGTGACGGAGCCGTAGGGGGAGTAGGTGTAAGCGGTGCGGATGTAGCCGGTGGCGCCGAAGACCTCACACACGTTTTTGGTGAAGTCGAGGCCGTAGGTGTACCAGGTGCCGTCTTCATCAAACTCCGGGACGAAGAAATCATCCGCGCTTTAATATCGGGACAAGAAAAAATATTGCGCTGATTTCAAAAAAATGCTATTTTAACCTCGAACTTTAATACGGATCAGAAGTTGTTGTAAGGTTGACAATCATCTCCAAAACTAGTAGTTTAACCTCAGATTCAAACTTCGGCTCAAAAATTCCTTAAACAACATGACCCATAATCAAAAAAAGAGCGCTCCGCACAATTTTACCTTGCACTGACAAAATTAGTTATTTAACGCTATGTTAAACGAGAAAAATGATGAAAAAGCTAACGATTCGTTTTGTTCGGAACTATTATATATCAAGAAAAGCAAAATGGCGTCTTTTCTATGTTTGATTGTGTTAATATTCATATATATAGCAGGGTGCTGGATATGTATTAATATGGACAATAATCAATATGCTACCTCTACGAGTTTTTGTTTCATTAAGTTACCATCACCTTTTGCCATCTTGAATTTATTTATGTACTTGGGTAGTGGCATATGCGCTTATTTATTTTCTTTTTTTACCCCTAGTGAAAATAGATATATACGATGGTTATTGTGGGGAATTATACAGGGTATCGGAACATGGATATTAGCATTTTCAATAACATTTGCTCGCTATAGAGGCGACGGCAGTGAAGGATTTTTTCAATTATGGAGCCCTCCAATTGTTTCAGCTGTTTTCCTAAGTGCCGTTTTTTTATACTCTGCGTCAACAAATCCAATTCGTTATCAGGATGCATATAAGCTTCGAAAAATATGTTTATTACTTCTTGTTATTGGATTAATTTCTACGATTGTATCAACATTTTGATCGCATATGTCCAAAATCGCCTCTATATATAATTTGAATTTCTAATTCCAGTCCCCAGAATAAAGTTTGCATAGGAGCTGCGCGAAAACCTTGCCCGTAATGAGCAAAGAAATCCTGCATGAAGTGCATTTCAATTTCAAAATCGTTTTTGCTACATATGCGTATAGCTTTTTTTATTTTTTCTTGAAGAGATGTTGAGAAAAAGTCTTGCATATCTCCAAAAATATGACATACTGCTCTTGTGGTTTCATAATGAAGTGTTTTGGGTTATTTTTTTGCACTTATTATACTACAAATCAATGTTTTATGCAACCATAATCTCAATTTTATTAATTATCCTCACATGTATGTATATGCTTTATGTTATCGAATTTACAGTGCCTATTTTGATGGTTGGAATAACAGCAGGCATTTGTTGTTTCTTTGCAAATAAATATATTGCTAACAACTCAGGAATAATACGTTATTTGTCAGCCGTAGGAGGAATTGTCGGTTATTTCATTGGAAAAATTATCAACTCTTGGTTTGGAATCTAACATAAGATGCGATAAGCGTTCATCTTCCTCATGAGATAAAAACAACTTTGTAGATTTAGAGGATTAAAGATACGATGCAGATTTCACTGTCGCATTTCATGTTGCTTCGCTCATCCAAGTTTTACAAGTCGAATCTCAAAAATTAGAATTGACAATCAACGAAAAAAATCATAGTCTAGTCACAGTATCCGGCATCGGCTTCAGCAATTCTTGAAAACATCGTATCCGATACTATCACTATTAGACATCATTATCCCACCATGAAAGTTTTGTATAAAAGAACAATTATAAATGTACCGGATGGAATGCATTTGGTTATTTACGAATCAAACTTCCTCAAATATTTAGCAAAATATATGTGTATTGATGAACAATCTCACACATTGAAAACATGGAAAATTATCAATCCCGGTCACCACACAGTTTTTTGCTCCGCCGTTCAAAACATATCACCCGTTTCTTTTGATGCGAAACCGAATGAGATAACAGTTGTAACTCTGAACTCACAATTTTTTCCGACTAATCGTTTTTTGCGTATGTTAAGTATTATTTTCTTAACAGGCGTATTACATTTGAAAAGTTGTACCTCTCGTGAGGATTTAAAAAAATTGGGGATTGTAACATTACAGACTCAATAATATTGTGCCTTTTAAACGCAACGAGCATCAGAAGTAATCGTATAATGAGAATTCTCAATATGCCATGCATTGCTCGTACGGTAGTGAGCGGGCGGGTAGCGACAGGCTCGGTGGGATCCCACGTTATAAGCCACAGGGCGGGGTGATTGGTGCGGGTGAGGTCGCAACCAGCCTCCGCGGCGTTGCCGCTTTGGCTTGGCAAGCAGGCATAACAGGCTCGTCGCGCTATAGCGGACAAAGTCTGCGGTGGCGGATGGTGTGAGGTGACAGTGCCGGCGCCACTAATGACCTTTTTGAACACACGGCGGCCCATGAAGTCATAGTCGCATTTCACGGTGAGGAAATTCCCCTCTTCATCCATGCCGGAGAAATCCGTCGGGCGATTTGCTGCATTGTAGTTGAGTGCCCAATTTCCCGTTTCTGTTTGGATGAGGTATTAGTCCACACCGAATCCTGAAGCGAAGTATAGTAATAAAGGTATGAGTATAATAACTTCAAAATCTTCAAAAAATTAGGATTGACAATCAACTCAAAAAGCAGTAATTTAACCACAGCTCTAGGCATCGGCTCACAAAATCTTTAAACTACATAACCAGTGGTCGGCAAACGGGACGCACCTCAGAGTTTATTACATGACGCTATAACTGTACCAGAAAAGTGTTCACTTAATTTCAGAGCTATACTTTTATAGATGCCGGACATTTCATGTTCATCATCTTTAATTCTAACAGAATATTTATCGCTTGCTGTTCTGCAACCAATCAAAAGAGAAACATTGTTACAGATAAGTTTTTTAATCATCAGCGAGGTGTAAATACTTAGCCCCTCGTCGTTCAATATCCATGGAGTATCAACATCTTTAAATTACACTTATACATTCTATGTTTTTTATTTTTTTGTTTGGTTGTTTTGGTTTGCTAATTTCCTTATACAATTTACTAGTTTTTATAAATAATTTTCGTCGTAATAAAAAGAAAACATATTCCCCAATTCCCATACTCGGAAGTTTATTTTTACTTCTGTCATTATCATTATTTTTTGATAACACTCCGTATTTAAAATATACATTATTTATAATATGTTTTGACTATGGCACATGGAGTTTCATGATAAGCATAATACTAATTGTTATAAAAGGCAGAGGGAATAAATAAATTCCCCCTGCTTTTCTATAACCAATTTTTAAGGCTTGTAAATTCTTTGTTTACCTGGTACGGCTCGCTTGATATAACCATCAATTCCAAAACCTTTTGGCTTTTGAAGCATTTCTTTTTGAAATAGATGTTGACCAAGTAACAGCTTTAATTCCTACAGAATCAATATAATCCAACCCAAGAGAGTCAATTTTATATATTGGCTGATTTTTACAATAAAAATATAGCGATAAACCTACATTTTTTTATAAGGATCTCGAGCATTCCATTTACTATCTATTGTATTAAAATACCTCCAATTATAATACGGGGACCTCTAAAAACTCCGGGGCCCCCTCAAATTGGTAGTTGTGGGGGAGCCCCCGCGAGCGCTAGCGAGCCGACTTTTTGAGCCCGTTGGGGGCGTCATAGAATAGCCCGGGCGTGGAGCCGCGTCAGCGGCGGAACCCCGGGAAATATGAAAAAAATAGATGCGAACCCCGCAAGGGGTGGCATAATGTTGCGCTTTGAATTAAGGCATTATATGTATTTACCCCCATATTTAAGCCACGCATTATGTCACCCCTCAACCGGGGTTCCTATTTGTTTGTCCGTTTCCCCGGG
>JAFQEF010000081.1 GCA_017399165.1 Akkermansia sp.
AAGGTTGCGCCGCTATCGCGGCTTACCTTGGGCTATTGGTCTTTCACCCCGCCGGTTGGCGGGGCTGTAAGCAAGCTTGCTAACGCAAGCATGAAGAGTGCCTACGGCACATGGACAGTTCGCCCTCCGGGTGGACGTAGACGCCGTAGGAAACGAAGCCCCCTGCGGCTCACACTGAGGAGCCCCGCAACTACCAATTTGTAGGGGATACAGCCTCGCAGCGATAGCTGCGCTGACTTTTTTTAGAATAATGGCGGCTATGCTGCTGGTAAATACAATTTATTGCCCGCCGGAGCGGGCATGGGGCTTCGAGTCTCGCCTGCGGCTCGCTTTCTACGCCCTCACGGGGTGAGATTCGCACAGGTGTGTGAGTGATATTACCCCTTGCAGGGTAGTGATATTGAAGGGCTCCCCTATTTGCCAAGGTCTTTCATGTTTCAACGCGGCACAGAATGTTAAAAGACGGGCCGAGGGAAAACTCCCCTCGACCCGCCGGGTTCTACATACACGTTACAGCACAAAATGGAATTGTATCAGAAGGAGAAGACGGCTTGTACACCCATGATGACGGCATCTGACTCGCCACTGTAGGCGGGGTCTTTGATGTACTGGAGGTGCGGAACGAGTTTCCAGTAGTCATTGATTTGGAGACTGTACATGGCCTCGAGCACGTATTCACGGTTGTTGTTGGCGGGTTCATCCACGGTGTTGGTGCCTTTGAACACACCGAAGGCGAGACCCACAAAGTCATCCTCACGGCCGGGGATGCCTTGGAAGGTGGCACCGCAGGAGAAGTCGAAGGAGGCACCGAGGTCTTGCTTGGCACCGAAACCGCTGCGGGCAAAGAGGGTGAGCTCATCGCAGGGGGCATATTCAATGCTGGCGGCTATACCGGCGTTTTTGCGGTTTTTGTCTGCCTCTTCCACTTGGCGGAAGAAGGGGTTAATGCGTACGATGGCGGCACCGTCCAAAATAGTGCGGCCGTACTCACCCACTATCATGTAGGAGGAGCCATCATTAAAGGGATTGTAGCCGTAGGCGGTGGTTTCTCTGCTGACACCGAGCATGGCGTAGCTCTTGTCATTAATCTCAAACTGGGCAATGGCACCCAAGTTGGCATCCGGCAGGGCAAGCACGGTGGAGTTGACGAAGCCGCCGTTCGTGAACCCGGAGAAGGAGTCGTTAGCAGGGCCCACTGCGTCAAAATAATTGGTCATGTTGACCATACCGGCGATAATGCAGGCGCGCTTGCCGTTGAAGTAGTGCATGAGTGCAAGCTCGGGGATGACAAAATCATGCGGGCCGTAGATGTCTGCATGCATGCCGGTGAACTCGCCCACGCCATCCACAAACTGTTTGTCGGATGCTGCGGAGCGCTTGTCGAGCCCCCAAGAGCCGGATACCTCAAAGCGCAGCCAAGTGCCACCGTTGTGGTTGTCTTCTATAATGCGCTGGTTAAGCTGGGCATGCAGCAGCATGTAGTTGTTATGGTTGTTAGCAGCAGCTCCGTTGGTGTGCCAGTAGCCGTATGCTACATCTACCGCCCATTGGGTGCCGAACTCCTCGTTGGCTTTCACCTTGTAGGCGGGGTCGCCGTCCTCCGGGGTGAACATGTTGATGCCTTCCAGAATCTCACCGCGCTGGGTGGGTTCCGTTGCGAGGGTGCCGTTTGTCATGAGTCCGGCTGCGGCAATGGCGAGTATGGTATTGTATTTCATCATAATCTGTTTGTTTGGTAAAGCTAACTTTTAGGGGTGAAGAAAAGGTTAATGGGGTGTTTTGTGGTGCGGGGGCTCGGCCTTATCACAGCCGGAGCAACCGCACCCGCAACCGCCGCCACAACAGGAGCCCCCCTTACCGTTTTTTTTGCGGAGGACGGAGCGGATGGCCAGCAAGGCACATATCAGAAGAATGGTGATGATGATAGCGTCTGCCATAATTGTACTGTTGTGTTGGTGGTTGCGGTGGTGTTAAGGATTAGTCTTTTGCGGATTGATTGGGGTTGGGGCGCACGGCTTGTACCAGAATGAGCAGGAGGATACCGCAGGCAACCAGTTGCCCCGTACCGAACACGCCCGTGGTGCACAGGAGGCCGATTTGATAGGTGCAGAACGCCACTATGTAAGCCCAAATGCACATGAAGCCGATGGCGAGCAGGGTCCAGCGAGAGCTGTTCATCTCTCTGCGGATGGCACCGCAAGCGGCAAAGCAGGGGGCACACAGTATGTTAAACAGCAGGAAGGAGATGGCGCTGAGCGTGGTGAAGACACCGGCTGCTGCCACGTTGGTGGCCACACCTACGGTCTCCTCGTCTTCCTCGGGGGCGGGGAAGAGCCATGCCACGGCATCGTTCAGGTAGTCCAGCAGGCCTTTATCTGTGTTGTCGGCAACTTGCTCTGCGGCTTCCTCTTCTTCATCCTCCTCTTGCGGTTCAGCGGGGGCGCAGGCGCGGGCATCTGCATCGGTGCGCCACAAGGCCACAGTAAGAGCCGAGAGGGCGTTGGCCTTGCAGAGGTCGCAGCTGCGGGGCAGTTCATCCTCTGCAGGGGCGGCTGCGTTTTCAGCGGTTTCTGCTTCCGCGGGCTGGGCCTCGTTGGTGTGAGCCTGTTCTGCGGCGGGGTAGAGCTGGCCGAAGGTGGCTACCACGGTTTCTTTAGCGATAAGGCCGGTAACGGTGGCAACGGCGGGTTTCCAGTCTCCCCAGCCCAGGGGGGCAAAGATGGGGGCAATGGCATTGCCGGTATCTGCAAGCATGCCGTGGTTAATGGGCTCGCCCTGCAAGCCCTCTTGCTCGGGCAGGTAGGTGAAGCTCCAGTTATAGTTGGTGAGGGTCCAGATGAGGGCAGAGGCCAGGAAGATAACGGTGCCTGCTTTTTTGACAAAGGCTTTGCAGCGCTCCATGGCACGCAGGTTGATGCTGACACCGCGCGGTATGTGGTACTCCGGCAGCTCCATGACAAAGGGGGTGTAATTGCCGGCAAACATGTGAGTTTTGCGCAGCAAGTAGCCGCCCAAGATGACGGAGCCCAGGCCTGCAAAGTAGGCAAGTGTGGCAACGGATGCGGTTTGCCCGATCATGGCGCCGATGAGGGCGAGGATGGGCAGCTTGGCTCCGCAGGGCACAAAGGTGGTGAGCATAACCGTCATGCGGCGGTCTTTCTCATTCTCTATGGTGCGTGTGGCCATAACACCCGGTACACCGCAACCCATGGATACCAGCAACGGGATAACGGATTTGCCGGATAAACCGATGGCGCGGAAGAGGCGGTCCATCATAAAGGCTACACGTGCCATGTAGCCGCAATCCTCAAGCAGGGCCATAAGGAAGAAGAGCACGGCCATCTGCGGCAGGAAACCCAGAACGGCCCCTACGCCTGCCACAATGCCATCCGTAATAATGCTTTGTAATTGAGGACTGCAATTTAAGGTTGTTCTGCCCAACAGGGCGACACCGAATGCGACCAAACTCAGTATGATAAACCAGGCCAGAAAATCTGCACGGCTGCCGCGGCCGGTCATTTTCATGGGGTTTTTGCTGAAACAGACTGCTGCCGTGCCGTAGTTGTTAGCCGTTTTTTTGCCGGGCAGTACCAAGCAGGCCAACAGTAGTACGGTATTGGCGGCATAGAGCAACCACATGAGCCCTGTGTGCAGGTAGCCCGGCAGGTGCGGGCATACGTACTCCAGCACGAATGGGGCTATCATGATATACAGCCACGCCCCGTTGAGGTTGAGGTCGTGCAGGCGGCGCAGCATGGCGGGGAACACCAGTATCATGGCCAATATGGCACTGAACATGGTGAGGGCTTCTACCCCGGCAGCCTCATTGCCGATGAACCCTGCCAGCCATCCCCCGACTACCGGCCCGAAGAGAACATCGTTTGCCCAACCGGTGCCCCAGTCGCCCACGGTGTTGATGGAGATATAGTAGATGGCGTACATGATGCCCACAAAGATGAGCGGGCCGGTAAAGCGGTGGGTGAGCACGTTGTCTACCTTGGCAGAGAATGTTTCTTTGACGGCCTTGCGCGGCATGATGTCGGGGATAAAGGCGCAAATGGCATCGTACCTGCCGCCGGCAATGACGGAGGCGATGTCGTCATCCTGCTCCGTTTCGATATGCAGGCGTTTCTCCTCAATGCGGTGGCACTCTTTTTTGCTGCGGGTGCTCAGCAGCTCGGGGTCACCCTCCAACATTTTAACGGCTTCAAAGCGGGTGACTCCCAAATCTGTACGGATGCTTTCTACGGCCTCTTCAACGCCGGGGATATAGCGCAGCGGTGCAGGGGGGGCGGGGCTGTCTGACAAAATGTGCTTGAGCAGGCTGTTGATGCCTAGGCGGGTAAGCGCACTTACCTTCACAACGGGGCAGCCCAGCTTGCGGCTCAGGGCCTCGGCATCGATGGTGTAGCCGTCTGCCTCTGCCAGGTCTATCATATTGAGGGCTACCACTACCGGTAAGCCGGTTTCCAGCAGTTGTGAGGTGAGGTACAGGTTGCGCTCCAAATGCGTGGCATCTACCACGTTGATGACCAGGTCCGGCTTTTCCTCCAGCAAATAACGGCGGGATACCACCTCCTCCGGGCTGTAGGGTGAAAGGGAATAGATGCCCGGTAAGTCTTGCAGCTCGATTTCCTCATGCTCGGTCAGACGGCCACCTTTGCGGTCTACCGTTACACCCGGCCAGTTGCCCACATATTGATTGGCGCCGGTGAGCTCGTTAAACAGGGTGGTCTTACCACTGTTCGGGTTGCCGGCTAATGCTATTACTTTTTTCATGTTCGGAGAGACTAACTTTCTGACACGTTTACTCTACAACAATACAGGCGGCCTCCCGCTTGCGCAGAGAAAGTTCATACCCACGCACGGTGATTTCAAGCGGATCCCCCAAGGGGGCAACCTTGCGTACCGTTACCTCGGCTCCTTTCGTGAGCCCCATATCTAAAATGCGCTGTCGCAGCGCGCCCTCGCCCGCTACTTTCAACACGCGTACACTCTCGCCCGTTTTGGCGAACTTGAGTGTTTTTGTTGCTTTTTCGTTCATTGTTGTTAGGTGAAACTAATTTCTGAGCGCAAGTTTAGTCTAAACTAACTTATAAGTCAAGACTTTTTTTCGTCTTTTTTTCAGTTTTTTTACCCCCACAGGTGGCAAACTGCTTTGAACAGTGCACCCAAAATGGCAATAACAACTAATATTTCAATAAACGAATACCCGCCGGGAGCGGGCTTTCGGGGCTGCTTCATCTGTTCAGATATGCGGTGAGCTCTTTTTCATACAGCTCGGGTTCCAGCAGGAAGGAGTCGTGCCCTTTCTCCGACTCAATGCACTTGTACTCTGCTTGTACACCGTTTTCGACAAGTCGGCGGTGGAAAGCAGAGATGGCTTGCGGGGAGAAGCAGCAATCTGTGCTGATGGAGAAGAGCATAAAGGGGATGCCGTATTCTGCAAAGCGGCGGAAACAGGCATCTGTGCTGCGGCCGGTGACGGATTCGAGGTCGAAAGCGGTCCACATATTGATGATGCGGATATAGGCGTTGGCATCAAAGCGTTTGGCAAATTTGGTGCCTTGGTGCAGCATGTAGCTTTGGATGCTTTCTTGCGGGGTAAACCAAGTGAGCAGGCCTTTGCGGTCGGGGTTGCAATCTTTGCGGGCACGCTTGGCTAAGCCTTCCTGGTAGATGAAATGTTTGTGGCAGATGATGCGTGCCAGGGCTACGCCGCGCAGGGGAGGGTCGCAGAGGGGGTAACGCCCCTCGCGGTATTTTTCATCCATTTCTATGGCGCAGAACTGCTCGAACCCGCTCAACTTATGCTCGATGGCGGGTTTGTAATCTGCCCCGATGATGATGACGGTGCGCACGCGCTGCGGGTGCAGGTTGGTGAAGGCCAAGCTGAGCATGCCGCCGATGCTGGGGCCTACCAGGGCAAAGCGGTCTATGCCGAAGTGGTCCATGAGCTTGATTTGGGCGCGGGCTTGGTCGTTGGCATTCACCATGGGGAAACGGCTGCCCCAAGGCTCGCCATCGGGGGCGAGGGAGGCGGGGCCGGTGCTGCCGTAGCAGCTGCCCACAAAGTTGACGCAGATGATGAAATAGCGCTCTGTATCCAGCGGTTTGCCGGGGCCTATCATCTTATCCCACCAGCCTTCAAAGTATTCGGGCTGCCAAAAGTTGCCGGCCTCGGGCAGGGTGTCGTTATAACCGTGGGCGTGGTGGCTGCCGGTGAGGGCGTGGAAGAGCAAAATGGCGTTGCTTTTCTCTGCGTTGAGTGTGCCGTAGGTTTCATAGGCAAGCTGAACATCCGGTATCTCCATACCGTTGTCGAACGTGAAATTGCCGATGTTGTGTATTTGTGTGGTAACGGTGCAGGCCATGCTCTTGTGTGTGGGGGGAGGGGGATTATTTGAAAAAGAGGCAAAAAAAAGGACCGGGGTCACCAACACGCCGGTCTCCTTTCTCTTGCCGCGGATGCAATCCGCCACGGGCTTATTTAACGCCCTTCTTGCTCAGGCGAGTGCCGGCAGTGGTGCCTTGGCGAGCCTTGAACTTGGGGTTGCTCTTGCAGATGACGTACAGCGTACCCTTACGCTTCACGATCTGGCAATCAGCGTGGCGGCGCTTCATGGAGGCGAGTGAGGAAAGTACTTTCATTTCTCTATGTGCGTTTGTTTGTTAATAAGATGTTTCTGCCGCGAAGCTTGCGCGTCGGGGCGCTCATTATACTCGTTTATTTCCGTTTGTAAAGACAAATTTTGCAATCGGGCGCATTTTTTTATTTTAATGCATCAGTAGGGCCTTAATTTGCCGTAAAAACCGTTATGTAAAGCGCGGAAGAGTGTGTAGAGTTTTTTGAACGTAACCTCGTTGGTTTGCAACATGGCACGCAGGGAGAGCAGTATGTAGAACCCGCAGGCTGCCAAACGGTGCAGGGGGCTGTGCGGGTGTTTTAAACGCTGTAGCCATGCCCAGTTGCGCACCTTGTAGTATTGGCGGCCCTCCGGCAGGCCGGGCTCGTAGAAAAATGAGTGCTTGCCCACGCGGTAGCAAATGAGCGGTAGTTTGGAGGACGGGTGCTCCAACGGCGAGTCTGCAATGGTAATGAACTTAAAGCCGGCCTCCCTCACTTTCCACGGGTATTCCTCATCCTCACCGCGTATAAAGAGCTCCGGGGTGGGCACGCCCGCCTTGCGCCATGCCTCGCGTGGGTAAAGGGCACCGAGCCACCCGGCGCGGCTGGGGATGATGTTGCCGTGCGGCAGCTCAGCCTTGGTGAGCACGCTTATCCATGGGCGGTGTTCGTTATCGGTGGTGATGGTGAGCGGCCAGCTCAATTCATCATTTTTAGAGGGGTCTATCACCATGCTCATGCGCACGGTCATGTCATCCACCTCCACCGCCAGCAGGTTCTCTAAGCTATGGGGGCGTGGCCAGGAGTCGTCATCCAGCACCCAAACAAAATCGGCCTTCAGCACGGCAAAGGCATGCTCTATGCCGTGGGCGCACCCACCGGCATTGCCCAAGTTGCTTTCCATTTGCAGAATATGCAGGGTGTCTTGCGGGAAAAGCTCTGCTGCCAGTTGGCGGGCAGCGGGTAACAGCGGGTCATCTGCCGTGCTGTTGTTAATGATGAGTATTTGCTCCGGGCGGCGTGTTTGCGCGCCGAGACGCCTCAGGCAAGTGAGGGATCTCTCCGCACTGCCGAAGTGTGTGAAAATGGCGCAAATACGTGGCATGCGCTTATTATGCCCGATTTATCATGTTTTGGCAAGATTAAATGTTACGTTTCAGTGGCAGTATAAAAAAGCGGGCTTGACAAGATGGGGGCAGAGTGCTACCATACCGCGCGAATCCTTAACTCATTTTATCACATGACCTTTTACGAAGAACTCGAATGGCGCGGGCTGATTAACCAGATATCCAGCCCTGATCTGATTGAGAAACTCAACAAGGGAGGTCTTACCTTTTATATTGGTACAGACCCCACGGCAGATAGTTTGCATTTGGGTCACTATTCGAGCTTTCTGATTACCCGCCGCTTGCGCAACGCCGGGCACACCCCCATTTTGCTGGTGGGTTTGGCTACCGGGCTTATCGGTGACCCCCGCGGTACCGTGGAGCGTGAGCTGAAGCAAAAGGAAGAGGTGTTCCGCAACTATGAGGCACTCAAAGCCCAGGTGGAGAAGATTTTCGGTTTCGAGGTCGTGAATAATTACGACTGGATTAACGGCATGAATGTGATTGATTTCTTCCGTGACTACGGCAAGTACATCAATGTTGGCTACATGCTGACCAAAGACCACGTGCGCCGCCAGATGGAGAGCGGTATCTCTTATGCCGAGTTCTCCTACATGTTGATTCAGGCCATTGACTTTAAGCATTTGCATGAAACGCGAGGGGTTGATTTGCAGGTGGCCGGCAGCGACCAGTGGGGCAATATCACCACCGGTATTGAGCTGATTCGCAAGACTACGGGTGATGAGGTTTACGCCCTTACCATGCCGTTGGTGACGGATTCCCAAGGTAACAAGTTCGGCAAGAGCGAGGGTAACGCCCTGTGGCTGGATAAAAACAAGACCTCCCCCTACCAGCTCTATCAGTTCCTGATTAATGCTGAGGATTCTCAGGTGATTACCTACCTTAAGCGTCTTACCTTCCTGACGCCCGAGCAGATAACGGAGATTGAGGCAGAGCACCTTGCCCACCCTGAGCTGCGCACGGCTCAAAAGGCCTTGGCGCGAGAGATTATTACAGACCTGCATGGGGCAGAGGAGTTTGAAAAGGCCGTGGATATTTCTGCAAAACTTTTTGCGGGTGATTACGCCTCCCTGAGCTTGGCAGATATACGAGCCGGCATGAGCAATGTGCCCCATGTGCAGATTGCCCCCGGGGCACTGTTGGATGTTTTGGTGAACTCCCGCGTATGTGCCTCTAAGCGAGAGGCCCGCGAGTTTATCAACAACGGTGCAATCTCCATCAATGGCTCGGTGGTGAAAGACCCTGCTTTTGAGCTGACCCCGGCATGTGCTATTGAGGGCTCTGTGGTGGTGATTCGCCGCGGTAAGAAAAAGTTCTATTTAGGAGAATTCTGATGCGTTTGACTTTGCTCATTGCCGCTTTTTTGTGGGCTCCGGTGGCCTCTGCTCAGTTGCTTGTGCCGCAGGAAACGGACTCCCTGCGAGCAGATGCTGTGGAGTACGGCATACCTATGCCCCCTACGGCAGATGAAGTAAAGGCGCTCTCCCCGGAGCAGTTTGAACAGCAGGCAACCGCCATTAAACGCGTGCTGCTGTTGCAACAATTGCAATATATTGAAGATGGCTATGTGGTGACGGAGGGTAACCGCATGGCATCCGCCTTCTTGGCGATTAAATTGAAAGCCCCTGCTGCTTTTTGTGAGCTGATGCAAGTGGCAGCTGCCGGGGAGCTTTCCGCCCGCCGGCACCGCGTGCTCAACCGTTGCTTTGACCGCTTATATGAGCTTTACCGAGTGGATGCATTAGCTATCCGCCTTTTTGCTGAGAGCGACCTGGCTACCTTGGTCGAGTTGTCTGACATGGCGGCGCAGCTCCCCATGGCATCCATCTTCAATTTGGCAAAACCGGAGTCAATGACCCTTGCCCGAGCAGAGGCTGATTTGCAGGAGGCGGCACGCGCCATGGCTGAGATTACTACGCTATATGCAGGCATTGCCAATGCAGAGCAGGCCGCCGCAGCCGTGCCGACGGCGCGTGCCCTTGTGGCTCGTTTTGCTCAAGTGTACCCCGGCCTTGCCCTAGCGCCGGATTCTATCCGCAATCAATTAGCCGCCAATTATACCCTCACCATTAAACCTCTCCTACCCGCACTCATCGCCCAGCGCCACCGCCTGCGCGAGGAAAACTTCTACGGCTCCACCCCCCTCAAGGTGTTGGATTACTTTTTGGATTGAGTTGCTTTTATAATGTACTAATTTTTATTGTGTTGTTATGAAAAAATCTGCATTTAAACAAACCATGTTGAGGCTTTATGATTTCTTTATATACAGACCTTTTATTCACTCACCTAGCATTATTAATACAGAAGATACAATAAGATATATTATTGATAGTCGCTGTTCTGTATCACGCTACGGAGATGGAGAATTAAATATGTGTTGGAGAAAGCATAATATACATTTTCAGCAACATAGTGATTTGTTAAGAAAACGTTTAAGAGATATATTATTTCTAAAAGAAACAGATGGAAAGGATTTAAATCATATAGTATGCATTCCTTATGTTTATAATGATTGTTCTCATTTGACAATAGATGCAAAATCTTTTTGGAATAATTTATTAATTAAACATAAATTCTCTATTATTCCGCATCTTCCTAAAAAAAAGATATATTATGATTCTCTATGTACGCGTTGTTATATTAATTATGCAGATAAATCACGATGTGAGGAATTATTTAAATTATGGAAAAAAGTATGGAATAATAGAAAGATAGTTATGGTAGAAGGGAAGCAAAGTCGATTGGGCGTTGGCAATGATTTGTTTGATAATGCCGCTTCTGTCGAACGAATTTTAATCCCTGAGGAAAACGCTTTTGATTTTTATGAAGATATATACGAGAGCATTATACAGTATTGCGAAAAGGAAACCTTGGTTTTGTTAGCAGCAGGCCCAACAGCGACAGTATTAGCGTATGATTTGTCAAAGATAGGATATCAAGCTATAGACATTGGGCATATCGATATAGAGTATTCGTGGTTTAAGATGGAGGCAAAATATAAATGTCCTGTTGCAGGGAAATATGTAAATGAAGTTCGATATTTGGGAGATGATACAATTATTGATGATGAATATACAAAATCAATTAAATGTGTTATAAAAAAATAATCTGAATATGGTAGGATTAAGTATGGTTGTAACATGCTATAATCTCGAGAAGTATATTGAGGAATCTTTGCGTTCTGTATTTGCTCAGGATTATAACGGCCCCATGGAGGTGATTATCATTGATGATGCATCTCGAGATAATAGTGTGCAAGTGATTGAGTCCACAATAAAGAAGTATGGTGCTGGCTGGGACATAACATTTTTACGAAATGAAAAGAATTTAGGCGTATCCGGTGCTACGGATAGGGGGTGGCAATTAGCTAAATATGACTGGATTATAGAAATTGACGGAGATGATGTACAATACCCTGATAGGTGTACTAAGACTGCCCGATTAATTGAAAAGTACCCGAATGCCGGGGCCATATTCATGTCTTTTAGTTGTATTGATTCTGCTGGACGAGGCAATTGGATTAGCTATATGATAAAAGATAATTCTGATTCCGTTTTCTGCGCAGTCACTCCACATGAGCGAGCTGATATTTTTATGGAGAGAAAGGAAAAATCAGCGGTTGCCAGAGGTGCGTATGGTTGTAGCTTTGCCATCAATAAGAAAGTGGTAAAATTATGGGGTCATCTCAATTCTGATCATATTAAATGTTTTGCTCAAGACCCACCGTGGGAGTTAAGAGCTTTTCTCTCTCAGTCTATCGTTTGGAGTAATCAACTTGCATGTAAGTATCGTTCGCATAGTACCAATATTTTGAATTACGAACGCAAATGTGATACTATTGAAGACTGTATAAAAAATGAGTTAAGCATGTGTGATTATGATAAAAAAGAGCTACAGGCATTGGGACGAATGATTGCAGATGTTAAGCTTGCGTTAACGTATAACTCCTATTCTGACTGGGATAAGAACGATTTAAATTCTTGTTTGAAGATGCTCAAACAGTATGAGCTTGCAAGAACAGTGAGATCTGATTGGTGGGCAAGTTGGGTGATAAAGAGGGTATATTTGCTGATAAGAAACTGGAATAATCTTCCACTCGTTTTTAAACGATGCTTAATTCCTCGGCTAGTCCCGTTACGGTTATTTGCATGGTTGAAAATGCGTAAAAGAAGAATTGACATTGAAGATAAAAATACGTAATATAGCGTCCGATTTAAACATTGATTATGTAACTTTTATTTGAGTCCTATTGGATGGCCGCGAATTAAAATCAAAAAAAGCATATTATTCATATAATCAAAGAAAAGTCATACTTGAGGCGTGTCGATACGTTGACCTAGTTATACCGGAAAATACATGGGAACAAAAACCTGACGATATTCGCCAATACAACGCAGATATATTTGTTATGGGTGACGATTGGAAAGGAAAATTTGATTATCTTTCCTCCATTTGTGAGGTCATCTATTTGCCCAGAACTCCGGATGTATGTTCTACGGAGATTAGAAAACAGATGAACTCGAATGGGTAATGTTTGCTGTTTTTACGGTAAGTAGAATATTTGCGTGTAACTGTTTAGTAAATTTGCTTCGCTATTTAGACAATGAAGGTACTATTTGTTTTATAAATAGTGCCTTCATTTTTCAATTATTAAGAGCCGTTTCTACCGGCTTTAGCTCGATGCGTGTTTGGGTGACGCGGCGGCCGTCTGTGCCGGTGACGGTGATGATGTAGTCGCGTATGCGGATGCTTTCGTTGAGTTCGGGCATGTGGCCCAAGCAGTCTGTAATGTGGCCGCCGATGGTGGATACACCGCTGTCGCTCTCAATTTCACCGAGGGCGGGCAGGGCCTCCTCCAAATCAAACAGGGCCATAGAGCCGCTGGCAATGTATTGGTTGGGGCCAACGGGGAAGAAGTCTCGTGCTTCCTCGGCCTCAAACTCGTCCTGAATATCATCTCCCACAATTTCCTCCAGCACGTCATCCAAGTACACTTGGCCGGTAACGCTGCCGTGTTCATCCACCACCAGGGCGCAGTGGGTACGCTCTTTGGAGAAGAAGTCCAGCAGGGTGTCCAGCTTCATGGTTTCGGGCACAACCTTGAGCTTGCGGCGCACGCTCATGATGTCCTTGCTGCCTTTGCGGATGAGCTGCAGCATGTCTTTGACATGTATCCATCCTTTCACGTCATCCATGTGGCCATCGGCAATGGTGAATCTGCTGTGGCGACTGTGGGTCACAATTTCCAGATTCGTTTCAAAGGGGTCATTAATATCCAAGAACTCCACCTCATTGCGCGGCACGATGATGTCTCTTACGGCACGGTCATTGAGTTCAAGCGCATTTTGAGAGATTTCGGCCTCGGTTTCCGTCACTTCGTGGCTGCGCTCACTTTCCTCCAGAATGTGAGATATTTCTTCAGCACTGTGGTGAGTGTCCGGGGTGTAGTTGGGGTCTACACCGAAGACGCGGTGAGCAATGCCGTTGGCGGTATTGTTAAAGAGCCTGATGATGGGGCCGGTCCATTTGGCAAAGCGGGTCATCCAAATAGAGGTGCCCATAGATACCTCAAGCGGGTGGCGTATGGCCAGGCTCTTGGGTACTAATTCACCCAGCACTACGTGGGCAAAGGTAAACAGGGCGTAGGCCAGCGCGTATGAGATGACGCTTACTACCTCCGGTCGCAGGTGTAACCCATAGCTCAGAATGGGGGAGAGCAGGCTGGCGATGAATGGCTCACCCAAGGCACCCAATGCAAGGGAGGCTAAGGTAATACCCACTTGGTTGGCGGACAGGTAGGTGTCCAAATGGTGCACAATGTTGCGCGCCTTGGCTCGCTTGTTTGCCTCTTTTTTGGTATCCTCATCATTCTCACGCAGTTGGCTCAGGCGCACACGGGCACTGGCAAACTCGTTGGCAACAAAAAAGGCATTCAGAAACAAAAAGAAGCTGATGCTGATGATGAACAGCAAAATGGAGGCCAAACTCGGGTACTCCCACGTCAGTAGCTTAATTTCTTCCTCGTTTAAAAATAGATATTCCAACATGTTCAGAAAGGGTATTTCTAAGGCCGTTACAGTTTTTCATACACGCCTGTGTCACGCTTTTCCATGACAGTGAATCCGGCCTTCTTGGCGTCGCTTATGGATACAGGGGCCAATATCTTCGGTACGTTAACAACGCCTATTTTCTTGCGTACCGGGTTTTTACAATACAAGCAGTGTGTTAACGGGGCACGATCCACCGGTCGCATCAGTTCAAATCCTTTGCGACACACCCTGCACGACTTTTCCGGGTCGTCCGGGTTTTCACTAATGTATTCGTATATCGGCATATGTAAGCGCGGGCTATACATATATAGCCCGCGCTTTTAAAATTGTCAATAAAAAACCGTGACTTACCAGCTGGACTTGGTCACACCGGGAATCATGCCGGCATTGGCAAGCTCGCGGAAAGCGATACGGGAGAGGTGGAAGCGACGCATGAATGCGTGGCGACGACCGGTGAGCTCGCAGCGGTTCACCTGACGTACGGGAGAAGCGTTTCGCGGCAGCATCGTCAAACCGATGTAGTCGCCCTCAGCCTTCAGCTTGGCGCGGAGGTCTGCGTAGCGAGCCGCGACAGCTGCCTTTTTCTTGTTTCTTTCTATCCAGCTTTTCTTAGCCATAACTTTGTAGGCGCAGATTCTACTCTCTTTTATTCTATTGTCAAGCTCAATTTTGTCTTTTTTTGCATTTCTTGCAATTTTGGGCAGATTCCGGGGTGATTGGGGGCAAAAAAATGCTCTCGCGGCAGGCGAGAGCATTTTTCAAGATGCTTTTTAAATTGAGATTAACGAGCCGGGGGCAGGATGAAGAACTTGCTCGGGTCGTTGCCTTCGGGGAAGGGGTTGTAGTCCGGATGCAGGCGCCCGGTGGTGGTGTCGCCCTCGTCTACTTCAATCTTTTCGTCTTCCAGAGCCACAAGTTTGCCGTCTGTGGTGTACATGATGGCATACTCGGAGAACGGCTCCATATCGAAGGTCAGCGTTTCACCGCTGATGGGCTGGTTATCGCTCTTGATGCAGCAGAACAGAATCGGGCAGGTACCACGGGAGGGTACAGACTTCTTCACGCCACCTGCGGGTTCGGCAGCTTTGGCACCCTTTCTCTTGGAGGGCTTGGCCTCAGCCGTTTCATCCGGCTTGCGGATCACGTAAGCAAAGGCGCACTCGCCGGGCTCAAGGCATGCACCGCCCTTGATTTTGTCATCACCCTCAACCATGCCGGGGAGCTTGGCATAGAAGTTGGCCTCGGATACAGCACCCTTCTTGCGGAAGAGCTGGCGGAGGTAGGCGTTGGAGGTATCGCCACTGAGCTCGGAGCCACAGTCGCTGCTCCAGCGCTCCATCTTCTTGGAGTTGGCGGACTGGTCATCGGGGAAGCTGCCGAAGTCACGCTGGAAGTTGGTGAGAGCGGTGCCTACCTGCTTAATGTTAGTGCCGGCAGCCTGCTTGTCACCTGCGTTCATGAAGGCGAGAACACCAACATAACCTACGGCACCGAGGGATGCCATAATGGCGATAACGACGAGAAGCTCGACAAGGGTGAAACCCTTCTTGATTTTTGTACGGATTTTCATAAGAATTTAAGTTTCGTTGACGTTTCACCTATACCACGAATTGCGCGAGAATGCAAGCGGAAACTCTCATATTTTATGAAAAATCACTCAAAAGTAGGGGTAAAACAGAGCAGAGCATGACGCTTGCCCGGGATTTGGTGCTTGCATTGGTGAGCCGAATTGGTAAAATGACAGTTGATATGAGTACGATATACGATCAAATAACAGCAGGCATGAAAGCTGCCATGTTAGGTAAGGACCAACTCACCTTGGGTGCGCTGCGCAGCGTTAAAGCCGCATTGCAGAACGCTCAGGTAGCCAAGGGCAATGCCCGCGAGCAGCTCTCCGAAAACGAGGCTCAAAATGTGGTGCGTAAACAGATTAAACAGCGTGAGGACGCTATTGCCATGTATGAAAAAGCCGCCCGCCCCGAGCTGGTGGAAAAAGAGCAGGCTGAGATGCGTGTGCTGGCTGCCCTGTTGCCTGCAGAAATGAGCGAGGCTGAGATCGTGCCGGTGCTGGAGGCTGTCATTGCAGAGCTTGGTGCTACCTCTAAAAAAGATATGGGCCGTGTGATGAAAGAAATGCAGGCCCGTACGGAGGGGCGCGCCCCCGGTAAGCTGCTTTCTCAGCTTGTAGGTTCACGTTTAGCTTAAATTTGCCATGTTCTGCGCCGTCATTGTAGCAGCCGGTAGTTCTCGCCGTGCCGGGTTTGACAAGTTGGCAGCCCATTTAGATGGTGTGCCGGTGCTGCGGCGTAGTGTGGATGCCTTTGTGGCTGCCGGGTGTGCTGCCGTGGTGGTGGTGTGCCCGGAGTCTCGCTGGCATGAGGTGGGTTTGGGTGCCGCCTCATTCCCCATCCCGGTGTTGCGGGTAGATGGCGGGGCAGAGCGTCAAAACTCTGTAGAATCCGGGCTGAATGCTCTGCCGGTCGGCACCACCTATGTGGCCGTGCACGATGGTGCCCGCCCGCTCATTACCCCGCAGGGGATACGCGATTGCCTGGCCGCAGCCCAACAAACGGGGGCGGCAGCATGTGCTCACCCCATTGTAGATACCCTTAAACGCGCAGATGCCCACGCCTGTTCTCTGCCCGAGAAAGTGAGCCGCGACAACCTTTGGGGTATGGAAACCCCGCAGATTTTTGACCTCTCCATGCTGCGCCGTGCATACGCCTGCGTGGCAGAGCAACAGCTTGTCGTTACCGATGAAGTATCCGCAGTGGAGGCTTTGGGCGTGCCTACTCGCCTGGTGCAGGTGGGGCCCAATCTCAAAATAACATTGCCGGGGGATTTAGAGCTGGCAGAGCTCATTTGGCAACACCGCTCATGAGCATGCAATCGGCACAGCGGGTATGGGTGGTTGGCCACGGGTTTTTGGGCCGTGTGCTGGCAGAGGCTTGCCGTGCCTGCGGGGCTGCGGTACTTACCATAGACCCCGCCGCCCCTGCCGATGTTTGCGGTATTGCGTGTGATGCTGCTACCTTGTTGGTCGCCCGTGAGCAGCTTACGCCCACACTCGTGTTTTGCTGCATGGCTACCCATGGTGGCACGGCAGAGCAATACCGTGCCTGCTATCTTGAAACCGTGCATGCTTTGCAGCGGCACTGCTCCGGGGCCAAAATCATCTTTTGTTCCTCCATCTCTGTGTATGGGGATTGTGGCGGGGCCTGCGTTACAGAGCAAACCCCGCCCCGCGCCTCCGGCGAGCGCGCTGCCGTTTTGTTGGCGGCAGAGCAAGCTGTGTTGGCGCATGGTGGGCTGGTGGCTCGCTTGGCTGCCCTATACGGTGAGCAGCGCTGCGAGCTGCGCCGCCGTCATTTGGCAGGGGAGCCTCAGCTGCCGGGGGCAGAGTCACGTTTGTTACACTATGTGCATGTGGAGGATGCCGCCGCTGCGCTTCTGCTCATCTCCCCGTTATCGGCAGCTCTGTTCAATGTGTGCGGCTCTGTCTTTACCAAGGCGGCAGCCTATGATGCGCTGGAGCAAGAAACCGGCGTGCCTGCCTCTGCCACGGTGGCTCCGGCCTCTCGCCGTGGCGGGGTGAATGCATGTGTCTCATCGGCAAAACTTTTGGCTCTCGGGTGGTCGCCTCGCCCGTTTTTTTCATAATGCGTCCCGACTATTACCAGCTGTTGGATGTGGCAGAGACCGCCACTGCGCGAGAAATCAAGGCCGCTTACCGCAAGCAGGCCATGCGCTACCACCCGGACCACAACGTGGGTAATGAGGCGGCGGAGGAACGCTTTAAATTGGTAGCAGAGGCATACCGTGTGTTGGCAGATGCCGAGCAACGAGCCCATTACGATGGCTGGCTGGAGCGCCACAAACGCCTTAATATGGCCCCCGAGCTGGTGGATATGCCTCGCCGTGTGCGGGTATCCGTGCAGCACGCGTATAATCGCCGCGCCTCTCGCCGCCGCCGTTACGAGCGTGATGCGGCGCACCCGTTACGCATGCGCCGTATGTCTATACGCCCCACCTTTACCTTTTCTCGCTGGCATTTGGTGGCGTTTTATGGCTTTGCTTTTGCCGTGATGCTGCCGTGGGCCGTGCGCTACGGGCAGCGGGATGATTCTGCCATGGTCGCTAAGCGTGAGCTGCATGATAAGGAATTGATAGAGTCCCTTTACACCCGTGCCTGCAATGGCGATGCCACGGCACAATACCGCTATGCTAACATTTTGTACTGGGGGGTAAATGGTGTTACCCCCAATGAGGATGAAGCCATGCTCTGGTGGTTGCGCTCTGCTAATCAAGGCCATACCGGGGCTGCTCACAACCTGAAAGAAGCCATGCGCATTCGCGCAGAGCGGGAGTCTGTAGCTCCCCGTCCGGAGCGCTAATCCCGGGAACTATACAAAAATAAATACGAACCCCTCAACCGGGGTTCTGATTTCGGCGTGCATTCGCCCGCGGGGTATCCTCAACAAATTGGTAGTTGTGGGGGCGAATACTATCGGAGTGTTGGACTTTAGTCCAACATATTATCAAGGTATACCACCATGAAAGTGGGACTTAAGTCCCACCCTACGATATAAACAAATTGCCATTTGTCGAGTTTTTAGAGGCCCCCCAATTTGTAGTTGCCTCATTACCGAACGGTAGACTAGCCTTTCGTAATTTTTACCTTTACATTTCTATATTTGGGTTTTCCATAATGATAGATTGTAATGCGTGCCAGGCCTTCAGTTTTTTCCTCATTGGTATATTGAATGCTTATTACCATGTCTGCAAATCCCTCCATATCATCAGAATCATATAGTAGGTATAATTCTAATCCCTTGGAACTTTTGTTTTCCATATTAACATTATACTGTAAGCTTTCACCGACAGGAATGTCAGCATCATTAACAAATAAATCTTCATTAACAAAATGACACGTTCCTCTACGAATGAGCTTGATTTTCTTATTCTTTTTTTTGCTTACTCGCTTCGTTACTACAGTAGCAGTAAATTGCTGTTTCTTGGGAGTGGATACCCACTTTTCCTGTTGCTCATCCCATCGCTCAGATTCAGCAAATGAAAAAACGTACGAAACCTCCGATGCATATATTTGCGTATGTATAAACAACAGAAAAAAGGCAACTAACTTCACAAAAGTATTCATAACACCATATTAGTAGCAAAAACTGCGCATGGTGTCAAAAAAAATATCGCGGCATAAACAAAAAGGGAGCCGCGTAAGACGACCCCCTCTTGTTAAAAGTTGGTTGGTTGAGTTTGTCAGATAAGCCCCACTGCTTTGCGCACACGGGCCAGCACCTGGGCAGCCGCCTCTCTGGCCTTAGTGGCACCGGCTGCCAATACCTCATCCACATAGCCGGGGTTGGCCATAATCCACTCGCGTTTCTCGCGGGCGGCGCGGAAGAACTCCCAGTAGGCCTCGAACAGGTCTTTCTTGAACTGCCCGTAGCCTACGCCACCGCGGTTGTGTGCCTCTACCATTTCATCATACTGAGCCGGGGTGGCAAAGAGCTTATAAAGTGCCAGGATGATGGAGTTTTCCGTGGGCTTGGGATCCTCCAGCGGGGTGGCATCCGTTACCACCTTTTTGTTGATGAGCTTGCGCAGGGCTTTTTCCTCACCGAACACGGGCAGGGTGTTACCGTAGCTCTTGCTCATTTTCTGGCCGTCCAGCCCGGGTACAATGGCGGTGGTTTCGTTGATAATGGCTTCGGGCATGCGTAACAGGTCCTTGCCGAAGGCATCATTAATCTTGCCTGCCAGGTCACGGGTTACTTCCAAATGCTGTTTTTGGTCTTTACCCACGGGCACGGCATCGCTGTCGTACAGCAAAATATCTGCCGCCATGAGGGCAGGGTAGGCAAAGAGCGCGTGGTTGGGGCTGAAGCCTTTGGCAATTTTGTCTTTGTAGGAGTGGCAGCGCTCCAGCAAGCCCATGGGGCACACAGTAGAGAGAATCCAGGCAAGTTCGTTGACCTCGGGCACGGCAGATTGCGCAAAGAAGACGGCCTTCTGCGGGTCGAGCCCGCAGGCAAGCAGGTCCACCGCCATCTCGTAGGTGTTGGCGCGCAGGGTTTCTGCCCCCGGCATGGTGGTCATGGCGTGGTAATTGGCGATGAAGTAGAAGGCTTCACCCTTGTTCTGCAACTCAATGGCGTTTTGAATGGCACCAAAGTAGTTGCCGATGTGGAGTTTTCCGCTGGGTTGTAATCCTGTCAGGAATCTCATGGTCTGTGTTTGTTCTATCTGTATGTGTTGAAAATAAAGTATCAGTTACCGGTGCTGAGCAGTTGGTCCAGCATGGCTTTGAGGGTGGTGGCATCATGCGCACCCTCGAAAGAGCGCAGGCGTATGCCCTCCGTATAGATAAAAATAGTAGGTACCTTGGTCAGGGAGAATTCCTCTGCTACTTTGGGGAACTTGTCGGCATTTACATCCACCACCTGCACGTTGCCTTTTTCATCTTCTGCCAGTTTTTTGAGGGCTTCTCGCATTTTGAGGCTGTGCTCGCACCAATCAGCGGTAAAGGCCAGTATCAGCTTGCGCCCGGATACCCCCGTTACCTGCCGTATATCTTCCCCGTTGTATTCGCTGTAAAGCTCATATCGGGGGGCGGATGCCGCACCGCTGACCATGCTCACATTGCTGCGGATCTCATTTTGCAGGGAGAGCTTGGTGGGATTGGGGGCCGGGCGGGTGGAGGTAGTGAAACTTGCCGCACGAATCGCGCGGGCGTCTTCATCATCACCCCCACACCCTGCCAAAAGACAGGGCATAATCAACAGGGGTATCAGATGCGCGGCGTGTTTCATGCTGCGTTATTCTCTCTCTAAATCCCCTGTTTGTAAAGCACATTATGCGTACTATCGCAAGAAAATGTTTTTGTTGGTGGGGGTGAATCTCAGTACCCTGCGCCGGGGTAATTGTAGGCTTTTACCGTTGTGCGGAAGCCGCAGCCGCCTCTCTGCAACAGTTTTGTAGCGAAAAGTACCAAACCCCGCCAGCTTAACGCAAGCATCCTCTGCCAAGCCATCTCGTATGGCTCGGGTAACGGCATGCAGTGCCAGCTCTGCCGCGCTTTGAGTGGCTGTACCCCCCAAAGCCAAGCGTATGGCCTCCAGTAGCTCGGTGTGCGTCAAAATGGCCGGGGTATGATTTTATTGGGGTATGGATACACGCCGCACGGCGGGTATATCGGGGATAAGCCCTGTGGCGCGGCAGCGTTGAGCACTGGCGTTGTAGGCAGCTTCTTCCTCAATAAGGCGTTTGCGGCGGGCAGGATTATTGTTGAGGATAGTGAGCACCTCTTTACGCATATCGGGGTTGTGCTCCATGTGGTCAATGGCCATGTTGAGTCGGCGGTGCAGGGCAATAATCTCAGCCTTTACCTTGGCGGCGGATTCCGCATCCGTTACACTGTCCATTCTGGGAATGAGTGCATAGTACAGGTGGGAAACGAGGTTGAGATAAAGCTCTGCATGCTCATGGGGGCTGAGCAGCTCATGCGGCGTGGTATCGGACGGCGGGAGCTCATGTGCCGTTGCTGTGCCACACAATAACAGGCAGGTGCTTAAAAGAATTGCTTTTTTCATCATTTGAGAGAGGCGGTTAATTGTTGCGGTTTTGAGAGTGACTGAGAATAATGAAAAGGTAATACACCAACATGGCAATAGAGGAAAGGGCTGCTGCCACGTAGGTCATGGCGGCCCAGCGCAGAGCCGTTTGGGCCTGCCCGTGCATGGCGCGGTCTGCCACGCCGGATTCCTCAAGCCAACGCAGGGCGCGGCGAGAGGCATCAAACTCCACCGGCAGGGTAACAAGCGCAAATACGGTGGTGGTGGCAAAGAGCCCCAGCCCAATCCAAGCTACGGTGGTGCTGCTGCCGGCGGCCAATAAAACGAGCCCCACAATCAGCACGATTTGCCCTAAGCGAGAGCCCAAGCTCACAATCGGTACCAGCTCGCTGCGCAGGCTGAGCCAGGGATAAGCCTTGGCGTGTTGAATGGCGTGTCCGCACTCATGCGCGGCCACGGCCATGGCTGCCACACTGTAGGTGGCATACACATCATCACTGAGGTTGACCGTGCGGTTGGCGGGGTTATAGTGGTCGGTAAGTTGGCCCGGGGTGTGCGTAACTTGCACGTTATTGATGCCGTTTTCCCGCAACATGGCGCGTGCTACATCTGCCCCGCAATAGGGGGCAGGGGTAGCAGAAAACTGTTTCATGGAGGCTAACATGCGGCTTTGTACAATACCACCCACAAGGCCGGCCAGCAGTACCAGCCCCAAGCCCAGCAGGGTTAAGCCGTCGTATCCGCCCATGGCACTATGCCCGTTGTTGTAATAATAAGCCAGACAATCGATAAACGGGAGGTGCTCTGTGATGTATAAAAGGGATTGTTCCATACGTGTTTTTCTATACTACCATTTTGACACCGCATTGGCGATGTTTGTTCACGTGTGTATGGTGTTATTTTTGTCAGCAGGGGGAATTAACGGTATCGTTACTCGGTTAATTTCTCGATGTTTCTTTTCAAATGGGCGTTGCCGATGCGGCGAATGGGCGAGCCGGCAAACAACTGCTCAAACTCGGCAGTGCTGAGGCTTGCCAAGTCTTGCGGGCTCAGCTTACTCAACGGGGCGGGCATCAGCAAATGCGGGTCAACGCGCTGTTCTTGTCGCGGACGGTTCCAAGGGCATGCCTCTTGGCAAATATCACACCCGTATATGCGGTCGCCATGGGAAAGGGCGGTGGCGGCATCCTCATCGCACTTGGCCTCAATGGTCCAATAGGATAAACATTTGCGCGCATCGCAGCAGCCATTGTTAAGGGCCCCGGTGGGGCAGGCTTGCTCGCAGCGGTGGCAGGTGCCGCAACGGTTGGCGGTGGGGGTGTCATAGGGTAGCTCCAGCGTGGTGAGTATGCATGCTAAAAAGCAGTATGAGCCAAGATGCGGGCGTATCAAAAGCCCGTTTCTGCCAATCCACCCCAGCCCCGCACGTGCTGCAAAAAAACGCTCGCTCACCGGGCCGGAGTCCGTAAAACACCGTTGGGTGCCTCCGTAAAATTGCAGGGTCTCATCAATATCTGCCAATTTAGCGGCCAGCAGCTTATGGTAATCTTCCCCCTGGGCGTAGCGGGCAATGCGCCCGGGGGCTCGGCGGGCATCTGCGTGCGCATATTCGTAAGTGAGCATGATGACGCTACGCACGCCCGGTAATACTAATTGCGGGTTTTGCCGCGCTGCCAGGTGTCGCTCCATCCACACCATGTCTGCATGTTGCCCGGCCGCCAACCAATCTGCAAGGTAGGTGCCTTGGTCTGCATCTGCGGGTGCCACCCCTAGGGCAGAGAACCCCAGCGCCGCCGCTGCATACTCGGCTGCTTGTCTTGCGGCTGGTGCAGAATACATCATAAAGAGTTCATGATTTCTCTTGCATGGTTGCGGAACGGGGCTGTCAGCTTGCTGCGGGTGTTTTGAGGCAGGGGGAGAGCCTCTATCACCTGCATGGCGGCGTTGTCCACGCGCACGCTGTCCGGGGTGGCAAACTCATGCCCGGCTTTTCTGTAGCCCAAGCGTTGCATGTTGGCAGATGCCGCCTTGTTGCCCAATTGAGCGGCTTTTTTATACAGGCGCAGGGCGGTGAGCTCGTCTTTCTCTGTGCCGATACCGCGCTCGTACATGGCAGCCAAATTGTTGATGGCGTTGGCATCATTGAGCTTTTCCCCGTATGAGAAATAGTAAAAGGCACGCTCGGGGTTGCGTTTGCGCAGGCCTGCGCCGCTCAGGTAAATATGCCCCATATAGAAAAAGAGGTTGGGCACACGGGCATCTATGCCGGCTTGAGCCTTGAGCAGTTTGAGGGCCGTGCGTGGGTTTTTGTGCCCGCCCTTTCCGCTGATGAGATAACGCGCCAACTCTACCCTGGCTTTACCGTAGCCGCTGTTAGAGGCTTTGAGCATCCATTCGTATGCATCGTGCTCGGACTTGGGCCTCCCCACGCCTTTTTCACAATACAAGGCATAGCGGAACATGCTCTCCAGCTTTACGGTGACGGATTGCTTGTGCTCCACGTTGAGCTTAAGCTCCCCGGCTGCTATGCGGCGGGCCAGTTGCTCGGCCTTTTCGGGCTGCGCTTGCAAGCCGCGGCGTTTGCCCTCATACACATCCAACAGCAGCAGGGCTGCCAGTGGGTGCCCGTGCTCTGCGCAGTACTCCAAGGTGGCCGTGGCGTTGTGTATGGACTCGTTATTGCGGTCGTTGAGTATGTAGGCGGTGGTGGTGTAGGCTGTTTCCAGTTGAGAGAGAGAGACCTCACCATCTGTCGCACCGGCGGTGAGCATGCATGTTGCAAGAAATATGGAGTAAGGGAGTTTCATGGCTTCACATGGTGTATAATAATTCCTCCATCCACACGCGACCGTAAAAGAGATATACCCATGCCCCCAGAATCAGCACGGGACCAAACGGCATGGGTTGCCCGCGGCTTATGCCGGCTATCAAAGCCCATGCCAAGCCTAATATGCTGCCTGCTACCAGGGCAAAACAACAGCCGAGCCACCCGCACAGCACGCCTATGCTCAGGGCTATCCACGCATCCCCGCTGCCTAATGCCTCTTTGCGCGTGCTGAGCCCGTGGCATGTGCCTTCCAAACGTTCATGGGCTTCCAGCGCAATGATGGTGCCGTCTGCCAATTTGGCGGTTTCTGCGGTAAAGGTAATGGTGCAGGGGGCTTGTGTGGCGGTGTGGTTAACGGTGGCTTCTTTGAGCTGTACACGGTTGGCGGATTCCATAAACAAGTCGCTCCAGGCATAGCGCTCTTCCCCTATGCTTAGTTCAATGTCATCCCCCGCTTGTTGCAGTACCCATTTCTGCTCCGTTGCGTAATTCCTGCTTTTACCGCCGAACAATAAACGCCCCAACAGGCCGATGAGCTTCAGCAAAACAAAGGCTCCCACGCCGCTGCCCAGGCTCAGCAGCAGGGCATCTGCCCATTCAAAGGTGCCGTACAAATTCCAAGGATCTGCCAATGCCGCTGCTACACCTGCCGCTGCTGCTACCAAGGTGATGGAGGGTAACACCACCATAAGCTCACAGTCTATGCATAAGGTGGCCAGCATGGCGGCTCCCCATATACAAATGAATACCAGTGCAAAAAAGCTCATGCTGTTCTCTTGCCCCAACCAATAAGCCGTGGCTGCAAAAAATGCCGTGCATGCCAGCTCTACCAACCAATAGCGCACGGGTATGCGTTGCCCGCAACAGGCACTTTTGCCCCGCAACATTAACCAGCTGATGAGCGGTAAGTTCAAATACCAAGGTATCTCTTTGTTGCAGGTGGGGCAAAAGGAGCGCCGCGGCTCATTCACGCTCAGCCCCCTGGGCATGCGGTATATGACCACATTTAAAAAGGACCCTATACACGCCCCGAACAGCCCGAAACACAGGGGTAACACCCACGCGTTCTCTGCCGTTATCTCCCACATCATGATGTCCAGTTGCTCCTGCATGGCGTGCATTCTACCATAAACCCATGCTGCTGAAAAGGAGAAAATGAGAAAGCTGTATTTACCCCATACGTGTCCCAAGGATTTGGAACACGTTGATTTGCGAATTGAGAGCCTCTAAAAACTCGCCAAATGGCAATTTGTTTATATCGTAGGGTGGGACTTAAGTCCCACTTTCATGGTGGTATACCTTGATAATATGTTGGACTAAAGTCCAACACTCCGATAGTATTCGCCCCCACAACTACCAATTTGCAGGGGCTCTGTAAGCCGTAGGTTTGCCTCATTACCGGACATTATACTAGATAACAATACTCAATTATTACACAAAAGTTAAAAATCTACAAAAATGTAACATTTTACTATTGACAAACAGAAACTGTTCGTGTATGCTGCGTGGCGCATGAGATCTATCCTGACAATATTGACCGGCATTATGCTGGTGTGCAGCGCGATGGCTGAGAATGTGACAGCCTTGCGCCCTGCCATCAATGATGCGGCCGCACAACATGGAGTGGACCCCGTGTTAATGGAGGCGATTATTCGCCACGAGTCGGCCAACGCAACCTCATCTGCCGCCCGCAGAAAAAACAATCTTGCCGGAATCATGGGCAAGAAAGGGCAGCGCAAGTATGAGTCTAAAGAGGCATGTGTGCAAGACCTCGCACGCTTATTGGCTAAATACCGCACGAAGGGGCGCACGACAGTTCCGCAGATTGCCCGTGTGTACTGCAAAAGCACGAGCCACTGGATTAAGGGTGTAAACAGCTACATGAGCCAAATCCGCAAGGGTAAGTACGGCGCGCTGGAGCAAAAGGGCTCCGATGAATAAACGGCATCATTATTGAAAGAACATCTTCACACCGTGTTGCTCCCCGTGGGTAACACGGTGTTTTTTACCCCCTGCCACAAAAAAAGCCACAGCCCGTAGCAGGCTGTGGCGTGTGGTGAAGTTTTGTAAAACGGCAGCTTACTTGAGCTTAAGAACATCCACAATGGCGGAGGTAATCTCCTTCATGTCATCCATGCAAAGCTCGCCCATGTGAGCAATGCGGAATGTTTTGTCCTTGAGACCGCCGTAACCGTTGCCCAGCTGCATGTTGCGCTCTGCCAGTGCCTTGTTGAGCTCGGGTATGGAGATAAGCTCTGAGCAGCCCTTGGGGTGAGCATCAATCACGGTGAGGGTCTTGGAGAGGTACTTGCGGTTGGGGTATACGCGGAAGTATTCGTCTGCCCAGGCGCGGGTGAACTCGGCGCACTGCTCGTGGCGGGCAAAACGGGCCTCAATGCCCTCCTCATTCACAATGTGTTGCAGCTGTTTATCCAGTGCATACATGAGGGAGAGGCAGGGGGTGGAGGTATACTGGTAGTTCTTCTTGTCAATGAAGTCCCACAGGGTGCGCAGGTCAAAGTAGAGACCACGGTTTTGCACCTCTGCCGTGCGGTCGTAAGCCTTTTGGCTCATGGCGCAAATAGCCAAGCCGGGGGGCAGGGCAAGGGCTTTTTGTGTGGAGGTAATGAGCACGTCAATCCCCAGCTTATCCGTCTCTATCTTAGAGCCTGCGGCGGAGGATACGGCGTCTACCAACCATACCACATCCGGGTATTTTTTCATGACCTCGGCAATCTCCTCTACCGGGTTTTGAATGCCGGAGGACGTTTCGTTGTGGGTCACGGTGATAACATCATACTTACCGGTGGAGAGGGCGGCATCTACCATCTCGGGGGTGGTGGGCTCGCCCATCTCGCTGGAGAACTTATCTGCCGGTATACCGTTGGTTTGAGCCATCTTGTACCACTTATCACCAAAGGCACCCACAGAGAATACGGCTGCGCGCTTGGCGGTGCAGGAGCGTATGGCACCTTCCATCAGGCCGGAGCCGCTGGAGGTAGAGAGCAGAATGCGATTGTTGGTGAAGAGCACCTTCTGCATGTTATCGGAAATACGCTTCTGGATTTCGGAAGCCTTCTTGGAGCGGTGCCCGATCATGGGCAGGCTCATTTCTGCAAGGATGTCCTCAGACACGATGGTGGGACCCGGAATAAACAGTTTGATAGCCATGTTGTGAAAAAAATGGTTGAAATCGGTGTTATAATATCACGCAGAATGTCACTTGGCGAGAATAAAGTTATAAGTGTGACAAAGAAGATGATTGCATGACGCGTGCAGATGTTGTAGAATAACGAACGTATGAAGTTTTTAAGCCGTTTTATCGTGATGTCTTTGGCCTTGGGGGCAGTGTTGCCCGTGCAGGCTGCAAAAGATTCAAACGCCGCTAAGCCCAAGCCCACGCGCATTGTCAACCGTGTGGCTGCCGTGGTAAATGGCCGCCCCATTACATCATCCGAGGTGCGCGCACGCTTGCAGCCGTATGTGAATGAGCTGTTGATGCTCTACCCGCAGCAGGGCGGCCGTTTTAACGGCGAGCTCATTAAGGCTAAAAAAGCCGTGTTGGACGAGCTGATTGAGCGTGAGCTGGTGCTGAGCGACTTTGAAGGCAAGGGCATGCAAATGCCCGCCAGTGCCATAGATGATGAGATTAACCGCCGCATTCTCACTCACTTTAACGGCAAGCGTGAGGCCTTGTTGGATAACTTGCGAAAGTCCGGCATGACCTACAGCGAGTACCGCGACTCCGTACGCAAGGAGGTTACGGTGGGCGCTATGCGTAACATGCGCTACGACCGCGATATCCCGCCCACCCCGGATGAAATTCGTGCCGAGTACCAGGCTACTAAGTACGACTACCGAGACATGACCAAAGACTCCGTACGCTATAAAAAAATCTTCATCCCCATGGGCGCTTCGGATGACCCCAACGCCACCCCCGAGGAGCAGTTCCAATTTGCTCAGGAGCTTACGGAGAGCATTATCAAAGGCGAAATCAGCTTTGAGGATGCCGCCGTGCAGTGGTCCAGAGACGAGTTTGCCCCCGAGGGCGGACAATGGCCGTTCCGCAAACGCAGCGATTTGGATGTTCAGTTTGCCAATATCGTATTTGCCTTGCCCAAAAATAAGGTAACGGGGCCGCTGGCTTCTCCTTATGGGTTCACCATCGTGTGCGTACAGGAAACCAAGCGCGCTACGCCGCCCTCCCTCAATGCCCCCGGCATCAAAGCCCGTGTGGATGACTCCGTGCGCCGCAAAAAGAGTGAGGAGCGCTACCGCGAGTGGATTGGCCGCCTGCGTAAAAAAGCCGTTATCCGCATCTATATTTAAGTGAGGTTGACTGCTGTGCCACCTTTTCCCCCGCCGGGCTTTTTCAGTCATGGCGGGGTTTCTTTATTTTTTTGTCTTGATAATTCGGCGTATGCGGCGTATGCTTCTCTGCGTCATGAATATCCAACTCTTCAAGGAACTTTGTGAGGCTACCGGTGCACCCGGTTTCGAGTACGGCATCCGCGATCTCATCATTAAAACGGTGACCCCGCTGGCAGATTCTGTTACGGTGGACAACATCGGCAACGTTATTGCCGTGATTAAGGGCAAGAGCAGCGACAAAAAAATAATGTGCGCTGCCCACATGGATGAAATCGGTTTCATCGTACGCCATATAGATGACAACGGCTTTATCCGCATTCTGCCCCTGGGTGGTTTTGACCCCAAAACACTCACGGCTCAGCGCGTTACCGTGCATGGTACCAAGGACCTGCCCGGTTGCATGGGTGTAAAGCCCATCCACGTGATGTCCCCCGAGGAGCGCACCAAGATGCCCGCCGTTACGGATTACGTGGTGGATGTAGGTATGCCCAAGGATGAGGTGGAGAAGTATGTTTCCATCGGCGACTCCATCACCCGCATCGGTGACTTGGTAGAGATGGGCGACTGCCTTAATGTGAAGAGCATTGATAACCGTGGCGGTTGTTACCTGCTCATTGAGGCTGTGCGTGCCATTGTGGAGTCCGGGCAAAAGTCGGACTATGACCTGTATGCCGTGTTCTCCGTGCAAGAGGAAGTAGGTCTGCGTGGTGCTCAGGCAGCCACCATTGACATTCAACCGGATTTCTCCTTTGCGCTGGATGTCACTATCGCGTTCGATACCCCCGGCTCCGGTGCTCATGATAAGTGCACGGTACTGGGTAAGGGTACGGCTGTTAAGGTGTATGACGGTACGCTTATTACCGATAACCGCATGGTGAAGTTCATGACGGCCCTGTGCGAGGAGGGCTCCATCCCCTACCAGCTGGAGCTGCTTGCCGCCGGTGGTACGGATGCCGGTGCCATGCAGAAGTTCTGCCCCGGTGGCTCCATTGCCGGTGCGGTTTCCATACCCGTGCGCAACGTGCACCAGAGCATCGAAATGGCTCACAAGACCGATATTCAGGCCAGTGTGGACCTGCTTGCCGCTTGCTTCACCTCCCTCACCCGTTGGGATTGGACCTGGGAGCGCAAAGTACGCACCCTTGCCCCCAAGGCAGAGGCTTGCTCCGCAAAACCCGCTGCTAAAAAGCGCTGCTGCCGTAAAAAGTAAGCATATAAACATGTAGCATTTTTCGCGTTGCCGTGTAAGTTTGCGCGGTAACGCCTTTTATTTATTTTTCAACTATCGATGGCGAAAAAAGCCAAGGCAAACGCATTAGACAATGAACCCAGTAAGTCCATTATTTACAATGTGGGGACCTCTAAAAACTCAAATTAAGACAAGACCGGGCAGTATGAAGTAAAGTCATAGAGAGCCGGTGACGAAAAATGCGCCTATTTCGGCGCATTTTTCGTCTTTCTGTATTCATTAGGGTACAGTTCACCCTATAGCT
>JAFQEF010000082.1 GCA_017399165.1 Akkermansia sp.
AATGACTCCCTGCAAACGGAACATCCCCAGTCGCATGTCAATGGCTTCCTTATAAAGATAAACAATGGTATTGTGCGGTAATGTAAACATAGAGTTTCATTATCGCATACCCCGCTACAAGGCTTTTGGTTGAATGCTTACAAAAAAACCGTCGAGCTCGCACGGAATCATCTACGGACAAGTTTTGCCGCTACGAAATATGCCAAACGAGCAGGCATAAAATATGCCAGTCTATACCAGGCCTTCATAAATAAATATGTGGATTTTTTCTCTTTCGGGAAGAAAGAAAACTCTTGCATAAGTTTTTTTATGCGTAACATTCGATGTCGAAAAGTTTGACTACGACATGACATAATGGAACTCACCACCCGATTAAACTCTTTACAATACCTCATTATAAAATTGATATTGTTGTATAAAAATCCTTCACTTATACCCACCTGATAAAAATTTCGCAATACAGCTAAAGCTCCATTATAGCGTTTTTCGGAAAAGAGTTCAGCATCCATAATAGAGCCCTTTCTCTGTCTATAATAATAAAAACTTTGCCCGGGTGCCGAACATACTTTTAAACTTGAGCGAGACAACTGAAATGACCAAATATCATCTTCATGCACAATTCCCTCTCGGAATTTTATTCCGGTAGACAGATAAGCTCTCCTATCAATTAATCTATGCCATGCCATGACGAAAGAATCTTCACGAAGAAAAGCATCAAAGGCATCCATTTCATGCAGATTTGCAGCATTTTCTTTAATCTGAGAGGTAGTACCATCTTCGTATAATTTAGTTATACCATTACCAAATACCATATGAGCATTATAGAATCTGATAGCTTCAAGTAACACAGAAATGGTTTTATTGCTGATATAATCATCACTATCTAAAAAATAAAAATACTTACCTGTTGCAGCATTTACTCCGGTATTCCTAGCTGCAGAGAGTCCTCGGTTTCTATCGTGAGACAAAGTTTTCCATTCACGAGAAGATTTCTTCAGTATATTTTCAGCTATTTTGATACTAGAGTCACCGCCACAATCATCAACTAAAATAATCTCAAGCCTTGGATAGGTTTGCTTAATAACAGAAACAATACACTCTTCGATATATTGTTCAACCCTATATACGGGAATTATTACAGAGACCAAATCGTCAACATTCATATATATTTATTGGGAGAAGTTATAATAAAATAGTTTTAAATTTCATTTCAACACAAAAATCTATTCACAAAAAATACTTCTTAATTTTTTAACAAACCCCTGACTAAAAAATATAACTTTAATCCAATAATATCTCAAACGAATCCATGGGATAATCCTTATAATCATATACAAGCCATACGTTATTTTACTAATTTCTATGTATGGGATTCGGATTTCGGAAAAAAAGTCCTTAAAATCTCATACTTATAAGCAGGTTTACATTGTGATAGTAGTAAAGCAAAAAAGAAATCTAAAATATTTCTCGCATACCAAGATCTAAAATAACGATGTTTCCAAATTGACAAATTCAAAGTTTCTTTTGTACAATGCAGAATACAATAGTACCAATCGGACACATAACTCTCATTTTTCTTTAAAGAACAAGTATATGCCCCATTCCACCGCCTATAATAATAAGTAACATCTGTAATCAAGCTTATTTTTTTAGCACGAATAATATGAGAAAATATCCAAGGCGCATCTTCTCCTCTAATTCCCTCTTTAAAAGGCATCGCAACTCTCCTGTACAAATCTTTACGTAACAATATATTCCACACCATAGAGGTAAGTCTCCACCTTCCTAGTTCCAATATAGGATTATCAGAATAATAGTCTTTATCTTTAACGCGTATTGATGGCACTAGGCAACCGTCTACTAAGTCAACATGATTTGCAAATACCATTTCCGATGAATCACGACATATAGCATTAACATGTCTTTCAATGCAAAACTCTGCAATATAGTCATCTGCATCTAAAAAGAATAAATATTCTCCGGAAGATTGTTCCATACCAATGTTTCTAGCAGCTGACACCCCCCTGTTAATATTCTGAGTTATAGTAAACCAACGTCGTTTTGATTTCTTAAGTAAAGCCTCAGCAAGTTCAATACTACCATCATTGATACAAATAATCTCCAGATTAGAATAGGATTGATTACACAAACTATCCAAACAGCGCCTCAAATAGGGTGCAGTGTTATAAACAGGTACAATAATAGAAATCAAAGGGCTCATTTAGATGTATCTATTTATATTTAAAATGTAAACAAGAATGAAAAAAGTAAATATAATAACTCAGCTAGTCTGCAATCTCCGACAAACGCGATTTTTTATTTCTTTGAGCAAGACAAGCATTTTTAACCATCTATATTTCGGCAATATAAACGACATTTTCTTAGCCATAGGATACAGGAATATATCATTCAACTCCTTATAAGGGAGTCGTAATTCGCTATATACCTTATCCAAATAGAGGATTTTCAGCGCATTTGTCATTTTTGAATGAATTACTTTTGAACAAAAGAAAAAAATGCTTCTTGCATACCAAGTTCGGAAATAATTAAAGTTCCAAATATCAAACCGGTAAGATTCCTGAGAACAGTTTACCAAGTGCTGATACATGCTATTGATACGGAACTCATCTAATTCTGTTCCGGACATAAACGCGCCATCCCAAATTCTATAATAATATATGACATCTTTAACAAAACTGATTCTCTTAGCGCGTAATATCAAGGAAAACGACCACGGCTCATCTTCATACCGAATACCCTCCATAAAACGCACCCCGCTATTGATATAAAAATCTCGCCGCATTAGCCTACTCCAAGGCATTATAATCGTTTTTTGTTCAACATATGAGATTAATGGAGTATCTGTCGCAACATCCGAATCCGTATAACACCAATGGGAAGGTTCGACCTGCCCATTTTTTATATAAACAAAGCTGCCGAATACAATATCAGCATGATCAGCCGTTGCCTTGTTAATGAGCTTTTCTATGCAATGCTCACTGATGAAATCATCGCTATCAACAAATAAAATGAATTCACCTTTTGCAGCTTGCACGCCCATATTACGTGCTACTGATACCCCTTTATTCTCCGGCTGGCGGATAATAGAATAAGAAATATCAGTGCCTTTTAAAAGGAGTTCCACTAACTCTATGCTACCATCTTTGCCGGCATCATCAATAAAAATTAATTCTATATGGGGGTATGTTTGATTCAAGAGGGATTGAACACACTCCGCGACATATTCTTTTACGCGATAAACAGGCACAATTACAGAAACCAATCCTTTTATAGAATTGATTGTATCTCGCGCTGATGTACCCAAGGACATATTGGACAAAACTTAAATAGATTTTTTGGGAAAAATCATTCTTTTAACTTTACCGGCAAAACGCATCAATTTCCCCTTAAACAGAGAGTAACAGGATTCTAAACTTAAACAAAGCCTAACACCACAAGCCACATTTTTAGCAATCTGAGAATAATAATCTCGAGACACTTTTCTGAGTCGTCGTTTTATAAGAGAAGAATGCCTCGTAAAATTAATGACCCAATTATGTTCAATCAAATGAATCTTCAGCAAATGTTGTTGCCACGCTTTTATGCCATATAATGAATCCCCTCGCTCAGATATTAAACGATAAATAAGAGCAGCCAAGCCTAGAGTCTGAGAATACACCTCGTAAGAAAGCATACCGGAATTAAACTTTTGAGAGACGGATGTTTGAGAGGAAAGATCGTATACATACAATGGGTCATGCAGTACATATGCACGCCTTACATAACTACAATATTGTGCAACAAATACGGCATCTTCGCCCATCTTTATCCCCTCCGGAAAACGGATATTATGCTTCTTGATTATGTCCATCTTATATAATTTTGCCCACGGGGCGGGATGAAAAGAAACAAAAAAATACTCAATCTTAAAATCTAACAAACCGGGAGGCAAAAACGGTAGAGAATGCGATATTTTACCGTCTTTCTTTTTTGCGCCCTGAGCAGCAATGACAATTTCCACAGCTTGATCCCTAAAAAAGAGAAGCATCCTTTCGAGTGCATCATGCTGAAGATAATCATCTGAATCCAGCATGGTTACATAAGGAGCGGCAACATGCTCTAAAGCCGTGTTTCTAGCACAAGCTACGCCACTGTTCTTTTGATGGATAATTTTAAATCTAGGGTCAGTTCTTGCAATTTCATCAAGAATTTTACCGGAATCATCAGTAGAGCCATCATCTACACATATGGCCTCCCACTCTTGCAAGGTCTGATTACGAAGTGAATCAATACACCTAATTAAATCATGTTGAGTGTTATATACAGGTATGATTACAGATACCTTTTTTTCCATATCTATACTGCTACCAATTTTTCCGTTCGACAGTTATCCTCGGTCTATCATTGACGTTTTATCGTCTCCTTCGGTACAATCCTAAAACTAATAATGAAATACTCAGGAAAATAGAAGATTGCGGCTCAGGAGCAATACGATTATCCAGCTTTTTAAGCACAATATTAGAATAGTCACAAGCATGATGAGTATATAGCACAGGGTAAGTTGTTTCTGAGAAAACGGTCTCATTTCTCAAGTAACAATATTCCAAAAAAGGTTCTTTAATTTCATACGAGAAAGCTTGTTCATTAAGAGTCAGTAATACACTGCCTGAAATGTTCTTTTTCTCCTCGGGATCATAAGTTGTAATAAATGACACAGATAAATTATACGAGCTATCACCAGATTTTAGAATAAAATCATCCAGATTTATTATCTGTTCATTATGACTGAAATATAAAACGTTATCTTTTGATATTCCAAAGGAAATTCCTTTATATCTACTGTCAGACGGATTAAAAGTATACCCATAGTTGTATACTCCATACGAATAAAACAAGTCACCGGAAGTCATCAACGGAAAACTCAGCGTACAGGATAATTCCCACGACTCCAGATACTTATCATTACCTAACCAAACAATTTTACTACTTACTTTATTGTTATGTTTCAATGATCCATTTTGAGGAGAAGAAAGCGTCAATAACTCATCTCCTGAAAGGACTGCAGGAATCATAAAAAGCCATGCTACACAATTTATCCACTTCATATAAAACCTTTCCAATTTTCTTGGAATGCTACACCTAAAAATCAAAAGAATCAAGAAAAAACTGAGTAAACTCAAAAAAAGGGCCATTTTTTCATCGGGTGCGGGTTAACACACCAGCAGCTCTGAAACAGACTCGTACGAATTTTCTATTTATTGTTAAAAACCTATCACTGTAGAGGAGGTCTTAAATCACAAAAAATCTGCGGAGTGTATTTTATCTTGTATCCTTTTATAAGCATCGGATACTCATTTTTTATCCCCAGATACAAAAGTTTACATAAAGCAAGATTATATAATCCTCTAATGAAATTCAAACTGTCGCATGGCAAAAACCAAACAATTATTAAATATGAAAAAAAAGGGACTAAGAGCACGTACACATATTCTCTACCTTCAATGGTTCTCAAGTAGCAACACACTTTATACGCAAATACAACAACAATCAGTGCCCACATATATACAATGACAAGGCCCACATAGCCAATTCTATGAATGAGGTGAATAGCACCATTATGCCACTCCCCACGTGCAGCAAACAATTTATTACCACCACCCTGTATAAGATTCAATGATATTGCTGTAGTTCGAAGTCTTTCCTGATACAACGACAAGCCATAACCGTCACCCCATACATAATCTTTAATATAGCCGGTAGACGGATCCAAAGCCCATTTCCACATTTCTAATCGCCAGTCTGAAGATCCTTGGGCATCATTTTTTGCCTTGTCTGACACTTCAACCCCGGGAAGCACAGCCATAGCACGCTGAATACCGAAAGGCAATTCATTTACTAAATCTTCATCCTCATGGGATATATACACCAGCCCCCCCCATACAGCCAATCCCATCAAAATATACACACAAAGTTGCCTATATATACATGTCATAAAAAATGAGTAAAATGCAGCAGCTATCAACATAGATCTGAATCCACTCAACAAAATACCAACAACAGAAATTGATAAAATAAAAATCTTGGCAGGAGATAACACAATACCGATCAAGGTATATTTTGCCCAAACATAATTAAAGACATACAATCCTATACCGGAAAAAGCACCGAATCGAGTTGAAGAAACTTCATCTCCCAAGGTAACAGAACCTGTCACAAGCCCTCTTACTGTCATAAAAAAAAGAGGAACTGCAGCGAGCCAAAAAGCCCACTTCAATGTTTTTAGAAGAGTATCAAACTTAACAGATACTATACTTAGTGACAAATAAGATAACATACAAGCCACTAAAAACACATATTCCTTACCTCCTACATCTGCATAACCATAGTCAGTGATTGACGTTAATGCTTTAATGGTAACCGGGTGGCGAATATACGTCGAAACAAAATATAAACAAAATATTAAAGTTGCTAAATCAATTAACAAAACTCCATTCCATTTAATTTTCACATATCCCATCATGTACAGGATAAGCATATAAAACAATACGATACCACACACCACATATGCAAGAGGAAATCCTTTTAAAAAGGGAAGCTCTACCACATTCAAAACCGGTGGAACAATGAAAATAAGCACCCAACAATTTTTCCCCAAATAAATAAGGAAAAACAGCCCCAGAACAGCAGCCGTAGGAGCAAGAGCACCTACGGCATTTTCTGACGCCAAGGAGCCGGCTACAAATGCTAAAATAGCCAATAATAGGAATATGATAAGCGACCTGAAACCTGCCCCTTCCATGGCGTAAAATTACTTAATTAGAGTGCAGAGGGGATTTCCTTACCCAGCTCCGATGCTTTGCGGCCTTTGCCATCGCCGGCAATGCGCTCCAGCACAACGTCCCGGTAGCCCATGCCACCGGGAATCATCGGCAGCACGTGCACATCATGCGGCACCATGACATTAAGCACATAAGCCTCCTTAGACTCAAGCATACGGGTAATGGCAGCGGGCAGCTCAGAGGGCTCTACCACACGCTCGCACTTAACTCCGAAACCGGCACACACCACCGGGAAATTGGGGTAAAGCACCTCCGGCGTATGGTGGGTGGGGTCATAGGTATCCGTAGGATCAGCTAAGAAGGTATTAGCACGGTGAGAGTCGTATTTGAGGTCCTCCCACTGCACCACCATACCTAAATGCTGGTTATCAAGGATAATGCACTTAATGGGCATGTGCTCGGTGCGGATGGTGCCCAGCTCTTGCACGTTCATGAGGAAAGAGCCATCACCATCGATATTAATAACGGGCACATCGGGGCGAGCTACATGGGCGCCCATAGCAGCCGGCAGGCCATAGCCCATGGAACCCAGGCCACCGGAGGTAGAAAGCAATCTCGGCTTTTCAAACTTATAGAACTGAGCGGCAAACATTTGATGCTGGCCTACACCGGTGCAAATGATAGCCTCCTTATCCCCCAGTTGGCGGTAAAGCTCTTCTATAACAGCCTGGGGCGCAATCTCGTGCTCACGCTTTTCATAACAAAGCGGATAATCTTTTTTCCACTGTTCAATAATACCGAACCACTCAGGGCGATTTTCCACAGCGTACTCACGCACAACGTGGCCCATTGTCTCCAGCTTGCTGTTAAAGTAAGCCAAAGCATCTTTAGCATTGGCGCGTATGGCCATATCGACCTTTTTGTTTTTATTGAGCTCTGCGGCATCATAGTCGATATGGACAATGCGAGCATGCTCACAGAAGGTGCGCACAGCACCGGTTACACGGTCATCAAAGCGAGCGCCGATAGCCAGCACAACATCTGCCTCATTCACGGTATTATTAGCATATACCGCACCGTGCATACCCAGCCAACGTACGGAGAGGGGGTGGCTCTCCGGCATGGCACCAATACCCATCAATGTAGTTGCAACGGGTATCTGCAAACGCTCGGCAAACTCTTTAAGCTCTGCGGCGGCATCTGCAATCACAACACCACCACCGGCATAAATAGCAGGGCGCTTAGCAGCTAATAACAGGGGCAACACCGCATCCAGCTTCTCAGTAGGCAGCGGAAGCACAGGCCGGTACCCGGGTAAATCCATGGGTACATCAAAATCAGGTACAAAGGTTCCCTCTTGGAAATTCTTCGGGATATCAATCACCACAGGGCCCGGGCGACCGGTACGGGCAATGTAGAAAGCCTCCTTGATAATGCGGGGGATATCCTCAAGCTTGGTCACCAAATAGCTATGCTTAACGATAGGGGCCGTCATGCCAAACACGTCCGTCTCTTGGAAAGCAGAGCTACCGATAAGGCCACTACCCACCTGTGCAGTGATGGCCACCATGGGGATGGAGTCCAAGAAGGCATCAGCAATGGCCGTAATCATGTTGGTAGCACCGGGGCCGGAGGTAGACATACAAACACCCACTTTTCCGGTGACACGGCCATAGCCCTCTGCAGCAAAGGCACCACCCTGCTCATGGCGCGGCAAGATTGTGCGAATGGAAGGCTCGTGGCTCAATGCTTGGTGCATGGGCATACTGGCACCACCGGGGTAAGCAAACACCACATCCACACCTTCTCTCACTAGGCTTTGCACCAGGGCCTCAGCCCCGTTCATTAATTTAGCGGCAGACTGTTTATCAGGATGTGTATTGCTCATAGTATTTATTGTATTTAGAGGTGTAATGATGCATGAGCCGGTGAACTATACCCCGGCGTGCGGATATTCTATCAAAAGAAGCGTCACTTGAAAAGTTTTTTTTTTCGCACCTATACTATCACATCGCATGTTTAAGTAGAAAATGACACGAATACAAGTACATTTCTCATTTACTTAATGATACAACAACATTAACCCGCCGATGCTAATGTTCTCCCCCTCCCTAAAATACCAATTTGTAGGACTTGCATCTAGCGAATATTGCCCCTCGGCAATGCAACTCGCCCCATGGTGGGTACCATGGGGCGAGAAAATGTTTAAGCGCAAACGCGGGGTGCTTTACTGCACATCAAACTCAGCCTGAGCTTGCTCCTGAGCAGCGCGGTAGGCTTTTTCGGAGGCGTCTTTATCTGCGCCCTGAGCCTTGGCAGCGGCATCGTAGAGAGCCCAGAGGTTGTACTTGGCAACAGCATCTTTCTTAGCGGTGGTGTAGGCAGCGGCGGCGGCGCATGGCAAGGGCGGACAAGGCTAAGAGGCTGAGGGTTGCGGTGGCGGGCTCCGGTACAGCAAGGTAGAGCATGTAGGAGGTGTGCTCCAGCCCCGTACTCTCGGATACGAAGTCGGAGGTCACCCAGTCGGAGGAGATGTCATCTCCGTTAGTGGCGGTGATGGTCCAATTGGCAGAATCAAAGGCATCCGCGTTGTGGTCCTCGAAAAGGAAGCGGCCCTCACCCGACACCTGAATGGCAATGAAATCTGCCCCGCTCAGATAAGCCTGGTAAATGAAGTGGTCATTAGTCAATTTAAGGTGTAAGCCGGTGCCATCTATATTGACATTGTGGAACTGGTCTGCATAGACATGGTAGATACCGGTGTTGCCTGTTTTGTAGAGGGTACCGCCGGAGACGGTGAGCTCCACGGTGGTGGTAGAACCGGTGTTGGCGGTTTCTGTAGCTGCAGCGGGAGCAATTTGCGAGAAGTCCTCCAGCAAAGAGCCTGCGGGTGCGGTAAGGGTTTGTTCTATACCGGTCTGGCCACAAACAATGGAGTCGTCATCAATGTAAACGTTGATGTTGATGTTGAGGGAGGCGGAGTCTCTGATGTCCACAAGAGAGGAGGAGATTTCTGCATTGTGCAGCTCATGGGTAACGCCACCGGTGTGGGCAGTGATGTGCATGTTGTCTGCAACAAGGGGGGTGGTATCTGTGCCGCCTATGCGAACGCCTGCTCCGGAGAGGTCGGTATAGATGGATGACATGGTACCAACGGTGGCGGGGCGGACAACATCCCCACGATTACCGGCATCACCGTTAAAGCGCTGCTTGGCGGACATTTGAATACCCTCGGCCGCGTAGTCGATGGTGGTGAGCACGGAATCACCGGAGCCGAGGTTCGTTTTCTCGGAACCGCCCAAAAGAAGGGCGCCATGGTCATCCACAGTGAGTTTATTGATGTACTGGGTTTGCGTGGCTTCAACAATCTGCATGGCGGCATCTGTACCGGTAACGGTGGCATCCATAGCGGCATTGGCAGAATTGCTGTTAAGCACCTGCAAAACCGTTTGCTCTTTCACCGTGAGTTTGCCCGTCATTTGGTTGTGGTCTTTAATGGCCACATAACCCATGGCGTCTGCCTTACCCTGCTCTGAGGCATTAGCACCCGGGCAGATTTGCTCATTATTAAAAATGAGGTTAAGCTGGCTACCGGACAAATCACCGAGGAGCTGGATGATGTGGCTGGAGAAGAAATGGTTGAAATGGTCATGAGCCGTGCCGTTTTCATCCACATGGGCATGATCGGCGTGGTCGGAGGTAATGAAGGGGTCCGGGGTGTAGTTGTGGGTATTGAAGGTAACGGTAGAGCCGGACTGAATTTCCATTTTGACCCCGGTATACCAGTCGCTGTGAGCAGTAATGGTGGCGCCGTTCTGGAGCTGAACCCAACCTACGGAGCCAATGCCTTCATTATCCGTACCGGCAGAGAGGGTTTGGAAGGCGTCGAACTTGACGGTGGAGTCGGGCTCAAAGAGCCGGGTATCCATAGAGAGAATACCATTTTTACCCACAGTAAGTGCATACACGGTGTTGAGGTCCGTTACGGAACCAACGAAGACACGAGTACCACCACCGGCAACAATGGAGTTAACCTGCAACGCATGGTCAACGGCAAAGGTGCCACCGGTAACCTCAAGCCGGTGCAGCCAAGCGTTGTAAACACTTTGAGTGGTGTTACCCTCTTTGCGAACACTCAGGTCACCCAGGTTACCACAGCCGTAGTGGTGGCAGGTTTCGCCAACCGCGGGGATGTCTGCACGGTGGTCTGTGCCGTAGTCGGTGGAACGTTGGAACTCGCCATATCCCAGCACGCCATCATAATCACCATTAGTTAAACCTTTAATAACGAGCACAACACTCTTATACTCACTCATATTAAGCACAGAGGAGTTGATGGAGCCGTCTGCCATGCGCACACTGCCCGTGCCGTTGAGGGAGTTGATGAGAGCCTCTTGAGAATCCGGTGCAGCAGAGCCATCGGCAAAGGCGTCAATGGCATCCAAGGCAAGTACGGTGCGGTTGGTGCCGTTGTTGACGGAGAGGTCGATATTGGTGTTGAGCCAGTCTTTTTTCTGAGAGTCATCCAAAGCTTGCCCGGAGGTCAGGGTGGACTTATCGGTGGTCATGATTTCCAGCTGAACATTGCCACCGGGCATGTCGGCCTCTTGTCCCCAGATATTGCCGTCCATACGGATGGTGCCATAGAAGCCGGAGGGGTCGAGCACTTTGAAAATAGCATAAGTATACGCGGGGCGGTGGTTCTCGCCATCGTGAGAGTACCGAATGTCATCCGGATACATGCCCTCAAACATATCGGCTGGTGCAGAATACCCATGCAAGGTAACAACGGTATTTGCATCGCCACTCAGTTGGGTAAGCACCATCTTCTTATCAACAGCGTTAGAGAGGCGGGCATCCACCTCGGACTCGGTTTGGAGCTCCGTGCCGATGTTGAGGCGAACCTCTACCGGGTTGTGCACGGTGGAGGTCTCCATGCCCTCGCCAATATAGGCGCCATCGTAGCCATGCCAATCAGCGGCGGTGCGGTCGTCTGCAAAGTCCCCCTGCAAGGTAGCACCATTGACAATATAAATGGCACCGGAGCCAAGGGCATTTTTGTGCTGCATAACAATTTTACCGCCATAGAGCTTGGTACCGCCGGAGAAGCTGTTATCTAAGTTGATAACGGCAATACCGTTGCCGTATTTTTCCAGATTGGTTTTCCACTGTCCGCCGTCGAAATCGGCGTTTTCAGAGAACATATCGCTCAATTCAGACGAAGAGGCATCGCGGATGGAGCCATCGCCATAGAACCAGTAGTTGGTGGAATCTGTGGTAACGAGCTCATTCACGCCGTCGGTCACATCCAGATATTCGGAGTTAATAATGACGGAGAGCGGGGCAACCTCGCCGCCGACATGCACCTTCTGGTAGTTTCTGAAGAAGCGTTCTTTTTCGTCTAAATTATTAATAGACAGTTCAATAACACCTGTCGTGCTCGTATTACTGTTGGCAACCGTACCATCCAACAACACTTGGTGACCATCAAGGGTGGAGCCTTTTTCCGTCAGGATGCTGCCTTGTGTAAGCACACGCACGGTGTCATCACTGGTAAGATGCGCTTTTTCTTCCCATTCTGCCGGGTTATAGAGATTGCCGAACAATACAACATGGCCATTCATGAAGGGAGTGTTTTCCTTCCAATGGTAGTCATACTTGGGAATCGCATCGGCATCCGTATCGGAGTATGAGACCCACTCGAAAGCGCCGTTCGTCAGCTCTGTAGCACCGGACCACGTGTGGCGGGGGTCGCCCATGACAGTCATAACCAAGTAATCTTTACCGGCGGTGTTGTGAGCCTTGTTGGAGCTATCGAGCGTATCAACCATGCCGAAGTAGCCGTAGCCCAGAGAAATGAGGCGAGAGGCGAATTCGGAGGAGTCTGCGGTGCCGACGGTAATTTCATCTGCCTCTGCCAAGTAGTAAAGGCGGTCTGAGAACGGCGTGAGGGAGAAGTTAACACCACGGAATCGGATTTCCATATCGGCCGTACTGCTCATCAGGTTAAGCTTACCATTCACATCCAGCAGCATGTGCTTGGAGGGGCCATGGGTATTTGCCGGCAGGGGATTAGTGGCAGAATAATCGCTCAGCGTGGTATTTTCGGGGAACTCATGGAACCAGGGCTCAACATTATTCACCTCAAAGAAAAGGCCGGAGCCGGTGTTCATCACCACATTGCCATCTACCACGGCGGCCGTGGGCAGATAGGGGGTGGTGGTTGGCTCGTCGATAAAGACAACAAAGGAGTTATTCTCTCTGATATTGACATCGGCAGAGGTGGGAGCCACGGCATAGGCACTTTTGTCTGTGGAGAGAAGATCAGAGGTTGTATCGGCGCTGATGTAGTCCCAATTTTGGCTGCCTACGGAGCCGGTTACACCGAGTTTCAGGTTAGAGCCACCGACAATGGTCATATTGCCGGTGAGGTCCAGGTTATTGAAACCGAGCAAGCCGGCATCTAAAGAGACATCGTGAAGCTTAGCGGTGTGAATATACTGGGTAGAGCCGCTCTTCTTCACAAGGCTAAGCAGCTCATAGCCCATCGAGTGGGGGCCATATTGCACCATGTAAGCATCTGTAGCAGAGGTGGGGTTGTTATCAAAACCATCGCCCCACAGTACAGCAGCTTGGGTGGGCTCCACGTATGACTGGGCAAAGCCCATGGCACCGGAGTACACGTAAACAGATGAGGCGTCGTCCTCTTTGTCACCAATGCGCAGAGTAGCCGTTGCATTGGCCACGGTACGCACGTGCCACACCTCATCGTTTTGCTTCATATCCTCAATATAGGAGCGAGTCGCTTGGCCATCATAATCTTCCGGGTCGCCCTCCCAGAGATAATAATGCCCGGAGCCAAGGAAGTTTGCAGAAAGACCACGCACACCTACCTCACCGTTGAGCACCAAGATACTGTTATATGTTTGGCGGGGTTGGCCTTCGTAGTCGGAGTGTTCCAGCCCCCCGGTCATCACGATGCTCTCGCGCGTGAGGTTCATGTGGGCATATTGCATTTTTCTGTCCTGCAAGATGACCTGCACAGTACCGGCGGTTCGCTCATCGAGCCGGTTAGTATCCAAAGGCGAGGTATTAATGGTATTTTTAAGCACCACAGTACCATTGAAGTTGCTCTCCAACGAGAAATCTCCCTTGGTACGCTCATTAAGCATGAAAGATGTCACATAACTGCAATCTCGATAGTTTCCCCAAGTGGAGGAATAGCCGGTGAGCACCAATTCATCGTTCTTGTTACCGGTACCCACCAAAGCGCCGGAGAGTGTCAAATTACGCCAGTGACGAGGCGTATTGGAGAAGTCTCCGCCATCCGCAGTGAGGTTAAAGCCGGCAAATGCAAAGGAAACGGTGAAGCTGCCGGCATTATTACCGGTTTCATACTGTTTCAACACAATATCATTGGTAATTGTACCGGAGCGGAAAGCGGAGGCGTGCTCATTGCTGTGCAGGTAGCACACCATAAGCTCACCACCGTTTTTAACCTGAGAGACCCATTCTCCATCCACACTGTTCCAAATGGGGATTTCCCATGCGCGGTCGGTATGGAAGGTAAGAGCACCTGTGCCTGTGGCATTTACTGCGGCCACATAGAGGCCACCTTGCTGCACCTCTACACCGCCGCTGAAGGTGGAGTCCTGGGCATCCAGCACAAGAAGCGCCTTGCCGGATTTAATGATGGAGGTAGGGGCCACCACCTCTCCCTTATCATTCAGAATATCAGTGATTCTCCCGTCTCTTTGGGAGCTGACAAAGGCATAACCATACTTCATGCGGGCTTCGCCACCGTTGCTCACCTCGCCCACGTAATCATTGGCAGTCACATAAATGGAACCGGGAGCCACGTTGCCGATAAGGTGGACATCTCGCCCGGGAGCCGTTACAGTATCACCGTGCATATTGGTGTCGGCAAAGGTAACGAAGTTGCCGTTAACATACACACCGGCCATACCACCGGCTACGGCCTGCTCATGCCAACCGGTGTTCTCGGCAGAGCCATCTGCACGCCATACATTGCCCAACACCAGCGTGCGGTGGTCGTAACCGCCGGGGCGGGTATTTTCCGCTTCACCACTCCATATATATCCATTAGCGGGATCCATCGGCACAGGCCACCGAGCGTCTAAAGCCAAATTTTGAATGTAAACGATACCGTTTTCTTCAACAAGAGTACCGGTATAGAAAGAACCATCACGCAAAGAGACCACAGCCCCATTGTTTTCATTGTTTACCGTAAAGTCATAACCGGCATCCAAGGAGAAGATGGCGATGCGATCTGTCCCCTCAATCGAGTCCAACCCGCTTATCGACAAGAAGGAGCCTACATTGAGGTTCAAGCGCTCAAGGTGAATGAACGGGTCTGAGTAATTATGCTGATAATCGCTGAGCTGCAAATCACCGCTCATGGTCCAGGTAACATTGTTACCGCTGCCGGAGATTGCGATATTTCCTGCATCCAAATCATTAAGTTTGAATATAGTTGCATTAGTGGCCGTGTTAACACCCATTTGCCATGAGCTGACGGAGGATAGCTCTACCTCTTTAACGGAAAGGGTGTTGTTATTAACAAAAACACCGCCGAGGAGTGCCAGGGAATCGGCCGTCAGGGAGCCGTCAAAAACGAGTGTACCATCCATCACCTTTACATTACCCAGCACGGAGTCACCGGTAAAGGTTTGGGTATTGGTGCCCACTTTAGTCAGCGATAAAGACCCTTCTGCACTGTTAAGATAATTGGAACCACCTTCCCCGGGGGTGCCATGCCCACCAAGGTAAAAGCGGTCGTAACCCAAGGTACCGGCATAGGTGTAATCAGAGCCATCGTAAGCCCCGAGAGTCAGCACATACGATTTACCGGTAGTTGTAATGTTGGTAGAAACACCAACAGCATGCCCGTTACCCCCCACAGTTGCCGTCAAACCTTTAATAATGGCATTACCGGTAAGGCCTAACACGGTGCCCACCGCGCGGTCGCTGCTGCCGGTGTCATAAATACTGGTTTGGGAGGGGTCCGGGTTGCTTAAATCTATCACGGCATTGCGCCAACGGGTGTCTGTGTCACCGTCTCGGCCAATATTTAATTGCACAGGACCACCACGCAGGGAGAGCATGCTGACAGTGCCACTGAACCATTTATCGGGGTCACTAAAGTTAGAAAAATTAAAGACGGTATCCCACTTATTCATGTTGGAGTCTTGGCCGTGGCTCACCAATTGTAAGTCACCACTGCCGGAGAGCATCCCCTTAAAGTTCCATACAGCCCAAGTTTTACCTTCGGAGTGAATTTGAGCCGGGGTATTTCCACCGCTTTCCAAAACCGTGATATTACCGCTATACTCAGCATCATTACGGGTGAATTGGATGGTTGCTCCGCTCATTTGGCCATCTCGCAAGTACAACTGCGCCCCTTGAGACAACTTAAGATTACTGAGCAACACTTGGTCGGCAGAGCCGCTATGATAATAAGTACCACCCGTCCAATTATTATTTGTGTATGAGGCGCCTAAACGGCCTTCAAGCTCACCGTCCGCATAGCCGGACTCATTCTCGTAACGGTGAACCCACATCATTTGCCCATTGTTCACCGTGATGGAGGGCACCTCCACCCCGGTAAGGGTTAACACCACTTGATTAGATGCATCTCGGGTTACGTTGGCAGTAAACACCCCGGCAGCAGATGAAACGGTGGCCGAGTTGCCATACAAATCGCTACCTGCCCCCAAATGCGCCAACACAATGCTATCTCCCACACTGATATCATCCCCAAAGCCACTAAGGGTAAAGTCGCTTCCCAAAGTCAAATCTACACCTTCCAAATGAAAGAGCGGTTGATTATATGAGCTCAGGCCGGTAGAGGCAACGTTGATGGAAGCCGGTGCAGTAAAGTTGACATCCTCTCCCGCAAAAGTAATAGCCCCGGCTGCTATGTCATAAATATTAAAAGTTGTTCCGGCTGCAGTCAAATCCGCCCCTAAATTCCACGTACTTCCCCCGTAAAGATTGGCGGCACCCAGCGAAACATTCGCACCGGTAGTCAGAGAACCGCCGGTCAGGTTGAGGGTATTGGCGGTCAAAGCCTGGTTGAACACTAAAGAACCGGAGCCTACACTGACGTCATTCAGCTCAGCGGCTGCGGTAAAGGTTTGCGTGTTACTGCCTGTTTTATTCACGCTGAGGTCAGCCGCCAAATTACCGGAGTAAGAATAATTCTGCGCTTCATCCGTGCCCAGGGTCAGTATATGAGCTCCGCTTACCTTGGCAACAGCTGTACCGTTTGCCAACCCCTTTACAGTGGTATCCGCGCTCAGCGACAAGGTTTGGGCAGAAGGAGCACTGCCGTTAGAGGCAATCAAACTATCGCTGAAATCCTCATTTCGGGTAAAATCAAAAACGGTGTTCTGCCACCCGGTGCCCTCAGCATTCACCTGCACGGCCCCACCGTTGGCTGTCATATACACTGTACCGCTGAACGAGGTAGAGCCAAAAGTAAAGGTGCTGGTACCATTGGTATTGTGACCGCGCAACAACAAATTGCCGCTACCGCTCAGTGTACCTATTTGTAAATCTGCAGCAGTGGTATTAAATGTACCGATAACAGCTTTTGAATCACCCGTTGCATTGTTAATGTTTATTGTTCCCCGGAAATCATCATCATCTGTTATATCGAGGTCATACAAATAGAGTGCACCGCCGCCTGCAATATTGATTGTATTGACGGGGCTCCCAGCGCAAGAAGTACCATCTTGAAATCTCCGTCTGTTGCTGTTATAGGAGATTTTAGAATTATTAGTGTCGTACCGGTTATAGTTGCTGTTATTGTATGTTGTATCAGGTGAATCACTATTCATGCGAATAGCCGCATTATCCCCATTTTCCAAGGTAAGGGTGCCATTGGATGATAGAGAAGCAGCATAGGCAGAGGACGACACCGCAGCAAGCGTTGTTGTCACTGCGCAGACGGCAGACATTAACACACGGTATAAAGAAGGCGAGAGATGGAGTTTCATATAATAAGCGCTTAAAATTCAGAAAATCGATAAAACATTGAAAAACAGGCACCTGGAACAATAACAAGTACCCCCCCCCCCCCCATTGCAAGCAAAAAATCACGAATCTGTCTACTATTTATGTCATACAACGTATCACAGCCCTGCATAACTTAACATTCGTATACAGGGTGCTGCCACCCCGGCAATTAGAGAGAGCATAATGTTGTACATTGAATGGAGACGTTTATGTATTTTACGCTTATATTGAAGCCGCGCATTATATCACCCCTCATCGGGGGGGCCTGCATCGGCAAGCCTACGCCGAGGCAAGCAAATTTAAAGTAAGCGGCTTACGCCGATGTTGTAATAAAAGAAAACATGCGGCAATGAATGGGCTTCATGATACCCCGCCAAGAAAGATTCGACAAAACACGTCGATTTTGAGTACACAATGGCTATATTCTCCAAAACTTTGGGACACGTGTGGCAGCTTAGGGAATACGGCGTCCATTTGCACGTGTTGGAACAGGTAGAAAAATGGCAATTATGGGGCATGCGTCTTGCAAATAATGGCACCCGGCTATATGCAACTCGCCCCATGGTGGATACCATGGGGCGAGAAAATGTTTAAGCGCAAACGCGGGGTGCTTTACTGCACATCAAACTCAGCCTGAGCTTGCTCCTGAGCAGTGCGGTAGGCTTTTTCGGCGGCGTCTTTATCTGCGCTTTGGGCCTTGGCGGCGGCATCATAGAGAGCCCACAGGTTGTACTTGGCAACAGCCTCTTTCTGGGCGGTGGTGTAGGCAGCGGCAGCGGCATCTGTAGCAGCCTCATCCTCGGGGGATGCCCAAGCATGGGTGTAGCCCTTCACGTCGTTCCAGTGCCCGCGGGTGAAGTCGGGGAAGGAGACGGCGCAGTTGCCGTTATCCATGGAGAGGGAACCGAGCTCTGCCAAGCAGCACCACTCGGCAAGGTCGTACACGTCCATATCCAGGGGCAGACCATTCTGCAGGCAGTATACCATACGAACATCCATAAAGAAGTCCATACCGCCGTGGCCACCTACCTTCTCAGCCATTTCACCATATTTCTTGATGATGGGGTGGCGGTAGTGGGCACGCAAGGCCTCCATATTCTCCTCGGACATGAAGGAGTGGGAGTCCAGGTCCTCCAAATCGGGGGCACCGTCGGAGCCCTTCATGTGGTCGCCCTCAAGCACGAAGCCCTCAATGGGGTACTTGTTGGCAAAGCCACGGGTACCGGTAAGCTGGAAGAGACGGTTGTAAGGCTGGGGATTCATCACGTTGTGCTGGATCTCAATCACTTTACCGTTCTCGGTACGCATCAGGGTGGTGGTGTGGTCACCATTGCGGAACTCGGGGCAGGGTTTGCCGGTCTTCTTCTCCACGTATTCCTTACCGTGGAAAGAGCCGGTATCCATAGCAACGAGGGTCTTGAAGCGGTCACCACGGTGAATGTTCATCACCTGAGCAACAGGGCCGAGGCCGTGGGTGGCATACACGTCGCCACGGTTCTCCTTGTTGTACTTCATGCGCCAGCCGAGCTCCTCGGGGTCGTTAGCGGGGTTTACCCAGTACTCATCCCAGAAGGGGTCCAGGTTGTGGATGTAGGCACCCTTGGCGTAGATAACCTCACCAAAGATACCCTTTTGAGCCATGTTGAGGGAGTCGAGCTCAAACCAGTCGTAGCAGCAGTTCTCCAAAATCATGCAGTGCTTGCGGTTTTTCTCGGAGAGGTCGATGAGCTCCCAGCATTGCTCCAGGTTCATGGCACTGGGCACCTCAATGGCGGTGTGCTTGCCGTTCTCCAAAGCGCACTTGGCCACGGGGAAGTGGTGGTCCCAGTCTGTAGCAACGTATACAAGGTCAACATCGGGGCGTTTGCAGATTTCCTCATACCCGAACTCGCCGTAGTAAATATCGGCAGGGGCAAGGCCGGCCTCACGCAGGTATTTCTGGCACTTTTCTGCGCGCTCTTTGTGGTAGTCGCACAGGGCTACTACTTCTACACCCGGAATATGGGTAAAACGTGCAACGGCACCCGGGCCACGCATGCCCAAGCCAACGAAGGCCACGCGCACGGTCTTCATCTTGGGGGCAGTAAGGTTGAGAACATGGGTTTGCCCCTCTGCACGGGCAGGAGTTTCTACAACCAGAGTACCCTTATCCCAATGAGTTTTGGTGGAAGGGGACAGAGACTGAGCCTGAAGACCACTCAAAGAGAAGAGGGCCGCCAGAGTCAAGGCTATTACTTTGTTCAGTTTCATATCATTGATTTTGTTTGATAGTTAAGCCTGATGCCATGGGCAACAAGCCGCCCCGCCTCCGATTGAAACCGAGGCCGTGCAAACAAATTCACAGCCTACAGAGAACGGGTATCGTGCGTAAGTGTACCTGTTTTACCGCCACGCGTCAAGCTCTATCTGCGTACGCGCTGAAAAAGCGAGTGGCAGCGGGAAAAGCCCTGTTCACAGTGAGCATACAACCCTTTACTCATCAATATCCGTAGCACGTGGGTGGGTCTGTATGTAGACCTGTTTCATGCGGGTTTTGGTAACGTGCGTGTAGATTTGGGTGGTAGAGAGAGAGGAGTGCCCCAGCAGCTCTTGCACGGAGCGCAAATCCGCCCCGGCATCCAACAAGTGCGTGGCAAAGGTATGGCGCAATTTATGCGGGGAGATGTGGAAGGGGATGTCCGAGCAGCGCAGGTATTTATCGAGCATGAGCTGCACGCTGCGGCCGGTCATGCGGCGGCGCAGGCGGCTGATGAACAGGGGTCCCTGCGGGTCCGGCACGGCGTGCTCCAGGTATTTTTCAATGGCCTCACGGGCATATTCCCCCACGGGCACAATGCGCACCTTGCGGCCTTTACCCATCACCCGCACGCAGTCCGCACCGGCGGAGAGCGCATCGGCATTCAGGCTCACCAGCTCGCTCAAGCGGATGCCGCAAGAGTAAAAAAGCTCCAAAATAGCGGCATCTCTGAACGGCAACCACGCGGGGCTCTTTTTATCCACAGGGGTGCGCAGGGGTAGGGAGAGCAGCTCCTCCATCTGTTTAAGGCTCAGGTGCACGGGCAGCCCGGTGCGGGCGCGCGGCAGCGTGAGGTCCGCCAAGGGGTTATGCGTGGCCCCCTCTCTGAGCATGAGATAGGTGTAGAGCGAGCGCAGGGCGGCAAAACGCTGGCGAATAGAGGCGGGCTTGAGCTCTTGCTGCATGGCCTCATACAGCCAGGCGCGGTAGGTATCTGCCGTGCAATCCTGCCAAGAGACAAAGCGGGGCCCCATCCAATCCGTAAACATGCGGTATTGACGCTCGTAGGCCTCCAGCGTGTGGGGGGATGCCCCCTTCTCTGCACGCATGTAGTCCAAAAAGCGCAACACCACGGCTTCCGCAGCGGCGCGGTGCGGGTTTTGTGGTGGCTCTTGTTGCGGTGCGTGCATGGATTTTTTATAGCATATTCAAGCGCGTATTTCAACAGGAAATCAAGCGCGCAGCCACCGAAATAGTTGCCTGCATTCACCTTTTACAACACTTAATTATTAAAAAAGCTTGACAAATTAACGGATTAAGTGCATAAAGCGTGCAGACATTGCCCTGAGGGGGCTAAAGTAAAGAACACGAATACTGCATGAAGATACAACTGACCATGGTAGCTGCCACGGCAGCACTAATGACGGCCTGCACCACGCAGAACCACCTGAGCACGCTGGCTCAGGGCGGCTACGCATTCAAACCTCAAACCCTCAAAGCCACTCCGGACCAAGTGGTGAACCACGGTTTTTGGGACAAGCCCGCCCATGTAACGGGGCAACACTGCATTGTGATTGATACTCAGCTGCAACAGGCTAACTACTATGTGGGCAACCAGCTGGTAGGCAAATCCACCATCTCCTCCGGCAAGGCAGGGCACGGCACCCCCAAAGGCACATTCAAGATTTTGTCTAAAGATATAGACCACAAATCCTCCACCTACGGTAGTATTGTGGATGCCGCAGGCAACACCATGGTATCAGACTACACGGCAGGGCAACCCATACCCGCCGGTGGCAAATACAAAGGTGCCGCCATGAACTTCGGCATGCAAATCACCAACACGGGTATTTGGATGCACGAGGGGCTGGTAACCGCCGCCCCCGAGAGCCACGGCTGCATACGCCTGCCCCGAGAAATGGCTCAAGTGTTCTTCGAGAACACTCCCGTAGGCACCCCGGTTATCATCCGCTAACGCCCCCTTAACCATGTACACCTTCATCAAGCGAGCCGCAGCAGCATTGTTGACCTTTGCCGCCGTATCATGCGCCCCGCTTGATAAACCGCAAACATACAGCGATTTCTTGCAAGAGCACAGCAAGGATTACCCCGCTACGATGGAGGTATACCTCAACCGCGAGCAGCTCAACAAAGCCACCCCGCAAAGCCCCATTCACATCTGTTTGGAGCAACAGCGCGGCCGCATCTATGTGGAGGGTCAAATAGCGGCAGATTGGCCGGTCTCTACCGGTAAACCCGGCAAAGAAACCCCAATCGGCACCTTCCCCATTCTTGAGAAAAAGAAAAAGCACTTTTCCTCCACCTGGGGCACCATTGTGGATAAGGATGACATCTGCGTGGTAGAATCCGCAGACTCCCGTAAAGATAAAGTCCCCCCCGGCGGGGAGTTTTTGGGGGCTAAACTGATGAATTGGCAAAGGCTCACAGGCACAGGCATCGGCATCCACACCGGGCCCGTGCGCTGCAATCAACGCATATCCCAAGGTTGCATCCGCACCCCCGGGTTTATTGCGGATGCCCTGTTCAACATCACCCAAGTAGGCAGTAAAGTCACCATTACCCAAGCCCCGGAAAAAGCCTGGCCGGGTAATACGCCACCCGCAAAGCCCTAAAAATCGGGTCTCTCTTACTCCTCACCCAAAAGCGGCACTTCATCCGCTAAAAACTCAGCGAGTGTCTTACCCTGCGAAAATGCCTTTTTCTCAAGCATCCTGCGAGTCGCAGGATCCAAACTCAAGGTAATGAGTGTTTCTTCTTTCACCTGCACACGAGAAGGTAGCGCCAATGGCACATCTTTCATCAACTCTCGTATAATGTGCACTTTGGCAGCAGGTATCAACTTACGCGCCATCCAGTTGCGCACCGTTGACTCCGTTACAAAACATTTCTCTGCAAGCCATGCATAGCTATAGTTGTTGGCCTTAAGCCACAACTTTACATTCAATTTCAAATCGTCTTGCTCCGATACTTCCACCAGCGTTAGTGTAGCATTTTTGACATTCTTTTGCAAGCGGTAATTCTAATATATTCAATTTTTTGAAAAAAAGATATTTTTAGGTTGACTACATACCGTTTTTGATATATTAATAAACCCAGCCAGACAAAACAATATCTATGTTTATCACATTCACATGTCCCCATTGCCACGGCCACAGGTTACAGCAAATAAAGCAAGCCATACACCGTGCAGAGGTAAACGTAACCACAGCAAGCGATGGACGATTAACGGCGAAGCCCATGGGAGTGGTAGAAGAGCTGAACGGTCCGGTACTGGGGTACAGGTGCCGCGATTGTCGCTACCCGGACATACGGAACCACGAGGACAATGGTGGGTTCTATTGGCAAACGATAGAAGACGTACACGCTGCAGCCTGCATAACGATAGAAGAAGGAGTGCAGCACACTCAACGATGCATGATATGTATGGCAGATGGCAAAATGGAGCCCATTTTAATAGGGGTAAACGCAGAGGGGCCACTCAGCCACAAGCAGCGGGTCAAAATACTTGAGGAGCGAAACCTGAAGAACGCAGTACTCATTTGTGAGACAGATCCCGGCATTCAAGCATTTACCGCTATGGATTGGCAGGGTATAGAAACCATTTTCGTATCAACACCGACACCATGAGATATTACCACATCAGCTTACCAGACGGCACACAACTAGGGCCATATGACCAAGCGACCCTGCAACACATGGTTATGACAGGCCAAATACCCCGAGATTGTATGGCCTGGACAGAGGGACAAGGTAGCTGGCTGCCACTGGAGCAAGTCATACACATACCGGCAGCACCGCCCATGGCCCCCAACAACCCGCAACACCCGCTCTTCGAGCATTATCAGGCAGCCATGCAGGGCAATGTGGAGTCTCAATATTACATGGCATGCTGCCACTTAAACGGAGAACACACCACAAAAGATGCCGCCGCCGCCGTGCATTGGTTACAGGCAGCAGCCAATCAAAACCACTACGCTGCCTGCATTACCTTGGCTAACTGCTATGGTAACGGGGTAGGCGTAAAGTCTAACCCCGAAACCGCATTGGCTTGGTGCAAAAAAGCCCAAACTATATCTGACACCAAAGAGGTGCGAGAGCTTATCACTAAATACACCGAAAAAGCAGAAGATTCCAAGTTTACTTTCTTTGACGGTTTTTGTATTTTCTTTTTAGTCTTACTTATCATCTACCTCTTCGGAAACGAACCTATTGCGAAAAATCAGAAAGAACTTTATGCTTTAGGTTTCTTTGGGCTCCGCGGTATTTACTCTATTATAAAATTAATGAATAAATAACGCGTGGGAACAATTGGAGGGTTTGATTTATATGTTGATAGATAAATTGGTAGTTGTGGGGGAGACCCCGCGAGCGTTAGCGAGCCGAATTTTTGAGCCCGTGAAGCGGGCGACATTTCAAATAGCGAGTGCTGGAGCCGCGCAGCGGCGACTCGTCACGGCGTAGGCTTGCCGAAGACGGAAACCACTCGAATTAATTAATTATAAAGGAAACCCGTGAAACGGGTGACACTTAAGTCATGTTAAAATCCATAGAGATAGATAATAAAAAACGCTATGAAAATCTGAGAACATAAGCATAGGTGTCAACTCGGAATCG
>JAFQEF010000083.1 GCA_017399165.1 Akkermansia sp.
AAATTCTGGCAAACTGGTCGTGTGGTTGCATAATGAGTGTTTTGTTGTTGTTTTTTTGCACACTTATTATACTACAAATCAACGATTTATGCAACCACAAACCCAAATTTAGTTTTTATTTTTTAATTATACCCACGCGTAGTTTTTGTTGAGTTTTTAGAGATGCCCGATTTACGGATTTACAATTTACAAAGTCAAAGCTCGGCGCCCTGCGGGCGCAAGCGAAGCCGAATTTTTGAGCCCCGGCGGTGAAACTGCGTGAGCGCTCCCCCCTCCTTTGGGTAACCTGAACAAATAGGACCTCCTTGCAAGGATCGCATTTATTTTTGTATCTTTCTCGGAATTTCCGTCTTCGCGCTACGGGGCTACGCTGAAGCAGGTAAATTAAAAGTAACGGCGTAAGCCATTTATTTTTAAATTGTAAATGGTAAATTGTAAATCGTAAATCCCCCGAGGCGTGATTTGGGATTGCAGAAACGCCTTTACATGGGTATAATAACTGCATTCAAAGGAGTTGACACCATGTATACGCTCAGATACGAACCTGTTCCCGCCGCCTTCTATCAATCCACCCGAGACAAGCTGGCTGCGCAGTTGCCTGCCGGTAGCTTGGTGATTGTACACGCAAATGATATTTACCCCACCAATGCAGATGGCACGTTGGCTCACCACCAAAATGCCAACCTCTTTTACCTGACCGGTATAGACCAGGAGGAGACGGTGCTGCTGATGCGCATTGGCGAGGACGGCAAGCATGAGGATACCCTGTTGCTGCGCGAAACGAATGAGCATATTGTGATTTGGGAGGGGGCCCGCCTTACCAAGGAGGCCGCTACGGCCCTGAGCGGTATTGAAGATGTGCGCTGGACGGATGAGTACAACGCACTGTTGGCTGCTTGGGTACCCGCCGCCAAGCAAGTGTGGTTGGAGCGCGATAACCACCCGCGCCGCCTTACCTATGTTCAAACCCGCAATGAGCGCATGGCTGCGGCCTTGCAGGCATCTTACCCGGATGCCGTGTTACACAGCATTTATGATACCTTGGCTGCCATGCGTTTGGTCAAGACGGAGGAGGAGCTGGTGCAGCTGCGCGAGGCTTGCCGTATTACCGGCGAGGGCTGGGTTGAAACCCTGCGCCAAGTGAAACCCGGTATGGGCGAGTGGGAGATTGAGGGCTTGCTGAGCTCTGCTTACATTCGCCGCCGTGCCCGCAAGTTCTCGTTCCACCCCATTATTGCATCCGGCAAAGATACCTGCGTGTTGCATTACATTACAAACCACAAGCGTTGTGAGGACGGCGACCTTATCCTCTTTGACATTGGCGCAGAGTACGGCGGCTACGCCGGGGATATGACCCGCACCATACCCGCCAACGGCAAGTACACCCCGCGCCAAAAAGCTGTGTATGAGGCTTGCTTGGCTGTACACCGCTACGCCCGAGAGATTATGCTGCCGGGCCTCAAGAAGTCTGAGTACGAGCGCATGGTACGCGTACGCATGGCTGCGGAGCTGGTGAAGCTGGGCCTGCTGACGCAGGAGGAGGTGGACGCCGCCCCCGAGAACCCGCTTTGCGTGCGTAAGTATTTTATGCATGGTACCTCTCACCCCCTGGGTTTGGATGTGCACGATGTAGGCCCCGCAGACCCCGTGTTTGCAGAAAACCAAGTGTGGACCATCGAGCCCGGTATCTATATTCCGGCGGAGAATATAGGTATACGCATTGAGACCGATGTTGTCATTCACACCGACCATACGGAGGACCTCATCCCCAACGCCCCGCTGGACGTGGCAGATATTGAAGCCTTAATGGCAGAGTAGTTGCAGCGGCCGTTGTTGAGGTGTTTTTTAGCGAAACTGTTGCAGATAATCAATCAGCGCATTTACATCTGCATCGCTTGTAATGCCGGGGGGGAGCATGGTGGAGTTCCATTGCTGCCCTTTAACGGTGATGGGGCCTTGCAGCCCGTTGCGTATGATGCTCTCTAACCCCGGGCGGTCGGGGGCGGGGGAGAGCCACTCTGAGCCTTGCAGGGGCGGGTAATTACCGGCTTGCCCCTCACCGTTTTTACCGTGGCAAATGGCACATTTGGCGGTGTACAGGGCTGCGCCGGGGGCTGTATTGCGCGCGGCAGCCAACAAGGGGAGTTGTTGGTGCGCTATGGCGTGTGCCAGTAAATCTGCATCATCCCCGGGCAGGGTGGGGTGCTCTGCAAGCATTGCCTGCTTTACTAAAGGGGTAAGGGCTGTGCCGTGTTGCCATTGTTGCAGGCATGGCAGTGGCGTGCCTGTAAAAGAGTCCGTATGGCAGAGCATGCAGCCCCTTTTGCGGGCGGCGTGCTCCCACGGGCTCGGGGCACTTTCTACATAAATCAGAGCGGCCAACCCCATGGCAAAAAGCACAAGGCAGGCCGCTACTGTAAATTTTCTCATGGTGAGTTACGGTTCAACGGGGCCGCCCTCGGGGTCGAGCTCACGGCGCACGTGGGCACCGAGCATGCCGAGTTTTTCGTCCAGCATTTCATAACCGCGGTCTATGTGGTAGAGGCGGTGAATCTCTGTGGTGCCCTCTGCTGCCAACGCTGCCAATACCAAGGCGGCACTGGCTCGCAAGTCGCTGGCCATCACAGGGGCGCCGCTCAGGCCCTCCACACCGGTAATGATGGCCGTGCCGGCATCCACCTTGATGTTGGCTCCCATTCTCTTGAGCTCGGAGCAGTGCATGAATCGCTGCGGGAAGATGGTGTCCTTCACCACGCTGATGCCCGGGGTAACGGCGAAGAGTGCCGTCATTTGAGCCTGCATGTCCGTGGGGTAGCCCGGGTACGGGTTGGTAAGGATTTTGCCGCTGCGCGGGTTGGCACCGGGTTTCACGAACACGGAGGTGCCGTCCTCATTGTACTCTACCACGTGGCCGCACTCTACCAGCAGGTCGGAGATGCTCTTCATGTGCTCACGGCATACGCGGTTGAGGGTGATACCGTCGCTGTACATGGCACCGGCTACCATGAAGGTGCCTGCCTCAATGCGGTCCGGTATGACGGTATGCTCGCAGCCGTGCAGTTTCTCTACACCGTGAATGGTGATGGTGCGGGAGCCTGCGCCCTCAATGCGGGCACCCATCTTGTTGAGGAAGTTTGCCAAATCCACCACCTCGGGCTCACGGGCGGCGGATTCAATAACGGTTTTGCCCTTGGCCAGCACGGCAGCCATCATCAGGTTATCCGTACCCAGCACGGTGGGGCCGCTGTCGCCACGCATGTCTACCGTGGTGCCGACAAGCCCGTTGGGGGCCTCAATCACCATGTTGCCACCCTTGACGCGCACACGGGCACCCAAGGCTTGAATGGCACGCAGGTGCAGGTCTACCGGGCGGTCACCAATCACGCAGCCACCGGGCAGGGGCAGGGTACAGCGTTTCATGCGGGCCATCATGGGCCCGAGCAGGCAAATGGATGCACGCATCTTGCGTACTTGCTCGTAAGAGGCGCTGCTGCTGATACCATCCGGGGATTCTATGCGAACCGTGCCGCTGGAGCGCTCTACGGAGGCCCCCAGCTGGCTCAATATCTGAATCATATAGTTGGTGTCGGAGACATCGGGTACACGTGAGATTCTCACGGGCTCATCCGTCAGCAAAGCCGCGGCGAGTATGGGTAGGGAGGCGTTTTTTGAGCCGCTGATATTAACGGCTCCCTGGAGTCTGTGTCCACCTTCTACAATGAGCTTGTCCATGGTTGAAAAATTGGTGTATATTGCGCTGTGGTAATTCTACCAGATGATGTGCAAAAAGCAAGCATGAAGTTTACTCTTTTGTAACTATCTTGCAAACCCCGCTTGCTGCCTGCTTTATATGTACGCCGATTTTTTTGCCAATCTTTCAAAAATGCTTCATTTTTTGTAAAAAAAAGTAAAATAATATGCCCCTGCATTTCATTTGCATGGCAAAGGTTATGCTGATTAGGCTTGCAACCTACGTAAAATAAGGTAAAATAGCTGTGTTATGGCAGATCGTACACAGACAGACCCCGTTCGTATGGAAAAGATTGTGAGCCTTTGTAAGCGCAAGGGCTTTATATTTCAGGCTGCAGAGATTTATGGCGGCTTGAACGGTTGCTGGGACTACGGTCCCTTAGGTGTTGAGCTCAAGCGTAATCTGAAGGATTACTGGTGGCGCGTGTATGTGCAGGAGCGCCCGGATGTAGTGGGTATGGATGGCTCCATCCTCACGCATAACTCCGTTTTGGTGGCATCCGGGCACGTAGGCGGTTTCTCTGACCCGCTGTGCGATTGCCTGTTGAGCAAGGAGCGTTTGCGTGCAGACCAAATCCCCGCTCAAAGCGGTGTGGCTTATTGGTGGAAAGGTGCCGCCGCCAAGGATGGCTCCTGGAGCTCCGCCAAAGAGTTCTCCATGCTCACTGCAGAAGGTACTGAAAAAGAGGCCAAGGCTGCCCGCCGCAGTGCCCAGCAGTACTACAGCCAAATCTCCGGTAAAAATATCCCCTTGGCAGACATTGAGCTTGCAGAGGAAAGCACCGAAACCGTGACGGACAGCACCCGCTACAACCCCTCCAACGGTTCTTTGGTTACGGAGGCTCGCTCCTTCAACCTCATGTTCAAGACCACCATCGGTGCTACGTCCGATGAGAATGACCCGTCCTCCATCGGTTGGTTGCGCCCCGAGACGGCTCAGAGCATTTTCTGCCAGTACAAGAATGTGCTGGATTCTTCTCGCATGAAGATTCCGTTCGGTATCGCTCAAATCGGTAAATCCTTCCGCAATGAGATTAACCCGCGTAACTTCACCTTCCGCTCCCGTGAGTTTGAGCAGATGGAGGTAGAGTACTTCTGCCGTGCTGAGAACGGCTTTGCCCTCACCGATGAGTGGCTGGAGTTCTGCCTCAAGTTCTATGAGAACATTGGTATTGCTCGTGAGAAGATTCATATTCTGGATGTACCGGAGGAGGAGCGTGCCTTCTATTCCAAGAAGACATACGACCTGGAGTACGAGTTCCCCTTCGGTGTGCAGGAGCTCATGGGTATTGCTTACCGTACGGACTATGACCTGGGCCGCCACCAAGAGGGTTCCGGCAAGCCGATGGAGTACTTTGACGAGGCAACGCGCGAAAAGTTCATTCCGCACGTGGTAGAGCCCTCTGCCGGGTGTGACCGCTCCGTGCTCGCGGTTATCTGCGAGGCGTACGATGAGGAGGAGCTGGGCAAAGACGGCAAGAGCGATGTGCGCACCGTGATGCGTTTCCACCCGCGTATGGCCCCCATCAAGGCTGCTATCTTCCCGCTGCTTAAGAAGAACGAGGAGCAGGTGCGCATTGCCCGAGAGATTGAGGCAGAGCTGCGCCCGTTCATGAATGTGTTCTATGACGAGAGCGGTGCCGTTGGCCGCCGCTACCGCCGTCAGGACGAGGTGGGTACCCCCTTCTGCATTACGGTGGACTTTGAGACGCTGGGTGAAGAGGGCGATGCCTCCCTCAAGGATACCGTCACCATTCGTCACCGCGACTCCATGGAGCAAGAGCGTGTGGCCATCAAGGAGCTGCTTCCCTGGCTGCTCAAGCGTATTCACTGATTTTGATACACTTTTTTACAGCCCGCAGGTGTTACCCATGCCTGCGGGCTTTTTCAATGATAAAAGGATGAAGATGCCCGAGACATTGAGCGTAGCCGCGCAGGAACGCCTGCTGCATGAGCTGCGCCCGGGGGAAGAGCTGCATTGGGCTGGCCGCCCCGGCAAGGCAGAGCTGCGCCACAAGGCCTTAACCTATGCCTTTGCTGTGGCGTGGTTGGCGCTCTCTCTCTGCATGGCGTGGGCACTGGCACATATCATGGGGCTTGCCGCGTGGGTGCTGATGTTGCCCGTGTCTCTGCTCTGCTTTGTTTTGGACTATTTCATGCGTCGGCGCACCCGGCACATGGTGTACATGGTGACCAATCACCGTGTGGTGTGGCTTGTGCTTCACCAACCGCAGGTGCACAGCTTGGCACTGCGCCAAAATATGGTATCGGGCACTGTGATGCGTGCCTCCGGTCGGGGGGATATCATCTTTAACGCAGATGCCTCGGGAGATGCCGTGGATTCCTTCTACAATATTCCCCACGTGCGTAAAGTGGTCTCACTCATCAACGACCTCTCCGCCGGGCGGTGAGGGGGGGCTTACAGCGTGGCGTGTGCTCCCAGTGCAATAAGCAGCAGGCCGGCAGAGGTTTCAAGTGCGCGGGGTTAGGTCGCGACGGTCACCCATTGGTCGTACATTCCCGCCCCGTCACTATGTTAAAAAATATAACATTGAAAAATCAATGAATTACGCAAGGGTAACTTACCTCAGTCTGTCATTTCGCGACTTTTTTGACGCAGTGCCGAAAAATCTTTTCTAGAATATTGGCTGAGCATTGTGAAAGAGCTTGTATCTTGACTATTTGAAAGAGTTTGATTCTGAAATATTCTATAGGAGCACAGGCTATGTATATGCAAAGTGCAACAGCGAAAGCAAACCACAAGGGATAGTCATAATTGTAAAGTGTGTAATGTACGACTTCAGCATGAATAGCTGATCCTACTGGATGTTGATGAATCAGGTATACGGCAAACGATATCTGGGAGGCACGTAAGATGATTGTCCTCAGTTTTGTGCTTCTTATCTTTATTTTATAAAGTAAAAGGAATGTACAAAAGGTATATAAAATGAAATTATGATAACAGTAGCCAAAAGGTGCAGGAATACTCATTAATCTGCAAATGAGAGGAATAATAGAGCATAATAACATTAAACTTATTAGAGTAAGACTATTGAATTGAATTTGGAATCTTTTGATATATGCTCCGCCGATATATAGAAAGATCAGCCATGTGAAATTATATCCACTGGCTATATATATATCATTAGACTTTAAGTTGAAGAATGGTATAAGAATAAATAAAACAACAAGAAGAGAGATAAATTGAGCCTTTGAACATTTGAGCAGTACGTCGTTCAAAAAGGGAATGAAAAAGAAAAGACCTGTATAGGCAGCAAAATACCAATAGGTTGAGCCGAATGGGAGCGTGGCAACAATATTAATTGTGTCTTGGAATGAAAATCCGTAATTAAATACCTGAAATTTTGTAAGTATAATGCCCGTGAGCATGAGAAAGATGGAATAAAATGCAACCGCTAGCCAGAGATTGATATAGCGTTCAATTTTCCATTTTCTCTGAAGGCAGACGTAGCCAGTTATCATAGCAAAAAGATTTACGCCGATAAGACCAAAGCTTTCTGTCCAAGTGGAAAAATAGAAAAATGTTTCATAATTGATACGTAGCTCAGTATGAGCATTACCGTGGGCATTTGAATGAATCAGACAGATCATGTACATTGCCAATATTCTAAGCAAGTCGATGCCGAATAATCTTTCTTTTGTAGACTTCTGATTCATTGTATAAAATAGTATAGAGTTCAAGTTAATAATTCCAAATCGTGGCGTGTATACCCAGTGCAATAAGCATCAGGCCGGCAGAGGTTTCAAGGGCACGGGTGGGCAGGTGGTGCAACAGGCGGGCACAGTGAAACGCTGCCATGGAGCATATAAAGGTAACCGCACCGATAACGCCGACCACGGCCAATAGCGTGGTGGTACTTTGAATATGGCCGCCGATGTTGCCCAGAGCCATGCCGGTGCCCACGGCAAAGGCATCTATGGCGGTGGCAATGCCCACCAGCATCAGCGCAGCAAAGCCCAATGGGGTGGAGTTGTTGTTCTCTTCATCCGGTTCACCCAACCAAGCCTCATAAATAATGTAACTGCCCAGTATACAAAAAACAAATAGAACCAGCACGGGGGCGTAGCCCTCCACATAGCTTTTAAGCTCGTGCCCGAACAGGTAGCCCAACAGCGGCATGGCCGCTTGGTAGCCCCCCACCGTCAAGGCTAACCAAAGTGAGCTGATAAGCCTGCGCTGCTTGAGTATCAACCCGTATGAAAATGAGTATACCGTGGCATCTACAGCCAGCGCTGAGCTGATAAGGAGTATCTCTGTCCAATTCATGTTAATCAGGACAGCAGGAGCAAGCGCACGGGGTTATACAGCATGGCATGCAGGTTAGCAGCCACGCCGTTGGCCTCAGCCTCCGGCACCGAGGTGTGCACATAGAACGTGTAAGAGAGAATGTAGTCTGCCATGCCGGCAGCCCCGGCGCGCACTTTTTCTTTGGGGGTGTTACCGCGGTCCACAAAGGCAAAGAGGGGGCGGCAGCCTTCCTCCACGTGTTCTGCTACGCAGGCGCGGGTGGTGTGGGCATCGCACACAATGAACGTGGGGTTGTAGTTAGCCGGAATCGGTGCGCCGGATGCCGCTTCTCTTGAAATTTTGAAGATGTTTTTCTTGGCTGCGTCTGTTACGGCGGCACGCTTTTGCCCGCTGTTTTCAAAGATGAGCACATCCGCCGGCTCCGTTCGGTTTTGTTGAGAGGGGGCGGAGAGCCCGGCCTTTACCACGGCTCGCACAATGTAGTCGATAACAGAGTAGCGGTTCTCCAGCAACTTTTCGCATTGCACTGCAATGGGCAGGCTGATGTCTCCCAAGGCTGCCATGTCCACCTCCATATCATACACATAGTAGTTATCTTTTTGCGGGCGGGTGGGCAGCTGGGCAAACTCTGCAATAGCCGTGCCGCCTTGGCGAGGGGCCGTGGCGGGGGCTTTTACATCTGCCGCCATGATGCGTCCCCCCGGCCCGGTGCCGATGAGTGTTGCGGGGTCTATGCCTTGAGCGGCACACAATTTTGCAGCAAGGGAGGATATCTTCATGGTGCGGGTGCTTGTTGTAAAAATGAGCTCCCGGCGGCGGTTAACGCACGCCGGGAGCGGTTGAATTCGCGAACTAAAGGAAACGAATTAAGCCTCGTAGCGTACTTCGCCGTCGATGATGGTCTTTACCACATCGTACTCGGCATCAAGCAGCACTAAGTCTGCGGTGTAGCCGGGGGCTACCTTGCCCAAGTCGTACAGACCAAGGGATTGCGCCTGGTTCCAAGAGGTGGCCTTCACCAGCTCGCTGAGCGGCTTGCCGGTAATCTCCTGCACGTTCTTGAGCCCCTTGGCATAGCGCAGGGTAGAGCCGGCCAGGTTGCCGGACTCCAATCGAGCCACACCACCCTTTACAATGATGGGCAAGCCACCGAGCTGGCCGGGGCCATCGGGCATCCAAGAGCATGCCAGAGAGTCCGTAATCATCATCATCTGGGAGATGTCCTTGTTGGTGAAGGTGAGCTTGAGCATATCCTCGCACAGGTGAATCTTGTCGCAGATCACCTCAATCTTCACATCCTTATCCAGCATGCCGGAGCCCACAAGGCCAATCTCGCGGTGGTGTTGGGGGCTCATCTGGTTGCAGAAGTGGGTGAGGTGCTTCAGCCCGGCGGCCTTGGCCTTCTTGAAATCTGCGTATGAGGCGGCGGAGTGACCGGCAGAGCAGGTGATACCGGCGGCGGAAGCCTTGGCAATGAACTCTACGGCACCGGGCATCTCCGGGGCCATGGAGATAAGGAGCACGGGGTAAATGTTGTTAATCATCTCCACCTCCTCATAATCTGCCGGGCGAACGAAAGCGGGGTTCTGGGCTCCGCATTGCTTGGGGTTGATGTAGGGCCCCTCCAAGTGTACACCGGGGGTCTTGGAGCCGTTGGGGGAGGCGGCGTACTCCTTCACAACCTCGCACACATCCATCAGCGTCTTGGTGCCAAGGGTCAGTGTGGTGGGCAACCAGGTGGTGACACCTTCCTTCATCTTGCAATCTGCAATGGTGCGAATGCTCTCAATCTTGCAGTCGCAGGTGTCGCAACCGCCTGCACCGTGAGAGTGAATATCGATAAAGCCCGGCATCAGCATGTGGCCACAAGCGTCGATGACCTTGTCGGCCTCGGCGGTTTCACCGGGGGTGAGTACGGCGGCTATCTTGCTGCCGTCAATCAGGACGGAACCTCCCACGATGTCGATACCCGGGGAGATGATGTGCGCATTGGTGATGAGCGTTTTCATGATGTGTATAATACCGGGGCTTTTCTACCCCACTTTCTATGCCCGTATTTTACCCGCTTACGCTTGCTGAATCAATCAAAAAAGCGTGCGCCACCCCATTTTTTGTGTCAGGTGCAGACCGGTTGCCTCATGCCCCCGATCCATGCAGGTTTTCTACCGGAACATCCCCGCTGAGCATTTGCGGCATTTCTTCCGGCATATCCGTTTCCTGCTCAGTTTTCGTTTCTTGCGAATCAGGGATGCAGGGGACAGAGCCACCGAGCTGTTGCGGTAATTCCTCCGGCTGAGCAGGCTGGTTGTCATTGGGTACATCTCCCGGTACGCGTTGGCGGCTCGCAAGAGTCTGCATCGGGGTATCATCACAAGATGTAAGGCCTGCACATAACACGCCTACCGAATAGAGCAGTTTCTTTTTTACCGTTATAGGGGTAATTTTCATGATACGTGTGATTATTAGTTGGTTGCTTCAATTTTTTTGCCGAACTGTTGTTTCAGTGCTTCCTGAGCGCGGGGGTCGCCTTGTATTGCTGCAATGGTAAAATACAGCTCGGCAAGTTTGCAGTCTTTCTTAACGCCGCGGCCTTGCAGGTACCGCCAGCCCATCCAGCGGGCGGCGTTGGCATCGCCCATGTCGGCTGCCATTTGGTAGAGCACAATGGCTTTGTTCTCATCTTTTGTCTCACCATTGCGCCCCTCTGCATAATCTACCCCTTTCTCTCTTATGATATCCGGGGTGCCTAAACAGTTATAGAATACTTCGTGAAGGGCGGAATGGTTGCAGGTGGTGGGATCATTCATCCATTGTGTCAGGTATTCTGCGCTTTCTTCATCTTTTGGTACGTTGGTGCCGGTTCGGTACATGGTTGCCAGTTGTTGAGTGGCTACTGTATCACCCATGGAGGCGGCTACGTAAAGCAGCCCTATGCCGTAGCGTTGCGTAGCATTTTCAGCGCGATGATAGAGTTGTAACCCCAGCTTTCGTATGCCCTCAGCATCATTTTCTGCCGAGAGTGTTTCATATTCATTATCCAGCGGTATGGCATACAGGCGCCAGGGGGCTCCCTCCGTGGGGGCTGCTTCTGCTGTGCTGAGATTCATCTCAGCTGCTTTTTTGCGGATAGCTTTCTGCAGCTCGGGGGCATAGCCTATGTCGTTGAAATAATCTACGAGTAATCGTATGCTCTCAGTATCGCCATCTTGCAGCATGGAATACCCCCATTTCTCTCCCTCTTCTATATTACCATCGGCAAAGGCATTGTTGAGCTTATTCAGTTTTTCCTCGGGAGAGAGTGCCAAGGTACTACCGGTAAGTAGTCCGAGTATGCAAATTGATTTCAGTATATTGTTCATGCTTGAAGTTGATTATTGATATGTTTTCTCTTTTGTGTTTCAAAGGCTTTTGCCGGAGATTTCCTATTCTGCCATTTAATAAGCCAAATTAATCCTCCCACCGGTAATAACAGGCAAAGAGCCGATATGGGGTTAAAGAAGAGTTGCGCTATGGCCACCGTCAGTAGACTCAATATGGTGCCCATCAGCAGGGAGATGACGGCGGCTCCGGCCTCTGCCAACTTACGGCACAAGGGTACCATTTTTGCCAGTGGGCTCAGCATGCAGGCAAAACCTCCCCACATCATCAGCCAACCTCCGAATCTTACTCCCCAAACTTGTGCTGTATTGGTATTGCGTGCTTTTTCAAAGCATTGAGCCGGATTTAAGATATCCGTATAGAGCAAATCAATCGTGGCCCCATTTTCGGCTGTGTAGGGTTCAAAACTGTTACCCCGCTGTACGGCAATCAAGGTAACGGGTTGAGTGGGTTTATTGGCCTCCCATGATATACGCACATCTCCTATGGATGGGTCCAGTGGATTCACCTGATAGTAAAGGTTACCCTCCGGGGCTCTTCCTACATGCAGATATTCGCCATGTATCGTGGAGCGTCCCTGAACAATAGGCGGTATTTGTTTGGGGATAACTGCGTCTCTTTTACCTCCTATGCGCGCAATTTGCCCGGCGTTCAGGGTGTAGCCTCCCAGCAGGACATTCTGAGCGCGTAGCTCTGTGTTCTTTTCTTGGTAAAAGACTTGGTTTGCTTCTCTGTATCGGGTGTCATAGAATACGGCGGAATTGATGGGGGTGTTTACCCAAGTGCGTTTGTAATGGTACACGTATTCATTATCGCGATTGCGGTTGAATTCATGCTCCGTCATCCCTATGGGCTTCTTTTCTGCCCCTGTTCGTTTCTTTTTTTCTTCTTTCCATTGAGCAAACTGCACAAAACGCTTCATCACAATGGCGTTGGCCTCTATGCCGTAGGTTTCATCCCGAAGTACATCGGAGGTGGATGCCTGCCCGCGCATATAAACCAGCTTGCCCTCCAAAGATGAGTCGGGGGTGTTTGTATCCGTTACACGCTGCACTTGGGATTCTGCTTCATTAATCGCGCCTGCAATCTTAATGTATTCTCCCTCATTCCAAAACAACATGTAAATGGCACCCAGCAATAAGGCCGGTCCCATAAAAAAGCCCAAGCAGCCTTTGCTCGTTTTGGCTATGCAGCCGTCTTTGGCTTCAGCGTTGGCCATGTTTGTTTAGGGTTAAAGCCCCAGCCTGGTGCGCACGCTTTGCCACCAGCCCTGCAGTGGTGCCCCGGCGTTATTACCTTGTAGCTTGAGGTAAAGCAGTACGATGCCTTGTGTCGTCTGCTGAACGGGAAGAGACATAAGCCAAGAGCCATCTGCCGCCTTCAGGTTCAGGTAGAAGCAATCTGCGGGCGCGCAGAGCGGTGTGGAGGATTGCGCACCCGCCAGCAGAGCCAGCAGTTCCTTTGTTTCCTCGTTGGTCAGGGTGTACTCTTGGTTGTTCACGGCACAGGTTACTTTGCCGGTACGGCTCAGTGCTGTACTCAGGTGTTCTGTTGCAATCGGGTTGTTTGATTCGAAGCCGATGGTGGGCGGGGCCACAGGCGTGTCCTGCGGTGTGATGTGCCCCGGACTACAGGCCACAAGCAAAAAAGAGGTGGTTAACAGGATGCGCGTTTTCATTTTTTGATGTTGAATTGAATGTTACGTTGTTTAAAATCATTTCCTTCTCCATACCCCTCCATCGTGGCGGTGCCGGATGTCGGGGTGTCGAAACTCAGGTAACAAGTATGCGTGCTTTCGGCGGATTCGTAGTAAATCTCAGCACTGGCCGGACCGGTCTTTTTATATGTCTGGCAGGTGGTTTCCGCCGGGTTCAGTGCCGTGCGATATTGGTTGTTGGCATCGAAAGGAAAATCAAATACACAGCCGTATTTGAAATCCGTCCACGCAGACCACGCCCCACCCTCAACCGGACGCTCGCATATTTGCGAGTTCCGGTCATCCAGAGAGATGCTTCTGCCGGCCACGCTTTCCGGTGCCAAGTCCGGCACCGTCATGGTGTTGCAGCTTGTCAGTAGCCCCCCACACAATAAGCAGATACTTTTTTTCATGTGAACCATGACGCTTGCCGGAAATAGTGGCTGTTACGTGACGACTTTTACAGGGGTGAGGCACCGGTGCGAATCACCCCATACGGCTGTGCTGCGTTTGTGCCCCAGCTGGGTACATAGCAGCCTGAGTAAAGGTGGTTCGACTGGTAGATGAGAGACCCCTGCTTGGTGTAGCCATACACAGGGCGGCCATCCGCATAACCGAAAATCGGAAGCCCGTTGGAGTCATAGCGAGCACGCTGCCAATGGATCCCGTTGGTAAAGCTGGTCTGCGCAGCATTGGTTCCGGTTTGTACGTTGGTTGTAGGCGTATAGAAGCCATTGCTGAGGAAGTCGTCGAGAAGAAGCTCGCAGGAGCTGAGAGAAAAAGCCAGTCCTGTACCTATCATGAGGTTTGCTAATTTGCGTTTCATATCTATTTTGTTTTTACACGTTAATCGATTTTGAGGAACGAATGACACCGAGGCATCTGCGCGCATCCCCTTTTTATTTGTTGTAATTGAGGTGTACTTTGTGCACCTCGAACAAGTATTCAACGGCTTTACGTACATGTTTTTGCACGATTTCCTGAAGATTATGGCCATTCTCGACGTTGTCCAGATAGTGATACTTGCTTTGGATATGCTCTTCCAAACCGTACATAAACTCATCAGTATTATATAACGTGGTCAACATATCAACGATTTCCGTTTTTATCAATTCGCTATAGGCGGTATCAACATCGGTAGCGTCATTACCGATTTCTTTTTTGTATGTCTTAAGTGCCATGGCTGCATCAACGGCAGCTGTTACCTTATTTCGGTTCTGCTCAGCCATATCTTTGAGTGCCCCGACAACGTGTTGATCCCAAGTCTTGAAATAGGCCATGTACTCTCTCATTGAAATAGCCGGAGCGTGCGTGGCGTAGGTTGCTGTAAGCCCCCTAACTTGGAAATAGATGAAAAGACGCGGAAACTCAGCGTTGCTACAATACTCACTCAACGAAACGGAGCCACTGTATGCATGCGTATCATCAAACAGTATGCGAGAAAGATACTTGTCAGTTTTATCTATTGAAGGCACGGCAGAGGTGCCGAAATATTTAATCCATTCTTTGGTGTAACCTCTTTCGTTATCTCTGTATTGTATGGCGGAATATAAGATTTTGATACCGTGAATCGAGTCCTTTTTAAAATATTTTATCATTTCGGCGAAGGCTTCATCCGTCTCATTGCAGGACTTGAGGTATGTTTTGAAACGGTCTGCTTTTTGCAGCCATTCAAACCAATCGTCATCATGGCCACCGCAGGCTTCTGCAAACTCTTTGCCGGTCCAGAACTTGGCGAGCAATTCGCACCTGTTGATGTTCTTCCGGATTTCTCTGTATTGAGCCTCTGTCAGATTACGGCGTGCTTGTTCTAAAGTAGAGTGAGACAAGGGGCCTTCTAAAAACTGCCCGGCGGAGGGAGAAAAACGCATATCACCGGTGAAGTAATCGACAATGTCTGTATGCAACTCGGCCGGGCCTTGCGAAAAATTAGTTGCTTGGTGATATTTTTCAGTTGTGAGGTCAATGTACCTACCGGCATAAGTACGGCTTCGGGACACGATGGAGTGATAGGCTTTGCGATTTTTGCTGAGGAACAAAGCACCATCGTTAATCATGGATTGCAGTTCTCTCTGTGCGTCTTGTTGTTCTGCGGCTGCCACTTCTTCCTCTGTATAAGTAAAACCTTCTTCTGCGAGTGCATGTGGTAACCCGGTAAAGCAAGCGAGCGTCAATAAGGAAAAAATATTTTGGATTTTCATTGTTGTTTAAATGATAAATAAATTAAAGCTGAATTAAAAACGGATTTCATAATCATCCACATACCAACGGCCATTGCCCTTGCGGATGAGTTTGTGAACATTCTTACCACCGACCTGTTTGCCGTTTTCATCAAAGGCTTGGCTCTTCACGGTAGCGTGCTCCACCTTTTCGCCCTGCATTTTGGTGAGGTGGTCTCGCTGGGAGTCATCCAAGAAGAAGTTCTCCAGGTCATTATTCTCATCATGCCCCTTGACAACGGTAATCTTGGTGTCGCTGAAAACGGCGTGTACATACTCACCGTGCAGGCGTTCTTGGTGTAGATCCCAGTGATAGCGCAGCAGGGATTTGCCGGTCTCCGTCTTTTGGCGTTCGGGGTTGATACATTGCTCGTAGAGCTCGTAGTTTTTCTCTTTGATAGCGGCAAGGAAGATTTCCATCACTCGCTCCGGCGTGGCATCTTGCGGCACGCTTTTCTCCGTATACCAGCCTTGCTTGATGTCGGCCACCTTGTCTTCCTCCACATAGGAGCCTCCCTTGTCATGATTAGCATCAAAAGTGGCAACAATGCGGCCATCGATGCAGAGAGCCTCGGGTTCCACAACCCAGCCCCATGCCATATTCATGCGGCGGTTACCGGGTATCTCCATCACCGGGGCTTGTACTGTGCCTAATACGGTGAAATTGTGGCTTTCTCCCAAACTGCCGTCTACCTCTCGGCGGAATCGCTTGATAGCCTCATACGGCCCCAGCCACTCTCGCCCGCCGATGTTGACAAAGTAAAACCCTGTGGAGGGTTTACCCACGGCAATGTATTCCCCGGATGCGCCTACGAACTGGTTGTCGGGGTATAGAACATCCTTCAGCACTATTGTTTTGCCGATGGGGGAGTCCGTCGGCGTGTTTTTTATCGGATCTGCCGCAGGGAACACCTTGGAGACAAGATCCCGCCCCTGCAGCAGTTCTGCCCACTTATCCATGCTGAGCTTGGCGTACTTCTCGCGCAGGTTTTTCTCATTGTTAAGGTAGGCAACCATAGCGGGAGTAATGGGCATGTAATCGCCCTTGCTCATCATAAGCGCAGCGCGGGCTCGCTCGTAGAGTGCCTGCACCGCCGGGTCCTCGGGGTAGGCTTTCATGAGTGCTTGCACGCGTTTGAGTGCCTCGTTCTTGTTGCGGAACATGGTGTTGGCACTGCCTTGAGCTCGTTTTACCTCTGCCTCAAACTCTTTGAGGTAATATTCGGTGTACCCCAAGTCTCTCTGAGGTGCTTTTTCTGCTGCTTCGCTAATGCCACAGCTCAGTGCAATCAGCGGAAGTATGGCAAAGGTGTATTTCTTTATTATAATATTTGTTATCTGTTGAATTAAAATGGATAGACTTGTTAATGAGAAAGGTGTTGCCTCATGCCCCGATACTATCTGCCCAAGAAGTCAAAGCCGTGCTGAATGAGACTAGCGTCGGTGCGCTCGAAATCTTTTGTAAATAGATGAAAACGGAATTATTTGAGGGTGAATGTTCCTGTGGTGGTGGTGGGTTCAGAGAATTTAGTCTTTGCGGTACAGGTGGCAGTACCTTGGGTGGGGGATGTGAACTTCAGCTCGAACTCATAGTTAGTCCACCCGGCTGCGTAATGCCCACCGGGGGACCATTCCGCCTGCCGCGTTACTGTTGCCGTGTTCGGCCCGGTGCGGGTGTATGTAGTTTTAATGATGCTCCAGTCCTCATCTTCCTTAACGGCTCCCTCTGTTTCTTCATTCATGCCCTGCCAAGAGGCATAAAGAGCCGGGCCTCCCTTGGCGGGGTGGTAGGTGAGCTTTTTGCCGGCAACTTGGGCAGGTGCCACATACCACTTGAGCAAATTACGAATAGCCTCTTCGTTCGGAATCCCCTTCAGTTCCGTAACGATATTGCCTTGTTGATCCACGAGTCGGGTATCTGCCCCATGATCCAGCAGCCAGCCAACGAGCTCTATATTGCCCTCTACGGCGGCGCGGTATAGGGCAGTGGCGGCATCCGGGGTCATGCCTTCTTGCTCGCGGGTCAGTATCATGTGCGGCAATTTGGCCAACACCAAGCCGTCTTTTCGGCGCACGTGTTGCTGGTATTTGTAGGATTGTTTCAGCTCTCGCAGCATGTCATCCACAAACATTTCCTCGCTCACCTTGGCATTCAGCACACGGGTGAGAAGAATTGCCGGGGTGTCTGTCAAGCTCATGCCGAGCGCAAGCGGCCCTGTGCCGGATTTCACGCAGCGATAGAGCAGCTGCGCGTTTGCCCTTGCTTTTTGGTCATCTGTGGGTATGGTATAATCGGGGGATTCCTGCTTGATGCCGCTGAACTCAAGCTCCAGCCAAGCCGCGGCATCTCTTGCCGCCTGTACATCCACCTTGGGCCCGGTGTAGGGTCGGTCTCTCCACTCACGAGCGGCTTGGAGAATGGCTTTTATCTCCTTGGCATTTTGACCGCCGACGCAGGCATCAATACTTGCGCCTTTATCGGTGCGCGCCTCCAAGTCTGCCCCATGCTCCACTAACCATTGTACCAGCTTCACGTGGCTGAGTCCGCATGCGTAGTGCAGGGCGGTGTTGCCCTTGTAGTCCGGGTTGGTGTAAGAGGCATCGTGCATCATCATCACCATGGGCAACAGGGATACCAGGCGCTTTTGGTAAAGTTTATCCGTAGCACTGCGGTAGCTTGCCTGTTCAATCTCACTGAGGATAGCCTGCAAACCGTCATCCCACATGTCGGGGGAGGTAGAGATGATTTCCTCCGGTAATTCTATACGGGATTCTACGCCCGAATCATTCTGCACGCTGAAGCTCACATTGCGGAAGTGGCGTGTATCCCCCGCTTCGTGCCAGGCGATGGTCGCGGTTCCGGTGGTGGCACTTGTATAGGTAAGATTCACCTGCACGGAGAAGTCCTCGCATGCCAGTTTAATGATGCCCTGATTAGGTGCCGGGTTTGCAGCGTAGCTCACCTGTACCACGTTGGAGAGCTCGCCGCCATAGTTCACGGTATCTGTAAATTCCCCGTTTTCCGGGAAATCAATGACAAAATCCGTAATAGCATCCAACTGATACCACGGTAGCTCCGGCTTCTTTTGAAAATCGGAGCGTGACACCTGCGACCGTGACATGTCGAGGCGAACCGTTTTGTTGGCGATATTTGCCGGTGCTTGCGCCCACAGCGGGGCAATCCCGGATACGGCTAATAGAAGCAGAGAGGAACGGAGTTTATTCATTGCCTGGCTTATTCTCTGATGCGTTGAAGGGGGACTGCGGTTAGTCTTTAATAGTTACCTCCACGCGGGATACCCCCTCGTAATCTACCTCTGCCTGCTTTTCGAGGAATCGGATGAGGCACTCCGCCCCATCGCTGTCAATGGCAATGCCGGCATCCGCGGGTTTGGCAGGAACCACAGATGCAATGTAAGAGTTGTATGCCACGGTGTAGCGAGCCTCGGGGTCTATGGGGCTGCCATCTGCCAGTTTCGCCTCGGTAATGCGCATGGGCTTGAGCTCTGCGGCGGGTTTCTCGCACTTATAGGTCATACCGGCAACGCAGGGGGGGCCGTAGTGGTCAGACTGCGGTATGCTCTCAATCATGGCTATGAGCTCCTTGCCGGTGAGTGTTGCGCGAATAATAGCATTGCCAAACGGGTCCATGCGGTAGACATCAGCCACGGTGAGCGGCCCGGCAGGGAAGTCATCCAAACGCACGCCCCCCAAGTTGACAATGGCAACATCGGTAACGGCTCGAGCACTGATGGCGTCTGCCATCATGCAGCCAAGGCTTTCTTTGCGGGTAATGTCTCGCTTCACCGTGGTGAGCTGGCGCTTGAAGAAGGGGAGGGATTTTGTTTTCTCCACCAGTTCTGCGGTGGCGGCATCGGCAGGTAACCCGGCCAGCGGCAGCAGTTCCGCTTTCTTGCGGATCACCTTGCCATCCTCTACATCAAAGGTAAGGCGGGTTACATACTTGAGCTTATTTTCCGCTTGGGTGATGAGCACGCCGTTGATGATATGCTCTTTTTCTACACGCGTGTGGCTGTGGCCGCCCACAATGGCATCTGCCTCGGGGAACATCTGTGCCAGCTTCACATCATCCTCAAAACCCAGGTGGGTCAGTACAATGAGCACATCGCAATGGGCGCGCAAATGCTTGTAACAGGCTGCTGTGGCATAGGGGTCGGCAAATTGCAGGCCCGCGCACATGTCCGGGTGGGCATCCGGCAGGCCGTTATCGCCCACCTGCACCAGCCCCAGCACGCCGATGCGTACACCGTTGCGCTCAAAAATCTTGTAGGGTTTCACCTCAATACCCTGCGTGTCTGTGGTAAAGACATTGGCGCATACAAAATCGAACTCGGCAGAGTTAATGTAGTCGCGCAGGGCGGCTACCCCTGCATCGAACTCGTGGTTGCCGAAGGTGGAGAGGTCGAACCCAACGTGGTTCATGAGCGTGACCATGGGTACACCGGGGCGGTTGCCGTTGTCCACATAGGGGTTGCCGGTGCGGTTGTCGCCGGCCGCCATCAACAGCAGGCCGGGGTCGTTCTGGCGCTCCTGCTTCACAAAGGTGGCCAGCTGGGGCATGCCGTCTATATTGGCGTGCATATCATTAACGCCTAATATGTTAATCTGCTCTCCGAATGCCGTGCATATAAGAGAGATAAAAGGGAGAAGTGAGAGTCTCATGGGTGTGTATTAGTCTTGAGTGGGTTTTGTTGTAAAAATGTGTCGCCCCTCGCGCATGGGGCTATCGGCAGCAATCACGTTACCCCAGGCATCATAAAGCTCGGTGTGGGGTAGGGTAACGCCGGTGTCTGCTTCCAAACGGCGCACGGCATCTTGTGCCGTGCAGCCGTTGAAAATGCTTACGCGTTGGTTGTTGACGTATACTTGCATTATTCTGTGGGTACCGTCAGTTCAAAGGTGAACGGGCACACCTCCACCGGTTTGGCCCCCTTGCATTCCAAGGTCCCGCCAATGCGGCCGGTATAGTTGTTGCCCTCCACATGTTCCACCAATATCGTGCCGTTGAAGCTGTGCTCCGCATCGCTGAAGGAGAGCTCTGCCAAGCTCCCCGTCACTACGCAGTAGCCTGCTATGCGGAAATTGGCCTTGCGCACCACAATGGGCTTGCCGTTGTCTGCTCGCTCGCCTTTTATGGTAAGGGTGCAGCCTTTGCCGTCTGCCGGTAAGCTTTGGGGCGGGGTGGTGCAGGGCGGTGCCTGCATGTCTGCCAACAGCTCCGCGGCATCGGTATTCCCGCAGTCGGCTGCCTCTTTTAACAGCACATAGGCTTTGGCAGAATCCTGCTCAACGCCCTCTACACCCCAAAGGTGCTGCATGCCCAAGTTTGCCAGGGCTGCGGCATGGCCTCTGGCGGCGGCTGCTCGCATCCAAAAGTGGGCCACATCTCGCAGGGGCTCTTCTCCCGGTATCCAAGGTGCGGCGGCCGCTACATCTTCCCCCACGCCGGAGTTATACATCTGCCCGAACTGATAAAAACTCTCACCGCTGCCATAGCGAATATCCCGAAACGCCGTCTTTGCTTTTTTAGAGCGCAGCTCGCAGGGCACACCCGTGGTGAGAAACTGCTTTAAGTGCGGCTCTGTTGCCAGCTCTGCCGGTGTTTTGCCATCCTTATTGCGTATGCGTAGGTAAGCCTCCTCTCCCATAGCGCCATAAATTCGCAGGGCAAGGGCATAATCATTGCGCATGGCTACAATATGCAGCGGGGTGTTGCCGGTAGCGGCATCCGGTATCCGTATATCCGGCCCGGCCAACAGAATATCCTCTATGGCGGCAACATGGCACAAGCCCGAATCCGGGTCCAGCAACGCGTGCACCAAAAGCGGATTCCCATCCCGCACCGGGGTGTTAATTCCTTCTACATGAATTTGCTGTAAATAGCCGTAAATCTCGCTCCATTTCGGGGTGTTGATAAGGTCCTCTGCCAGCACAAATTGCTCGGTCGGCGGGGGTGGGGCCAGCGCCTCTGCCGGGCTGCTGAGAGCCACGGCAAAGGCTGCCATAAGAAGATGCGATGTTTTCATTGCTTTTTAAGCCTCCGCGGGTTGAGTTGTCTCCTTTTTCTTGCGCTTTTTAAGCCATACAATCAGGGCTACGGCTGCCACCAGCAGCGGTATGGCAATGAGCGGGCGGTAGAACAACCAGGCAATCGCAATAACAACAAGTGCCACCACCGTTGATACAACCAAAGCAATCATCGTGGTGCCGAACTCGATGATGTTGCCGATAAACGGCACCACATCTGCCACCACAGAGAGCGGCTTCAACACCATCGACACGCCTATAAACATGCAGAACCAACCTACCGCACGCAGTATCCAGGTGAAAATCTTGTTCGTCTCGTGGGCGTTTGCAAACATGTTAGCGGCATCCTTGTGCCCCATGGAGAGCATATCCACCGTGTAGCCACTTCTTGTATCAACAAAGGGAGTAAAAGTATTTTTGCTTTGAACGGCCACAATGCTGATATTTTGCGGGCTGGGGGTGTAGCTCCAGCAAATGCGTACATCACCAATCTTGGGCTTGGCCGGGTTGGCAGAGCCGGTGATAGCCTTGGCTGCATTTTCTGCAGTGCCTTGCGGGGTGGCGATTTCCTCCGGGGCGGCCTTCATGTTGCCATCCGGCATCTTCATGTAGCGGGCGCCGTCAATATAAACAATCGCGCAGCGGTGTACACGGTAAGTGTTAGCACCAATGCAAATGCTGAGCTGCTCCCCTCTGGTATCGAGGCGAGCCAAGGTACCATCGCTCAACTTAAGGTAGGGCTGCCCCTCTATGGTAAGCTCCTTGCAAATACTCTCAGCCATGCCCTCTTGCTCGGGCAGCAGCATCACATACTCATTTGCCGTGGTAGCCGTTGTATTTTGTGCGTCGGCGGCATCCGTGCCCTCCGTGCTGATGTACAGATAATTCTCTGCCGTGCTCACGCGCCCCGTAAGATCCGCAGGCACAGTAATCTCTGCGGCCGGGTCCAGCGTAACATCATTCTCAACACGCCCAATCTGCTTTTCACTCAGCATAAAGGCCCCAAAGCTCACTTGGCTTGCCTGTTTCTCAAAATCACTTACTTGGTAACATACCGTGTTTTGGTGCTTGGCGCGCTCTTGCGGGTGAAACTCCTCACTCTTCACGGGGGTGTCTACCCACTCCTGCGTGTAGGTGTAGTTAATCACCGTTTCTTCCCCGCCACCAAGCTTCTTCTTGGTGGTTTCTTCCTTATGTTCAACCCATTGGTAATACTCCACACGGCGCTCTAACTGAATCCCGTTCTTGCGAATATTGAAAAGCGGGTCGGCTAATTCATCTGCCGTTTTGGCAACCCCGGTGGCGTGCACCACCTGTCCCTCATTCGCAGGGTCAATCTTATCCGCAGATATCTCCACGCATTTCTCCTGTGCGGCTTCTAAAGCTTTTGCTTGCTTTACGGCGCGTCCCTCGTTCCAGAACAGCAAAATAATACCCGCAATAAACAGTACGATACCTACAAGAATCCCCTTAATAGAGTTCCCTAATCGGCTGAACCAGCTTGTTGTAATTGTTTCCGTGGCCATAACGTTGAGTGTTGAGCATGTCTCGCCCCGGGCATGCTCTCCATGCCCGAGGCTATTGATTTGTTAAATAAAAAACAGGGGGATTACAGCTTCATGGCTTCCATGAAGGACGGGTCAAGCTTATCTGCCATCCCCATGAGGCGGGTCAGCTGTTCAAGCAGCTTGTTTTGTGCCTCCTCTCTCTTAGCCTCATACTTGGCCATAATCTCCTCCGTAATCTCAATGCCCTTGGCCTCCATCTCTTTTTCAAGGTCATTGCCCTTTTGAATCAAAGCCTTGACCTCTGCGGCCTTAGCGGCGGAGTTCTCCGGGGTTACACTTGCCAGTAAGGCTGTAAGCTGCTCAGACATAGCTGCCTGTGCATCCAAATAATCTTCTGCCGTGGTCAGAACCTTAGCAGCGGGGGCAGGGGCGGCCTCCTCCTTCTTGTCAGAGCATGCTACCATGCACAGAGAAAGAGATGCCATAGCGGTAATCATCAGTGCGGAATTTTTCATAATTATAGAGTTGTATCTTGTTTATTATTCGCCGAATATCTAACATCGACTGCCTTTTTAAGATATCACATTATTCCCATTTTGCAATAAAAAAATAACATTTTAACACAATTTTCATACGACATGTCCCAAAGATTGGGGACACGTTGATTTACAATTCGGGGACCTCGAAAAACTCCGGGGCCCCCACAAATTGGTAGTTGTGGGGCGAATACTATCGGAGTGTTGGACTTTAGTCCAACATATTATCAAGGTATACCACCATGAAAGTGGGACTTAAGTCCCACCCTACGATATAAACAAATTGGTAGTTGTGGGGGAGGGTCCGTGAGCGTTAGCGAGCCGATTTTTGAGCCCCGGTGAGGGGCGTCATAGAATAGCCCGGGCGTGGAGCCGCGCCAGCGGCGGAACCCCGGGAAATATGCAAAAATATATGCGCCCCCCGTGAGGGGTGGCATAATGTTGCGCTTTGAATTAAGGCATTATATGTATTTACCCCCATATTTAAGCCACGCATTATGTCACCCCTCAACCGGGGTTCCTATTTGTTTGTCCGTTTCCCCGGG
>JAFQEF010000009.1 GCA_017399165.1 Akkermansia sp.
ATGTTATTTCGCCCCACAAGGGGGCTTAGAAGTACGAAATGTGAAATACAAAATACGAAGTAGGCAAAGCCTCTGCGACGGCTTGAGATGCTCACACCTACAAATTGCCATTTGGCGAGTTTTTCGAGGTCCCCAAATCACAAATCGGTGTTGCCAATTCACTCAAAATCTGCTATTATAAGCGCGGATGAATGATGACTTAATAACGCTCAGCTACAGGTGTATGGAGGATGAAGCAGACACACTCCTTGCGCTGTGTGAGAGCAACGACATATCCGTGTCAGACTTCATCACTCAAGCCCTGCTCATGTATCTGGACATAGTAGCGCGCAGCCCCGAATCCCTCCCCGCAGCAATCTACAATCGCATTTTCCCCACCCATGGCTAAGATATTGGTAGCACTCAGTGGCGGCGTAGACAGCGCCGCCGCAGCAGCCCTGCTCACAGAGCAAGGGCATGAGGTTGTTGCAGCCTACATGAAAAACTGGGTGAATGAGGAAAACATACCCGGCGAGTGCCCGTGGGAGCAGGATATTGAGGATGCCCTGGGCGTATGCCGCAAACTGGGCATCGAGCTGCGCGTGGTAGACCTCATTGAGCAATACCGCAACCGCGTGGTCAATTACCTGATAGAGGGCTACCGCAACGGCTCTACCCCCAACCCGGATGTCCTCTGCAACCGCGAAATGAAGTTCGGCGTATTGCTCGACTACGCGTTAGAGCAAGGCTTCGCCTCCGTTGCCACGGGGCATTATGCCAACAGGCTTGATATTGCGGGCGAGGGCAGCTACATTTTGCGCGGGGCAGACCGCAATAAAGACCAATCCTACTTCCTCGCCCTCATGCGGCCGGAGCAAATAGCACATGCCGTGTTCCCCGTGGGGCAAATCACCAAACCCCAAGTGCGCGACATTGCCCGCCGCTTTGCCCTGCCCAATGCAGAGAAAAAAGACTCCCAAGGCATCTGCTTTATCGGCCAAGTGAAGATGAGCGACTTTTTACGCCACTACCTGCCCGATAACCCCGGAGACATCGTAGACCTCTCCGGCAAGAAACTGGGGCGACACGATGGCCTGCACCTCTTCACCATGGGCCAGCGCAAAGGGCACCATGTGGCATCCCCCAAAGAGGGCGTGGCATACGTTGTAGTAGGCAAGGATTTAAAGCGCAACCGCCTCATCCTGGGCTATGAGGGGCAGGAAACCCCGGGCCTTTACTCCCGTAGTGCCATCATCGGCTCTGTTACCAACACCTTGCTGCCCCTGCCCGAGCGCGTCATGGCTCAACCCCGCTACCGTGCCGCCGCCGTGCATGCCACCTGCACCCCCATTGCCGCCGGCCGCTACCGCCTCGACTTCGATACCCCTGTGCGCGCCCTCGCCCTCGGCCAAGTCTGCGCTGTTTACGCCCCCGATGCCGACCGCGGCGAACGCCTCCTCGGCGGCGGCTTCTTTGAGGAAATTTTGTAACGGCGGGCGGTTTAAAAAGCAGGTCTATTCCTCAAGCATACGCTTATAAGCCGAATAGGTATAGAGCCTGTTGCGTTCTCCCTGCGAGTTTTGCAGAATAATGCCGTGCTCCTCCAATTTATCCAATATTCTGTAAATGGTAGAGGGAGCTATACCAACTTGTTTTGCTAAAATCAGAGGCCGCGTTACAATGTGGCGCTGCATTGTAACGAGCACTTTTTCCGCATTTTTACGCATGCGTCCAAACGTGGCAATGATGGCTTTATCTCTCTCATACAAGCCATGCAGCTCTGTAAGAACCCTTACAGCATCACTTGCAGTATATTGCACAGCCTCTACGAAAAACTCTATCCAAGCCTCCCAATTACCATCCTGTCTGATCCCATTCAACAGCCTGTAATATTCCTGCCGATGCTGTTTGAAATATAAACTGAGGTAGAGCAAGGGTTTTCTGAGAAGCCCACTATGGCACAGCATCATTTGAATAAGCAACCGCCCCACACGCCCATTGCCATCCAAGAACGGGTGAATACTCTCAAACTGCACATGCACCAACGCGGCCTTGATTAAGGGCGGCATCTCGTCATCTCGGTTGATAAACAGCTCCAACGCACCCATGCAATCCATAAGCTCTTGGGGCGGTGGGGGAACATAGGCAGCGTTTCCGGGGCGGGTACCGCCAATCCAATTCTGACTCTGCCGAAACTCACCGGGCATCTTGGTTGAGCCGCGCCCCCTTCGCAATAATTCAGCATGCAGCTCCTTTATCAATCGCAAAGAAATGGGGTAGCCCTCTTGCATGCGGGCCATGCCTAATTGCATTGCAGACACATAATGGCTCACCTCTTCTACATCATCTGTATTAGCATGTTCATAGCCGCCTTGCTCATACAACAGCAAATCACTCAGAGACGATTGTGTACCCTCAATCATTGATGAATATACAGCCTCTTTGCGGATATAGGTATACAGAAACGGGGCAACATCCGGCAGATGTTCCCCAAGGGCATCTAATGTACCCAATGTCTGCACCGCCCGCATGAGCAGATTGTTACCACCCGCACTGAGCTCCGGCAAGGGGTGCGGAGGCAATGGTGCCGGAATATACGCCTTAACACGTTCCCCAATCGTTCCGGTGATAACATACTTGCCTGTATTCTCTCGTCTCACTCGGTCATTTTAAATGAAAATAAACCTCTTGTCAATTTTTATTTAGTCACCAAAACGAAAATAAGCATCATCCTTATTTTCATTTGGAGTACTAAGTAAAAATAAGAACGCGACAGGCATTCGCCCGGGGCCATAATTCGAAATTCGTACTTACTCTTATTTGACCAAGCGAATGATAACAGGAATCACCTTTTCTACCGGGGCGGGCAGAGTGGACTCCTCGGACAATGAGCCATCTGCCTCAAAAATGCGCCATTGAGAGCACACGCCATTGAAGGCATAATCCGGGGCATACCCCACGTAGCGCAGCGTGTGCCCAATCTGCAAAGCAAAGTCATGAACCGAGAAGGCGACAATGGGCGAGCGTTCAATAAAATCATGAATCTCCTGCTCCGCATAAACCACAGGTTGTTGATAAGCGGGCTCCAACAAAAGGGTAGAGACCCCGCCCACCGGTACATAAGAGCGATACCGAACCACCGGAGCCCAAGGCGTACCCCCCTGCCCCTCTCTCTTATAGGTTACGGATTGCACCTTGTCGGGGGCAGATGCAGCAACCGTAATGCATACCTCCGTTTCATTGCCCTGCAACTGCAACGGCACGGCAATATCCACCTCTCGCGTTTGCTCCTGCAACAGTTTTTCCCACTTCACGTAGTACGCTCCCTCCAAGGCATCCAACGCCACATCCGTCTCGAACGATTGTAAATCGTCGGCCAAATCCTCCGCTGTATAGGTATCATCCTGTGCGTTTTCAACAGCAGCCTCTAACCAATCAACAACATGTTGATGTACAAGCTCATATTGAGCAACGCATGCCGAAATACGTTGCTGCTTATACGTATCCAGATACAGTATTCTTGCCGCAGTTACCATTTCTTCCTTTTCCTGCGCCAAGGGCGCATCTTCATTCAATACCTGATTGACAGACACCACAGAATCCGCACGCAACAACGCAGCCATGCGGGCCACGGCACGCTCCACCTCCGCTGCCGAGTAGTCGGGTATCTCCGTTACGGGCGCAGGCGGCTCCTCCTCATAATGGTCCGCATCTTTCGGCAGCCGAGCCTCCTCAGGCGGGGCAGCCTGTTGCGTGACACTTGGCAACAGCGCGGGACAACGCAGCTGTAACGAGGGGTACGCAGGGGCAACAGCTTCCTCCCACACCACGGGGGCGGGTGCGGGCCCCTGCAATTGTTGCTCGGTCAATAACGGCAAAAGTAAATCTAACAACGCATGCCCCTGCTCACCGTTGCGAAGCTGCATGGCATAGTGCAACGTCAAGCGGTCTCGGTACATACTGTTGTTGCTTAAATAGAAAAGGTCACAGTACATTGCCGCTATATCGCGCGGTAAAACATGCAGTGCATGGCTATGCTGCATCATGCGTATGCAATATGCCGCCAGCTCGGGTGTGGTATTACCGCGCGCCAACAGAATGCTCAAAGCCTGCGGATAATCTGCCATGGTAGCCAAGGCAACTGCGGGGTGGTCATACACGCAATCCGTCTCATCAAACGCCGCGTAACGGCAAAAATACTCTACCAAAGACTCCACCTCTTTAGTGCCCATGGCAAAGCGGAAGAGAACTCCGGCGGGTGTCATCCCGCTTTTGCCGCGCATGCCCCAATTCAGCCCGGGTGCGCGGAACAACTGCTCTGCCATCTGCCTGTACTCCTCGCGTGTATGAGGCAGCGGCTCACAATAACTCGGCATCTGTTTACCCGCAAGGTAATACTGCATCAGCAGAATCTCCATCAATTCCTCAGCCATTTCGGGGTGGGCCTCCACCAGGGCACAGTAGGCTTGCGTCTTTTGCTCAACACTCTGCCCACTGTTCAAAATGTGGTAAAGCTCCACATAGCGTGTTTCGGAATACTCCTCCGTTCGGTCATAAGTAGAGCGCCCATATTCCTCCTCATCCTCCTCCCACTGCAAGGGGTTTTGCAAAGTACTGAAATTACGTACACACAGCTCCGTAAAAAACACATCATTCGGTTTCTCGACAGCCTGCATCATGGCATGCACCCGCTTTTCCTCCTCCGGCAGGCATACCGCCTCGCTTACACCGGCGCTCATCCATAAAAAAGCTGCTATCAGGGCATATAACTTCATGGTGCTCATTGTACCACAGGATTATTGTAAGGCAAGAGAAAAACGCAAACGAAATTGCGCAAATAACCATTGTTTAATATCATTTTTGCGAGCTACTTAATGTTCTTTCTTTGTAGCATTAAGCATATTTTGTATAGAATATACCACTTTGATACATGAGAATACCCGGACTCTCCTCACGTTCGGTTGAAAAATTAAATAATTCTCCCTGTATATCTACATTCAACACTATTTTATATCTTTATTTTTATTCTTCTCTACTCATTTTTCTTACAACCATGAAGTTTTTCTTCCTAGTTCGACTTCTTCGTCATACATTCATTTTTCACAATATATAAAAAAAATCATATTTATATTTCCTTTATTCTAATCACATATACATCATATAATAGTTTTTATAATTACATATATTTACACACATTATTTTCTTTGATACGGCATACACTATTCTTCTACATCCTGCCGGCATATCGCCTCGCTCACACCGGCGCTCATCCATAAAAAAGCTGCTATCAGGGCATATAACTTCATGGTGCTCATTGTATCAAAGGACTTAGGCAAAGCAAGAAAAAAAACGCAGGCGCATGCTCCTGAATCATGCCATCACAAAAATTCGTAAATTGGCCTTTGCCAATCATACATTCCCTCACCGCCTCGGCTCAAGCTGCTCCACAGGGCGTGGCTCCAACTCCATGGCTACGGCATTTTGCGTCCAAAGAGCCTCCACCAAGGCGCGGTGTTCCTCCTGTAAATACCCTATAGACGTTGTCTTACATATTATAGGCGCAATCGTGTACGCCAATGTTTTAGGTACCACCAACCATCTATAGGGTCGAGCATCTTTCACAAAGATATTGCCTGCGGCATCCATATTACCGTGAGACTTACGGTTCTCAAGAGGCATAGCCTTAATATACTTTTTACCATCGCCCCCATAACTGCAGATCACCAGATAATCATCCTTATGGCACACACATACCTTATGCAATGATGCATCGGTATCCATCTTAAAGCCGTTAGATTTCAACCCCTTTATTTTTAGCTTTCGGTTCAACAACTCATACGGAGTCATTACATTCACATGCCCATTATCATAGCAAAACAGCATGCGAGACTTCTTGTTATAGTAATACGGGCGTATGCGAATATTGTACAACACATCAACATACTCTCTCTCCTCTACATCGCGAGAAACTTTGCCATCCTTATACAACACTATCTTGTATACTGTCCTCGCTTTCGCTGCAACTGCTTCGCTCCGCGCACGGTATGCTTCCGCTATTTTACTGTCAATGTCCATAGCCATTCAATTTTTGCAGAAATACCTCTTAATCACCTGCCAAACTCGCACATACCACGGTTTAACCTCCACTTGCTCTGCAAGAGCCGCCAGCTCATCAACTTCTCTCATTTCATAACAAGGAAACTCTACCGTTTCAGTCTCCTCACCATGCCCACTTTGAACGGTATAATCCGTCGTTTTCTCCATCCCGCTCACCCCATCTATCCACGCAAGAAACGGTTGAACAACAAATAACTTTTCAGGTAGAGCTTCAACTTCAGTCTCACACTCACACCATTCATACGTCCACACATCATCCACCACGCTTGATACGGTATTACACACCCGTTTCACACAATGAGGGTAATTCATTTGTTCATTATCTACAACGTAATAAACAAAATAACGAACACTTTTTTTATTAAAATTTCTTGCAGCTTCATTCAATTTATTTAACTCATGGCGCGCACCTGCATGATTTTTCTTGGCTGCTTTTTCCAAATAATTTCTGGCAGCACTCAAATATTTCATTCCATAGTAATACAATGCATCCGGGTGTCCCTTTTGTGCTGCTATTTTATACCACTTATTAGCCTCTTCCTTATTACCTTGTTTATCGTAATATTGAGCAGTCAAAAGTTGAAACTCCAAATCCCCACGCTTCGCAAAGTACAATAAATCTTCCAGCGAATGTCGCTTCTGGACAGCATCAGGTTGATTTATTTTGCCAGAACGCGTGTATGTCGGCTCTGATGTACCGGCTCTATGTGTTACCTTTTCTTTCTCCGGCAAAACATATCCAAAATCCTTTACCATTATCTTCTTATCCTCTTTCGGCATCGCCATACTCGGAGCAACTTTTGGTTTTTCGACGGATTGTTTAGACATTTGAGCAAATAAATCTGAGGCAAGCAAATCCTCTTCTGTCAAATGCTCTAGATTCAACTTTTTTTGCATCCGTCTTACGCTCCGCCGGCCTTCACGACTTCCGTTACGTGATGAAATCAAATAAAATACCAAAGCTTTAGGATAATTACCCTGTTGTTCATACTCGATACCCTGTAATATAGCGTCTCTAGCCTTCGGAGTAAGGTGTGGGTAACACGGGGTCGGCTTCTTTTTCCGTGAAGTAGTCTCATTAATCATAGTAGATATTCTCTATGTGTTTTATGAACAATCACTCTTCCTGTTCAGCAGCCTCTAATACAGGTTCTTCTTCATCAACATACTCACTACGGAACTGACGATATAATTCCTTAGCCAGTTGTTCGCGGAGTTTATTGCGCTTATAATCATCCTTCATCAAATCCTCAAAGCCCTCCATACTTTTCACATAGCAATCCATAGCAGCGTGTTCAAAGATACCCTTGAAAATAGTATCCATAAACACCTTCATGTTAGAGCTACGGGCCGATGCGGCCAATGAGGTATTTTCTTTGAGCATGGCCATAATCGTGCGGGCAGCTACTTTGTTGGCCTCGGTAAAGTTACCGCCCATTGCTTCATTGATACGCTCTAACAGCTCGTCCAATGGCTCTTTTTTATCCTTAGCCCCACCGCCTGCGGTGGTCGTGCCGGGCTCCAAGACTCCGTTTTGTCCGACTAATTGAATACTACCGTTACCGGTTTCCTCCAGTTTGTAGTATTCCATCTCAATTTTACCCTCAATGTTCACAATCGGGCCGGGCTCGGTGGGCAGCACCTTGATAAGATAGCGGGCAAACACATATTCCTTGTGCAGCTCCAGATCATTCAGGCGCGTTATCTGCCCAATGTGGGCATACCACTTGCACAGGGCACGCAGCTTACGGCGGAACTCGTACCGCTCATCCTCACTCAATTTTGCGTTGTAATCGGATATAACAGGTATGAGCAGATTCGTAATGGCCGCGGCACATTCGGCTTCCTGCTGCTCGCTGTGGCGCGTGTATTCCTCCGCAACCTTCTCCACGTCGTCATCGTGGTAGACATCAAATTGGCGCAGGTCTCGCTTGGTCTGGTAAATCAGGTCGTAGCTCAGGTCTCCCTCCAGCAGGGTTTCCTGATAGAAGGGCTGGAAGGCCTCCTTGATTTCCTCATGGTCATTCATGAAGTCGAGCACGTAGGTATCCTCTTTGCCGTAGATGGTGCGGTTCAGGCGCGAGAGGGTCTGCACGCACTTTACAGAGCGCAGCTTCTTATCCACAATCATGGTGTGCAGCAGCTTCTCATCAAAGCCGGTCTGGTACTTCTCTGCCACGATGAGGATATTGAAGTTATTGTGGAACTCCTCCTTGGTCTGGGTCTCGGAGATATGTGTGCCATCGGCCCTCACGTTGAGCTTGCTCTCGGTCAGCTCTTCGTCGTCCAGCTCCACTTTGCCGGAGAATGCCACCATGGGCTTCACGTCGGTATAACCTTGCTCAGCGGCGTATGCCTTCACCGCTCGGAAATACAGCACCGCTGCCAGACGCGAGGATGCCACCACCATCATCTTACCCTTGCCGCCGATTTTATGGCGTGTGGTTTCAAGGAAGGTCTCCACGATGATTTCCGACTTCTGCCGTATATTCTCCGGGTGCAGCGTGGCATATTGGCGGATGAGACGTGCGGCCTTGCTGCTGGCCATTTCCTCGTTCTCCTCGGCGGTGCGAATGAGCTTGCAGCAGGTCTTGTACGTGGTGTAGTTTTGCAGCACGTCAAGGATAAAGCCCTCCTCAATAGCCTGCCGCATACTGTACACGTGGAAGGGGTGCCACTTGCCGTCCGGCCCCTGTTCACAGAATTGCTGCAGAGTGGTATCCTTCGGCGTGGCGGTAAAGGCAAAGAACGAGAGGTTATCGTGCTTGCCCTGGCTCAGGATTTCCTGCACCAGCTTGTTCTCGGCATCGTTGGCTTCGGCGTCCAGTTCCTCCTCCTCGGCGTATTGCTCCAGCGCGGCACGGGTGTCCGCCAGCGCGGCCTTCATCTTGGCGGCAGCACTACCGCCCTGCGAGGAGTGAGCTTCGTCGATAATGATGCCGTACCTGCGCCCCTCATAATGAATCACCTCGCGATAAATCACGGGGAACTTCTGCAGCGTGGTGATGATGATGCGGGCCCCGGCGTTGATTGCGTCCTTCAGGTCCTGCGAGGTCTTTTCATCATCAATGGCGGCAATGACGCCGCGGGTGTGGTCATGCCCCGAGATGGTGTTGCGCAGCTGGGCATCCAGCACGGTGCGGTCGGTCACCACAATCACGCTGCTGAAGATAGGCTGGTTCTCCGCATTGAACAGAGTGGAAAGACGGTGGGCCACCCATGCAATGGAGTTGGATTTGCCACTGCCCGCGCTATGCTGAATCAGGTAGTTGCTGCCGCTGCCGTGCTGCTTCACGTGTGCCACGAGCTTGCGGACAACGTCCAGCTGGTGGTAACGGGGGAAGATGAGCGTCTTCTTCACCACTTTATCCTCCTTGCCGTTCTTGCGGCGCACCTTCTCCTCCTTGGTCTCAAGGTTCATGAAGCGGTGCAGAATATCCATCAGGCTGTCGCGTTGGAACACCTCGCGCCAGATATAGGATACGGCAAAATCACCATCCGCAGCGGCAGGGTTGCCTGCACCTCCGTTCTTGCCCGCACCCGCACTGCCCTGGTTGAACGGCAGGAAGTATGTGTGCTTGCCCGCCAGCTTCGTGGCCATGCAGGCCTCGTACAAATCAACGCAGAAATAGCTCAGGATGCGGAAATTGAACCCGAAGCAGCGTTCATTCGGGTCACGGTCGTTTTTCCACTGCCAGCGGGCATTGTCGATATTCTGCCCCGTGAGCTGGTTCTTCAGCTCCAGCGCGAACACGGGGATACCGTTGAGCACCAGCACCATGTCCACCGAGTTCTTGCACTTCTCGCTGTAGTACCACTGGCGGTAGACCTCCACCTTGTTGGAGCGGTACAGGCGCTCGTGCTCCTCGTTCAGGTTGCTCTCGGGGCGGAAGTAGCACACGCGGAAACGTGCGCCCACGGCATCAAAGCCGTTGCGCAGCACATGCAGCAGGCCGTCCTTGGTGCAGCGCTCGTTAAAGGCCTTGATGAAAGCCTCCTCCGGGTTGCGCGTCACCAGGCGGGTGTATTTCTTCCACGCCTTGGGCTGGGTCTCCTGCACAAAGCTCAGCAAGGTGTTCCGGTACAGAGCCGTGGCGCAGTCGTATGTGTCCGTGCCCTTGATCAGACCGCCCGCGGGTGACGTCAGTGCGGCCTCAATGTGGGCTTCAAATTGCTTCTCCTTCATGCTGTAACCTCCTTTTTACCGGTGACGTATTCGTAAATGAGTGATTTCTTGTAGCTCCCGAGCTCCTCGATGAGCTGTTCCTTCTTCTCGATGATGCGGTCTATCTCAGCGCACTTGATGTCGAGATAGGTGGCGATTTCTTGCTGCTCCTCTATCGTATTGGGGTGTACCACCTCGGCAAATCGAATTTTTCCAGAGTTGAGATGAGGTAACAAAGCTCCAGTTTTGTGAGCCAAAAGTAGTTCCCTCCCTACAGTACTACGAAGGAAATAAGCCAGATATTCTGAGGAAATATCGCTTTTATTGGGGGACGCAATAATAAGTGCATGACAGCTACATTCGTGATATTCTTCGGTAACTAACCCGACTTGGCCAATATCACCGGTTTGAACAATGAGAATGTCTCCGGTGCTCACTTTAGGTCTTTCCGCGGCCCATTCGGGGCGAACGAAGTACGCTTTTTTCGATAAGTCAATTTTTCCGTCTTTGATATGAAGCGATTGTATATAACAAACACCATCATCAACAAACAAATCCCGAGTAGGTCCTACATAACCATTTCTCATAGAGGATGTAACCTTACCAAGGGTTGAGACTGTCCACTCTGCTGGGATATCGCCAATCCATTCCACGCCGCTGGGCTTCATGGGGCGAGCTCCGCGCACACCTTTGGTGACGGCCTCGGTGATGATTGCCTGCTTGAGCTTTTTGTACTCCTCAATCGTCGCACAGTTTTGCTCTACTACCTTATCAATCTCAGCGCATTTGTGATCAAGATAAGAAATGATGCGCTCTCTTCTGCATTTTTGCGGGTAAGGAACAGGAGCATTGAGAATATCCGAATTTGAGAGATGTTTTACTGTTGTTGCGTATGCTAGATTGTTCGTAATCTCAAGGTGAAAAGGCAAGCAATAATATAGGAATGACAATTCTATTTCTGAGTTGCTTACAACCCTACAGCATCGTTGATTGAGGAGCGCGTTTGTCCCTTGCCACATGCGAATGTTGAAATCTCCATCCATCCCTATAAGCAAATTACCGCTGCTTACAATATACTCAGAATCATACTCTCCGGTATAGAATGTCTGAGTATATCCGGAAGTAATATCACGTATCCGGATAAGAGGAGTTCCTTCGGAGTTGGAAAACTTTGCCGAATCAAATGGGAACCCTGCCTGAACGGTAGCTATGTGTTTACATTTTATAACTTGCCACTCCTCCGGAATCTCCCCAATCCACTCCACACCGCTGTCTTTCATCTGTCTGACCATGGGAATCAGGAGAAAAGATTTTTCAGAGATGCAGCGATATCAGCCTCCAAAGAGGAGATACGCCCAGCGATGGAATCAGCGGCCTCCGGGGCCTGGTACTTGTAGAAGTAGCGGGTCATCGGGATTTCATAGCCCACCTTGGTGGCCTTATCATCTACCCAGGCATCGGGCACATAGGGCAGCACCTCGCGCTCCATATAGGTGGCGATGTCCTCGGTCATGGGCACGTTCTCGGTGTCACGCAGTGACTTATCCGCCACGGGCTTGCCTTTCTTCCTGATGATATTGCCCGCTTCATCGCGCTGGGGTCGTTCTACGGTAATCTTGTTGTAGCCGAACTCCTGCGTGTCAAACACCTTGCTCTCGCAGTAGATACCCTCGGGGGCACCATAGACGACATCGTGCTCAAAGGCTTCATAGGCCTGCATGATGAGCCGGCGGCAGGCGCCCGTGATGTCATTGCGCTTATCGCCGATGGATTTGCGGCGGGGCTCAAAGCAATGAGACGCATCGATAAGCTGCACCTTGCCGCGGCGGTGCTCAGGCTTATTGCGGGCAAGCAACCACACATAGGTGGCAATGCCGGTGTTCATGAAGGAATTATTGGGCAACTGCACGATGGCATCCAGCCAGTCGTGCTCCAGAATATAGCGGCGGATTTCGGACGGGCCGCTACCCGCATCGCCGTTGAACAGGGGCGAGCCGTTCTGAATGATGGCCATGCGGCCTTCATCGTCCAGCTTGGAGAGACCGTTGAGCAGGAAGAGCTGCTGGCCGTCTGAAATCTTGGGCAGACCGGGGGCGAAGCGCCCCGCCTCGCCACGTGCGTGCTCATCCTCCACCACCTTTTTCTCGCGCTTCCAGTCGATACCGAACGGCGGATTGGAGATGATGTAACGAAACTTGTAGCCGCCGAATTGGTCATCTGACAGCGTATTACCGTAGCGCATGTTATCGGGGTCGCCGCCGCGGATGAGCATATCGGACTTGGCGATGGCGTAAGTTTCGCCATTGAGCTCCTGACCGCAGCAGGTTACGGGCGTGGCGGGGTTGAGCGCGTGGATACGCTCCTCCATGCACGAGAGCATCTGCGAGGTGCCCATGGTCATATCATACACCGTTACGTTGGCATCACCGGGAGAGGAGCCGCTGAGCAGCAGGTCGGTCATCAGATAGATGATATCACGGCTGGTGAAGTGAGCACCCGCCTCCTCGGCGTAGGATTCGGAGAACTTACGCACCAGTTCCTCAAAGATGTAGCCGCAATCCACAGCGCTGATTTTATCCGGCCCCAGATACCCCTTGGGCGAGGCGAACTCCTGCACCACGAGGAACAGGGCGTTATGCTCTACCAGCGTATTGAGCTGGTCCTCGAAGCGGAACTTGGTGAGGATATCCTGCACGTTGCGGGAGAAGCCCGCCAGATAGTTGCGGAAATTGGCCTCGATATTGTTTGGGTCGGCAATCAGTGTTTCAAACGTGAACTTGCTGGTGTTGTAGAACTTGTAGCCGGATGCACGCATGAGCATCATATCCAGCGCACCGGGGGCAAGATTGGCGAGCTTTTCATGCGCCGCCAGCACCTCCGCATGCGTGGCTGCAAGGCAGTCGTGGAAGCGCTTAATCACGGTCATGGGCAGAATGACCTTGCCGTATTCATGCGGTTTAAAAATGCCGAAGATGGCGTTGGCCACGTTCCAGATGACGGTGGCTTTTTCCTGAATGTTAGTACCTACCTGGTAAATCTTTTCGTCTTCCATGTATGCGAGCTCTTGGTTTTGGAGAGTCCCATCGACACAGAATGAGAGAAAAAGCTTACAAAGGATAGATAAGCATGACAATTCACGGTCAGGCGGAAACTCTTTCCGCACTTAGATTATATCATTTTGAAAGAGTATGCAAGCTTAAACTGTTTTTACGCTTGTAAATAATTGAATTAAGTCTATTTCATAGGAGTGCTATATACAAAGCAATTTACATATACGCAGGCTCTTTTCACGAATAATGCGGGGTTGAGTCGAGCAAAAAAGTACTATTCTTTCAAAATGATGAACACAACAAGAACAACAAAGAGAGGCCTACTTAATGGGGAAAGCATTAGCCGCGGGGATGCGGTGCGGTTAATACTGGAAGCCATTGAGCGATTGGGGGAGAATGTAATAGGGATGGGGAGAAAAGAACTCATCAAGAAACTACGCCAAACAATAGAACTGGGGGTAGCCGCCGTAGAGCAGAGGGAGCACACGGTCTGTTTGGAGGAAGCGGGGTGGGAGAGTGTGCGGGCGCGGGAGGATTGCAGGGCGACGACGCGGCGGGATTTGCGGTATTATTTACGCAAGATGCTGAAGGTGGAGGGGGCTGCACAACTACCCTTGCGGGCTATGACCACACGCCAGTGCCGGGATATATTGCAGCGGGCGTTCGGGCATAGTAAAAGCATGTATACCAAAGGGCGGGCGATATTGCACAGTATTTTTGCGTACGGCATGCGGCAGGAGTGGTGCGATGTGAACCCCGTGGCGCGCATTGAGGTGCCACGCGTGGTGGAGTCCCCCAAGGCACCGCTGGTGCAGGAGGAGGTGCAACGCTTGCAGCGAGCGGCGGAGATGCCGGAGTTTAGGGATATGAAGCTATCTGTCAACCTATTGTTATACAGTGGGATAAGGCCTACGGAGGTAAGCCGCTTGCGGGCGGAGGATTTTTGTTGGCAAGAGAAGCTGGTGATTATACGCCCCACCAAAAGCAAGACAGGGGGCGGACGCGTGGTGCCCTTGCGCGGGCTTAAGCAGCTACGCCCACAAGAGCGGGTGATACCCAAAAATTGGCAACGGCGGTGGCGAGCCTTGCGGCAGGCAGCCGGGTTTACCCACTGGGTGCCGGATGTTTGCCGCCACACTTTTGCGAGTTACCATGCGGCGTATTTCAGAAACTTGCCGGAGTTGCAGTTGGAGATGGGGCACAGGGATTGCGAACTGTTGCGCACGCGCTATATGAGCCCGATGCTGATCAATGAAGCAAGGCGTTTCTGGCAGGCGAGTCATTGTTGATGATGTGAGCTTGAGTACGCCTCAAGGTATAGAGGTGAGCATCACCAGTTTTTTGGCGAAGTCGACGAGGTGGGTGGCTTTGTCTGTGCGCAGGTAGTCCGGGTTGAGGCCCCGGCGGCCGAGGCGCCAGCGATCCAGAGCGTCGGCATCTTTAAAGATGCGGAAGAGTTGGATGACTTGCTCTGCAGAATCGGGGAAAGCGGTGGCGATGGCTTGCTCGCCGAGGTCATCCCGGCGGTCATGGTAGCGCATCAGGCAGGCGGCCTCGGGCATAAACTCTACCTCTGCATGGGTGCGGCAAAACTCCTCGTAAAAAGCGGCGGCACGGGCGCCGTGGCCGGTGTCTTTGCCGTCCTCTACACGGCGGGTATCATGAAAAACGGCGGCATGAGCCAGAATGGTGAGGGTGCGGTCATCCACCCCGGCCTCGCCGCAGCCAATGAGCAAGGCATAGAGCAGCACACGCTCCGTATGGGCAGTGGAGTGGATTTTGCTATCCGCCAACTGAAAGGGCACAGAGCTGTACAGATACTCCGCCCAATGTTTAAAACAGTCCCCCACCACAGGGGGCAAGGCACGCACAAACTTAGCAGGTACTATCATGGTATTACTCTACCACATACGTTAATTAAAAACAATAAAAAATTTCCTCACAGACCGCTGAGCGATGTTACGGCGCGCATGCACTGAAAGATGCAAAGATTTGGTTTTAGGATTTGCAAAATTTTACCTTTAGCAAGCTGTAGATGTACGGCAACAAGCAGCGCACGGGCCGGGTTGCGGCGCGTGCGCTGAAAAGGGGGATTTAATGCTGGAGTTAGTTCTTTTGCATACGGATGTGGCCGGAGCAGCCGAACCAACCGTCGTTGCATTGAGCAGTGAGCTGAACCTCTACCTTGGCGCCCTTGGGTACGGCAGGCACCTTGAACTGCACGGTTTTGGTATTTTTGTCGGCGGGGGCATCAGCCTTGGCCACCTCTTTACCATTAACCAGCAGGCGGTAATTGCGCGTTACCATGCCGCCGTTATCAACGGGGATGAGAGAGAAGGTGTATTCACCGGGCCCGTCTATGGAATCTGTAACATTGACGCGCCAATCCTTCTCAAAGCCCAGGGTTTGGTGACCGCTCTCATAGAATCCGTTTTCAATGATGGTAACGGAATCTGAGCTCCAGTAATGCACAAAGCGCTTAGCACCTTTGGCGTACTGGGTGTCGGGGTCGAGGGCGATGAGCTCTTTGTACACCTTGGTAATGGGGGTGGTATCGCGGTCTTGCGGTTTAGTGGTAGAGACAATGCGTTCTCTGAGCACATAGGCCAGACCGGCCAGCCATTGCTGGCGGCGGTGGCGGTACTTTTTCTGCTTCATCAGGTCAGTATCCAACACTTTGCGCACATAGGCCTCAGCATCGGCAAACTTGCGGTCTTTGCCGCTGAGTTTACCATCTTTACCCCCGTTGAGAATACCCTTAATTTCTCCGTACATGGCCATGTGCTCCATAGCGAAAAGGGCCTTGTAGCCGGTGGTATCTTCAGGGTCTTGCTTGCGGATGATATTGGTGAGAGCCCCGCAACGCACGGCAAATTGAGCAGGCAACAGCTCTAAAGCTTTACCGGCAACGGTGGCCGCCTCGGGGCCGCTGAGTTTAGCGGCTTCTTGGGCAAGGCGGGCAAAATCCGGGGCTTTTTTTGCCAATTTGGCAAGTTTTTTCATTACCTTGGCAGGTTGTTTGCTCACTTGGTCACCATCATACTCTGCCATAAATGTACCATCCGGGGCCATAAGCACCACGGCAGGCAGGTTGTAATGCTCTATGGGCAAAGCTTTTTTGCGCACATCAACATTAAGACCGAGCTTATCATTAAATTGCCCGAACACAAATGTGCCGGCGTGTTCTTTGGCAGTGGCCTCCCACGCTTTACAAAACTCTTGCATATTGGGCTGCCAGTCTGAGCCGTACCACACGACCAAACAGGGTTTACCCTCTTTGGCTGCTTGTTCTTTTGCTGCCGGCACCTCGGGGAAGGAGAGCGTGGCGGCTTGGCTTACCATTACAGCCCCCGGCAGGAGCATGGTTGAAAGTAGCATGTGTTTCATATTCATATAAATGCTGGGGGTTATTTGGTGTAAATGACAAAGTGTGAAATGTGGGCAAAATCCGGTGCGGCGGAGTTATCAAACTCTACCTTTACCCACTTGCCGGGTGTACCATCCGCAAACTTGACCACCCATTCTTTGGGCATGTTGTCGGTAGATTCACGCGGTTTCCAAGTGGCGCCGTCCTCACTGGTGTACACGGTGGCTTTCTTCATACGGCCCTCGTTACCGTCCGTCTTGCGGATGATGCAACCGGTGAGCGACTTGCGCTCCGTCAGCTCCACAATGAAGTGCGGTTTTTCCTCCTTAGCCGTATGGCACTTACCGCCCGTAGGTGTTGTCACGTTAATGTGCCAAGCCGGGGTGTCATATGATATAGTGGTAGAGATGCGGAAGAGTGCTGCCTCAGCCGGTTTGCCGGGCAACTCTTTAGCCGCCTTGAGGGGGGTATTGACCGTACACTTACCGGCAACTGTGGCAGCAGCCTCTGTAAGGGCCTTAAAGGCGGGAGCAGAGCGCGCCTGCTCTGCTGCAATGATAGCTTTGTTGTAAGCCGCCGTCATCTTCTTGGTGCGCTCTGCATCTGCCTTGCCGGAGGCCTCTGCCGAGGCTGCAGCTTTGGAGAATGCACGGCCGAAGAGCTCCTCTTGCCCATTGGACATGTATGTTTTAACCGCCCATTCCAAAATTTGCCCGAAGGTGGTGGCATCCTCCGCATTCATGTGGATGGCAAACACAGCAGCCAAGAACTTTTCTTTAGCCTCCGGGCTCTTGAGAGACTCCGACTGTTTCTCAATAATGGGTTCGCTCTTGGTAGCCCAAGAAGCCGGGGTGCCGGCAATCATCTCGTGCATTTTGCCATACAGGGTAGCGCGTTGATCATCCGTCATACCATCCAATTGAGCCTGCAAATCGGCAGCCACGTTAATGGCGGCAAAGCCGTTCTTCTCATAAAGAGGAATCAGGGCAGACAAATACTCAAACGCTTGATCCGGAGTGAGGCCTCGCTCTATAAGAAGCTTGTGGTAAGAAGCGCGGAAGAACGGATGCAACGGAGAAATTTTAAGGGTTTTCTCCCACATGGCAATGGCGGCATCTTTATCGCCTGTGGCCTCAAGAGCCTTTGCACAGTAGCTGTGGCGGTATGCCTTCTCGATGGTGGCGTCATCCTTAAACACCGTCTCCATCAGCAAATAGGAGGTAGGAGCCTGATTACCGAAAATGCGGTTGTGCATGCCGCCGTCCGGGCCGCCGAATCCGCCACGCCAGTCACCACGCTTAATACGGAACCCATAGGCACAGTGCCCGGGTTGCCCCACAGTATAAGCCGGTATACCATGCGCCATGGCAGCAACACAGCCCAAGTGAGACATAGCACCACACACGCCGCCGTTGCGGTGAGTGGCCTCTGCCCAGCTGATATCGGCATAGGGGTAATTATACATACCACCCTGTACGGTATCGCCAAACATGGAGGGGTCCGTATACACAGCAGCCCAGCAGGCGTAGTCGTAGCGGTCCCACGGCACGTTGATATTCTCAAAGGCCCATTCAAAGGACTCGTCATCCCAGTCTTGCTGGGGTATGCCTACCGTAAAGCGCAGCTCCCACGGGCGCAGGTGCTTGTAGCCGGGGTGCATGCGACCATCTTTGGCATGTTTTTGGAAGAAATTGTAGCGCCACACGGGGTTAAAGCGCTGCGGATTTTTCTTAGCAATGGGCGGGTTGGGATCCGTTTCACCACCGCCCCAAACAGAGGCCAAAGCCACAGCCAAGCCCTTGTTTTGAACCTTGCCTTTTTCCTCTTGCCAAATGCGGTAAAGCACATCTATACCCATTTGGGTGTGGTAGGGCACCAAACCGCAGCCCAAGTACAGCTCCAGCCACTCGGAATCTGCCGCAAAGGCTGCCAAGAACTTGCGCTTGGCGGCAGAATCTGCAGCAAACTCCGTCATTACGGTGGCATCTGTAGTGCGTATTAGCTCCAGCAGCATGGCGGCATGCAATACATCCGCAGACTCCGGGCTCAACTCTTTACCCTTAAGGTATGCAACCAGGGAGCTTTGCGCAGCTTGATAATCCCCGTTGCCGATGGCGGATTTTACATCCGCAGGAAGCTCACTTGCAGAGGCCACTGCCGCCGTTGCTACCGCAGCTACTGCCACAGCAGGCACCACAGGCATTACCCCGAGAGAAAGCAATCCAATACGTTTCAATATCATTCGTACTGTCATGATATTCTCTCATTACCACCATGTGCAAAGGGTGTCAAGCAGAAAAAATGATTGATTATAACATCTTAATCATTTTTTAGAGAAAACAAGGGATTGATAGTACGAAGGCCGAATTGGGGAGTCAGGTTTCAGCCCACTGCCGTGGAATGGGCAGGATAGCCCGCACCAATTGAAATTGTAACACTTTAATGCTCGCCAAACGGAAAAAAATGCGGTAAAAGTAGTGTGTATTACGAATTACGAAGTAAATTGCTCGTAGGGCGGGACTTGAGTCCCGCCGGAACACACAAGACTCAAAAGCACACATTTAAAATTATACAACAGGCTGTGGGGGTGCCCCGCAGCCTGTTTTTTGATACTGAGCAGAAGAAAGCCCTCATAAAATAACGAATTAAGAGCTAAAGGGAGATTTTTTTCTTGCCTATTGGACAAAGTATGAGATACTGAACAGAGAGCGTATGCAAGAAGAAACAGATAATTTCTATAAAGAGCCGAGCAAGCAGGAGTGGCGCGGTTTCTGGACTCTTGTTGCCGTGCAGGCACAAAATGCTTTTAATGAAAAAGCCGTTCAATTTTTGCTCATCCCGCTGGGTGTATGGTTGTGGGGTGGAGATGCCAGCACGCTGGAGTACATATTGGGTGCCATTTTTGTATTACCGTACATTTTATTTTCGCCGTTGGTGGGGTGGCTTACGGACTGTTTTTGTAAGACGCGTATCATTCAGGTGATGAGCATATTCCAAATTGTGGTGATGAGCTGCATGCTGTTTTGCTTTTACCAGCATGACATGGAGGCCTCCATACTCTGGTTTGCGGTATTTGCCACACAGGCCACCATTTTGAGTCCGGCCAAGAAGGGTATTGTCAAAGATTTGTTGGGGTCGCGCTACATTGGGTTCGGCAGTGGTATTATAGAGATCAGCATGGTGTTTGTGCTATTGCTGGCGCAAATAGGCGTATTCTTCCTGTTCAGTTGGTTGTTAGATACTTACTATGCAGAAAACGCCTTTGCGGTGGCAGAGAAAGAGGCAGGCTGGTACGCAGTGATACTGCCCACATGGGTATTCGTAAGCTTGGCATGCGTAGTGGCGGTGGCCTCCATTTGGTTGCCCTCTTACCCCAGCCACCAAAAGCAGAAGTTCAGCTGGAGCTTGCTGTATGAGCACTTTGTGCAAATCAAGTACCTGTGGAGGGAGCGTTTGCTGCGCCTCAGCGAGCTGGGTATTGCGTATTTTTGGTGTTTAGCGGGGTCACTCTTCCTGATTCTGATTCAGATTGCCAAAGCCATGCACCCCACAGATACCGCAGCATTCTCCCTGCAATGCGGCATTTTGATGGCATGGCTGGGTGGCGGTGTGATAACGGGCGGGGCCATAGCCTCTTGCCTATGCCGTGGTAAGACAGAGCTGGGCTTGATACCGCTGGGCGCAATCGGCATAACGGTAAGCACATTCATGCTCACCGTGTTGGATGCCGCATCCCCCTACAACCATGCATTCCTGTTGCTCACGGGAGCATTCGGGGCCATGTATTTAGTACCGCTCAACGCCTTTTTGCAAGATCACTGCGACCCCGCCAACCGTGGCAATATTATAGCTGCGGGCAACCTGATAGACAACCTCATGGGCTTGGTGGCCGTTATCCTGATGTGGCTGATGCACCAGTGCGGTGCCACCCCCAACACGCAGTATTTTGTGCTCTTCCTCATGAGTGCCTTCATCATGATAACAACGCTGCGCCTTATACCCAGCGACTTTATACGCATGATAGGCATTTGGGTCATGAAACTTTTTTACCGTCCGCGTGTCATTAACGGCAACCGCATACCCGAGGTAGGCGGAGCCCTGCTGGTGTGCAACCACGTAACGTATGCTGATGCGCTCTTCCTGACCATGGTGTGCCCGCGCCCCATCCGATTTGTGGTGGCAGAGGAGTTCATGGGCACCAAGCTGCTCGGTTGGGCGTTAGAAATTTTCAACTCCCTGCCCATCTCCAGCAAGAACCCCCGAGAAGCTATTACTGCGGCAGCACAAGCCATTGAGAACGGGGATCTCATCTGCATCTTCCCGGAGGGGCAGCTCACCCGCAGCGGTTGCCTTACCCCCATACGCCGTGGTATGGAGCTCATTGCCCGCAGGGCGCACGCACCCGTTATCCCCATTTACATGGATGGCGTGTGGGGCAGCATCTTCTCTTATTATCGCAACCGTTTCTTCTTTACCCCGCCGTTCAAGCTGCCGCGCCAGCTGCCGTACTCTTACACCGTTGCAGTGGGTGAGCCCCTGCCCGCAGGGTTCAACACCAAGACCGTGGTATGCACCTTCCGAGACCTGGCCGCCACCTGTCTGGAGAACTCCGGTGGCGGGCGCCGAGAGCGCCTTATCCGCACCCTGGAGCAAACCGGGCGCAGGGCTGTGGTGCATTACGGCAATTTCTCCCTCAACGGCATTCAGGTAGCAGGGGCGCTCATCGGCCTGCAAATACCGGAGACCTACCCGGAGCCCATCCGCAAATGGCTGGGGCTGCTCATTAAAGGCACGCGAGACTTAGTTGCCCTGAACCGCATGTGGATGAATGTGGACCAAGTGCGCCGCGTAAACGCCCTTAAAGAGGGCCGCCACCCCCTGCTCACCACCGTGGGGCATGATGAGCCGCATGAGTTTATACTGGGTGTGCTTTGGCCCATCATCACCCGCACGCAGGTTTACCTCATTGAAAATGAGAAAGCGCAAATACCGGAGAACATTTCACAGCTGGTAGGCAGCACGCACATGCGCCGCATTTTGCTGGAGTCCGTGCCCCCACGCCAAGTACCGTTCTTTGATTTCAGCAACCGTGCAGACCTTGCCACGGCCAACACGCGCTGGCGCCCCTGCTATGCCACACCCGATGGCGTTATCTTGGCCATGAGCATGGCACACAGCACCTATAAAGTGCCCGACGGTACCAAGCAGCGCGGCATGCAAACCCGCACGCGCGGTATCCTTTTGCCCTGCTTCAGGGTACAACTGCCGGCGGATGAGGAAGACGGCTTGGTGGTCTCCGGCCCCAGCCTGGTGTCCGACTACGCGCTCCCCAATAAGTTGTATATGGATGAAAGCGGTTTCCTGAAGCAGTTGTTCTGATGTAACGGTATACATTAATCATTACGGGACTCGGGGGTTCGAGTCTCGCCTGTGGCTCGCTTTCTACGCCCTCGCAGGGTGAGATTTGCCCTGCGGGGTAGTGATATTGAAGGGCTGTCGCCCTTCAATAATCAGTGCGTAAACAGAATTTTGTAGGGGAGTGTGTGGGGAGAGAATTGTGGCTCCGGCACGAAAAAAACACCCCAAAGGGGCCGAAAATCCGTGAAAAGTGCCTGCGGAAGGTATGGAGAGATTGACGTAGCGGGGGAAGGTGGGGCATGCTGGCGGCATGTCAATACGTATCAAAGAGTGGGGCATGCAGCACGCCCCGAGTAGCACGGTGAGGATTCCCGTAGAGGGGCTGCACGGCTGGGTAGATGCCACAGAACGCTTAGGCAGCGGCATAGTACATGCCGTGTTGGGTGCAGACCAATTACTGCAAGCCGAAAAACAGATAACCGCCGGCGGTGAGCTTGCTGCATTCTCGGAGCAACTGCACCGCATTGGTAATGAAACAGCTGCCGAGCTGGCAGATAAGGAACCGCAGGATTGGGATTACTCTTGGCAGGCAGCCAGTGCCCCGCGTATTGCAGAGGCCGTGGCAGCCTTGCCGCCGGAGGCCCGCACAGCCGCGCAAGAGCTGGCAGAGGCCTTCAATACCCAAGCCTCCCTGCGCGCGCGGCGAGACCACAAGGTGCAAGCCATTGAGCAAGCGCGCCGGCATTGGCAGCAGCGTGTAGACGAAGCCGTGGAGGCAGGCGATGCACAACGCGCCGAGCAATGGTTGCAAAGCGGCGCGGGCATATTTGTTCCGCAGCAAGAGCTGGAGCAGCGCAAGCAACAGGCCGAAAGCAGCGCGTGCAGAATGCGCTGGCACAATGCCATGCAGGCGGATGCCACCCAAGCCTTGGCGGATTACCTTGCCGCCACCCCCGAGCAACTGCCCACAACAAGTGAAGATAACACCGCCTTGGCAGAGCACATGCAGCAACAACAGCAAATCTGCCGCAGGGAGCTGGCGCAATCATTTTTGCAAGGAAACACCCACCCGCACGAGGAACTGCAACAAGCCCTTGCCGCAGGTATTTTAACACAGAGCGAATACGAGCAGGCCTGCACCACCCCACACAAGCTCAGCCCGGCAGAGCAAATTGACTGGATGCGCCGCATGGACGAATGCTCAGACGATGAACCGGAGAAAATAAACCTGCAAATGGCATTGGGCACAGCCCCCATGGACTCTCAAACCCGCCGCCACATGTTAACACGCGCTCGCTTGGCAGAAAAAGTACCCACGGAGGACCGCCGCGCTTTATCCCGCCGCCTGCTGCATTTGTATGCAACGGGCGGGTTCGGCTGCCCGCAGGATGCCGAGGCACAACAACGCCTGTGCACCTTGCAGCGCGCAGGCCTGCCGCTGCTGGCAGAGCAAGGCAGTGAGGCTGCGGCAGAGTGGCTGCAAAGTATCAGCGCCCCATGCGATGCCTGGGTTTGTTACTCAGATTTTGCTTAATAACCACCATGAATACCGATAATATGAGCCCCATAGATAAAGAAGCCCCCACCACCGCAGCAGCAACGGTGCTCACCCCACCTGCCCCGCAACCTGCCGTTGCAGAAAAACCCGCAGCTCTGCAACTAAACGAGCAAGAGCAGGATATTGCACGCAAAACACAGCTGCATTGGCGCCACCTGCTGACGGGAGATGCCACCACCGTGCCGGATGAAGTGCGCCGCCGCGCCGGGGCAGATGCCGCAGATTTATCCCCGGATGAGCGGGATTACCGCATCTACTCCACCATCAACCGCTCTTGGTATGCGGACCACCGTGACACCACCAAAGAAAAAGTACGGGCAGAGTGGCCCGCCATGCGCCGCCAACTGGCGCAGGAGCTGGAGGTAGCGGATGACGAGCGAGAGGTATTTATGGCGCTATCCGCCCGCCATGATGAGGAGCAACTGCGCATGGCCGCACGCACGGCATACGAGCGCAGCTACCAAGCAGCCCTCTGCGGGCAAGCCATGCCGGACTTGCAGGATATCACGCAACCCCTGCCCCCGGAGTACCGCCACGCGGCCCACACCGTGGCAGCACAAGCCGCAGCAGAGGCGCAAGGCGTGCGAGAGCAGTATTGGCCGCTGGTGGCTGAGCTGGCGGAGGGCATGCACGGCATCGCAGCGTTGGAGGAGGACTTTGTATCTGCCCCGCAGTTTTTGGCAGCTGCACCCTCCTTGGTGTCTGCCGTAGACACCTTGGCAGAGCTGCCCGAGCAAGAGCGCCAACTGGTGCTCGCCCTGGCCGTGCAAGAGAGCCGCACCCGGCGCGACTCAGAGGCAGAAGAAGAGGAGGAAGAGGGCTTGGGCTCTCGCCTGGTACGCGGGATTCGGCGCGGGGCGGCATCCCTGGGCATGGGCATGTTGCAAGGTGTAAACCACTTGGGCATTGCTACGTTAGACAACATAGGTGCCCGCCTGAATACCCCCACGGGACACGCCATGCAGCAAACAGCCGCCGCTTGGGATAAACGCCTGCAAACCCTGCGAGAAATTCGCCACGCCACGCAGCAAGAGCTTATCCCCTTGGTAGGCCCGAACACCCCGCAGGCAGAGGATTACCTGTTGCATGCGGCAGAGTCCATACCGGCTGCCGTGCTGGCTTGTGCCGGTGGTGCGGGCTTTGCCACGCTGACCGCTGCCGGCATGGGAGATGCCGTGGCAGAGGCACGCCTGCGCTCCCCCGAGACCCCGCAGCAGCTTCAACTGGCAGCCGGTGTGGTGGGTGGCGCGGTGCAGGCCTCCATTTACATGGGTATCAGCCGCATTGGCGGGCAATTGCTGGAGAAGAGTGTCAACAATTTTCTGAAAGCCCGCGGGCACGGCGGCAGAGCCTTCAGCTGGGCGGCCCTCAACTCTATGGCCGGTATGACGGCAGAGGGCGTTAAACTCATGCTGGCCGGCAAGGTTGCTACAGCGGCAGAGGCCGGGGTGCAAGAGCTGGCCTCCAAAGCCGCAGGCACGGCTTCCGGCATTAATTGGCAAGAGTTCGGTGATAATTTGACGGATGTGGAGGCCTACATGAGGGAGGCCGCTGCCTTGCTGCCGTTTTTGCTCATCGGCTCGGGGCGCGTTGCCCTGCGCCACTTCCGCGCCCCTCACCAAATTGTGGGGGACGGCACCCGCCTGCTCGACTGGGGTGTGCCGGAAAAAGACGTGACACAAATACTCAACGAACGAGACATTAACCGCAAGGGTGAGCTTTTGCGCCAGGCGCTCACGGGCTCCAAAATGTGGTCCGGTCCCGGTTTCATCATAGATGCCATCAAAGCCCTGCGCCTGCTCAACGGGGATTATTTTAAGGGCTTTGAGTCGCCCGAGGTGGTGAGGGATTTCCTGAAACTGCCGGCAGAGGCATCCGTCATCAAACGGGCAGACTATGGGGAACGCACGCACGAGGCCATACTCAACACCCCCAACCACGCCATAGACCGCTACGGATACAAGGGAGCACGCCACAGCACGCGTTTTAAAAATGCCCTGGCACTGTGGGATGAATGGTGGACCCGCTCTCACATCAACGCCTACAGCTCGCGCATTCAACTGGGGGAGTGGCAACTGCGCAGCGGTGCAGACACCGCACGCTATGAACGCACCACCCGCTACTTGCAAGAGCTCAACAGCGGGCAAGATAAAGTGCCGCTCCGCATGCAGCCCTTGGGCACATACGCCCCCAATGCAGAGCGCGAGCGCCGCGCCCTGCTGCAAGACCGCGTGGCGGATTTGCAGGACCTCTCCTACCAGTTTCTCATGAACGTCAACTCGCTGGAGTCCATGGCGGCTAAAGACATTGGCCTTGAACGCATGAAAAAAGATGCCGAACGCACACGCGAGGAGTTTTTGGGCAACATCGGCAAAACATTGGTGAATGCCGGCTTGGGCATGCCCACAGATGAAAACATGGCAAAGTTTTGCGATTGGTTTCAAGGGTACTACATGCGCAAAAAATACAGGGAGCGCACGCGCGGAGCCCACCTCGAATGGATACGCGACGTACCGCCGGATTTTTTGCGCAAAATGAGTGAGCATGCTCCGCAGCATGAGCACTTGGCCTACACCACTTACCCGGAGCTGCTGGAGGCATACAGAATCTACCTGGGAGTAAGGAGCAACACAGAGCTGTTGATAGACCTGTTACCCATGACAGAGGATTTTCAGACGGCTCTTTCGCGCGGCATGAGCCCCGCACAAGCCTACAGTTACTTGGCAGAAAGAGAGCTGGGCTACAAGGCGGAAAACCTCAAAAATTTCCCCACGGAGCAGGTGGAGCAATCCATCAACATCACCCCCATGGAGGAGTACACCCGCATGAACGAGGCGCGCTGCCGGGATTTCATGCTGCTCACGGGCGCCACGCTTGAGGAGCAAACGGGAGACGACGGCCAATGCTACCGGCGCTTACGCCGCCCGGACGGCTCGTTCTCCCGCTGGCATGAAAGTGCCGCCTTTGCCATGAATGATGTGGCCGCCAATGCAGCCCTCACTTTCCTGCCGCTCGGCAAGGGGATTCACCGGCAGCTGGCAACTCAGCAAACGGATTTAACCCGCCTGCCCCTGGCCGGGGACCATGAGTTCTCGGGCTTTGACCAACTGTGCCACCGCGCCATGCAAGACCTCACGGTGCATTGGATGGAGTCTGCCCCATACCTGCAACCCGGCTTGCGTACGGAGCGCCTGCGCTACCGCTTTATGCACAACAGCAGCTACGGCAGCGGCATCAGCCCCGTTTACCATGCAGACGGCGCAGAGGAGCACCCCTACCTCACCTTTGATATTCACACCACCGCCACCCCGGTGGGGCTGGCTACGGCGCGCTTCTTCACCTTCTGGCAGCGTATCCTCAACTCCTCCACCATACAACCGCAGCATGCGCTCTCCTTCCTGGAGCTCATGGGGCAGCATTGGGAGCAGGAGGTAGCAGCCCTGCCCCCGCCGGAAACTTCACCCGGGCACCTCAACCGCGTGGCAGATTTGATGGCGCGTTTTACCCTGCAATACTTCATGGTGAAACTGCCGCAGCTCAACCTGCCGCCCAGTGTCAAAGAGTGGGTGGGCTATGCCGCCTTTTGTCCGCCCGTGGAGGATGGGCAGCCGGGCATGCCGAGCTCCGTACAGCTGGGTAAAAACCACTCCGGCATCATACGCTGGAGCAACAGGCGCGTAGCCGCCGCCCTGCGGGAGCAATTGCAACAAATTGACACCCTGCGCCGGGAATATGCAGACACCGCCCTGCCCGACGGCGAGATTCACGAGCTGATGCAACGCGCCCTGGGGCTGGATGCCGCCCACAACGCAGAGCAAGCTTGGTGCTATCACTACGCCGGGGCGACTGCCCTGCAAAACGCACCGCAGTATATCTTGAATATCCTGAAATCTCCGCTGAATGCCTGGCTGAATACCGCGCCCGAGGAGCAGCACCAACTGCGGGAATACATGCAGGCGTTTTTAGAGGCTACCCCGCCCATCACCGTGAGAGAGGGCGAGGACTACATGAGCGCCGCCATGGCTAATTTGGATGCCGTGTTGGCACAACACCCGCAGTTGCATTACCTGAGCCCCGCCGGGGGCAATAGGGAGCGTATCTTAACACTTACCCTGCCCGAGCGAACATGGCAAACAGAGCTTCTGCCGGAGGAACCCGCCTACCGGGAACAGCCGTTCCCCTACACCGGGGCGGTGCAAGAACGTGCCTATTTTTCAGACACAGCAGCGGTGGATTACCCGCAACTCAACACCCCGCAAGTGCAACACGCCATGCAATTTTTAGACATGTTGCGCGCCTACCCCGGCAATATACCATATGCCACCCCAAACGGCATATACTGGCGTGAGCTGGCCTACGGCGGCAAAAACGGCAAGCCCCCTGCCGGGTTGGAGCAACACCGCCGCGTGCGCCCGTTGGCAAGCGTGATACGCCTGCTCAAAGAGGTGCATGAGCTGTGTGAGACCAAGCAAACGGATTTCATCAACATTTGCGGCATTCCCCTGCCCAAGCTGAGCGAGCAAGAGCTTGCCTGCCCGGCCATACAAGGCATAAGCGTATACCGCCAAATGCAACATGGGCAAAAATGGCGCAGCTTAACGCACCTGTGCCGCCTGATGCCCGGCGACCGCTCTGCCCCGAGCCACCGCGAGCGATCCCCCTATGTTACCGAGATTCGGGAGGGCATTTACCTGGGTGACACCGCCGCCCTGAGCAAGGTGGCAGACCCCATAAGCTGCATGGTTCCCCTGCAACAATATGCCCACCTGCCCCACCGTAAATACGGCGAGGCTAACACAGACAAACGCTTTGCCGACATTGTGGACCACGCTTTGGATAACCTTAGCAGCTTGGCAGATAAAGACGCAAGCTTTATGGAGCACCGCTTTTGCGGCGGCGTATCCCTTACAGAGCTGCTCATGCGCTTGTTTGAGGACAGCAATTTCGGCGGTGGTATACTGGGGCGCGCCGGGGTGCAGGAGCAATCCCCCCAAGCCTTGCGCCTGCTGCGCTTGGCTGCGGACCTTATCTCTTGCATTGCCGCCCCGCAACAGGCAGAGAATCCGCAGGCCGTTAAGGCGTTTAAACGCTTGCAAAATACCGTACAGCGCCTGCAAAAAGATAAACCGCAGCGCAGCATTCAACAGAGACTCTTGCTGCGCAGTACTCAACTTCTGAAAGAAAAAATAGACAATGCAACCGCAAACCACCAATAACCCGGCAGCATCCCCCTTGGGCAGCAGGATCAATGACCCGCTGTGGCGGCTGCACCATTTGTATTGGATTGAGAATAAGGCAGGCCACCTGCAACGTTTCAAACCCAATGCTGCGCAATTACGCTTACACCGCAATTTGTGGTACCGCAACGCCGTACTCAAAGCGCGCCAGCTGGGTATCTCCACCTATGTGGCCATGCTCATGCTGGACCGCTGCCTCTTCACGCCGCATTTTCACGCAGGTATTATAGACAAAACCCTGCCCGATGCCGAGCAGAAACTCGAAAAATTGCGCTTTGCGTGGGAGCATTTGGATTACCTGCCACCCCATGCCACAGAGCAAGACCGCGCCTTGGCCTGCTTGGGTGCAATGCTCAAGCAGCAATCGGGCATGCAAAAGCGCAACGAGTGGCACCCCGTGGCAGATGCCCGCACACGCCTGGCTTTTGCCAACGGCAGCGATGTGCGCTTGGGTACCACCCTGCGTGGCGGCACCTTGCAGCTCTTGCATGTGTCTGAGCTTGCCCACGTATCCGTGCACGCCCCATGGCGTGCACGAGAAATACGCACCGGTGCCATTAACACCGTGCCCGCAGACGGCACCATTATACTGGAAAGCACGCACGAGGGCGGCCGCTACGGCGTTAATTACGAGATGACTCTGCGCGCCATGGAAAACACCGCAAAAGCGGCGGAGCTCTCACCTCTGGACTTCCGGTTCTTCTTCTTCAGCTGGGCAGATAACCCGGACTACGCGCTGCCCGGTAAAAGCCATTGGCCGGACACCATGGCAGAGTACTTTGAAAAGCTGGAGGCCCAGCACGGCATCACCCTGCAACCCGAGCAAAAACGCTGGTATAGCCACATGGAGCGCACCATGGGTGCTGCCATGCGTCAAGAATACCCCACCACACCCGATGAAGCATTCTCCACCGGCAACGACGGCGCTATTTACGGCACGCAAATTGCCCTGTTGAGAGAAGCCGGGCGCATTGGTGCCGCCTTTGCTTACAATGCAACGGAGCCCCTGTACACCGCTTGGGATTTGGGATTGAGCGACCACACGGCCATTTGGCTGGTGCAATACTACGGCGGGGCGGTATACTGGCTCAACCACTATGCCGCCAACCAACAACCGCTGGAGCACTTTGCCGCCCATATTCATGCCTGGCAGCGGCAATACGGCCCCATTGCCACGCATTTTCTGCCGCACGATGCCGCGCACCGAGACCCGCACGGGCAATCATACGTAGAGAGCCTGGCGCATTGCGGTATTACCGCCGTGCGTGTGGTACCCCGCACACCCGATATTTGGCGTGGCATTAATAACCTGCGCATGCTGCTGCCACGCAGCTGGTTTCACCGGGATACCCTGGCACAACGCCTCAATGCGCGCGGGCAGAAAGAGCCCTCCGGCCTCACCTGTTTAGAGATGTACCACACCGCCCCACCATCCCCCAACGGTGTAGCGCATGACACCCCCGTGCACGATGCCGCCTCTCACTCCGCAGATGCAGCACGCATGTTCGCAGAGGCCCTCAGCCACGGCCTCGTCACCCCCATGTGCTATACCAAAAAACGCGCCAGAATGTAAAATGCGGTGATTATGAAAGCCGAATATCCGTGTTTTCTTTACTCATTGTTCCCACGCGTATCAAATAAAACGTGACAACGGCGGATAACATGGTAGAATAGAGGAAGAGAGGATTACGCAGCCATGTTGTTAAAAAATTTGTTAGCCGCTGTTATGTTGGCGCTGCCGTTGGTGGCAGCGGAAAAGCCGCGTGCCGTTGTTATATTTTATACGGATGACTTGGGGTACAATGATACCTCTACCTACGGGTGCGATAAGGTACCCTGCCCCAACTTGGACAAACTGGCAGCCGAGGGCGTTAAATTTACCGATGCGCACAGTACCCACTCCGTGTGTACCCCATCTCGCTATTCTATGCTGATGGGTGAGTACGCTTGGCGCAAAAAGGGCATGCAGATATTGCCGGGGGATGCCAAGATGATTTTACCCACCAAGGAGGAGCAAGCCTCACTCCCCTCGCTGATGCAACAGGCCGGCTACCGCACCGCTGTTATCGGCAAGTGGCACTTGGGGCTTGGCCGCGGCACACAACCCACCGACTGGAACAACCACATCTCCCCCGGCCCCAATGAGGTGGGGTTTGACCATTCTTTCATTCTGGCCGCCACGGGGGATCGCGTGCCCTGCGTCTACATTGAAAACGGCAAAGTGGTTAACCTTGACCCCAATGACCCCATTGAGGTGAGTTACGATAAACCATTCCCCGGTGAGCCACTGGGCAGCACCCACCCGCAGTTGCTCAAGCCTTGGGCACGCAGCAACGGGCCGCAACACAACTGCGCCATTATTGACGGCATACCCCGCATCGGTTACATGAGAGGCGGCAAATCAGCCCTGTGGAAAGACCAAGACATGGCCGACCGCATTACGGAAGAAGCCATCAAGTTCATACGCGAAAGCGCACAGATGGATAAACCCATTTTCCTCTATTTTGCCACCAACGACATCCACGTACCGCGCGACCCACACTACCGTTTCAAGGGCAAAAGCCAAATGGGCATACGCGGTGATGTAACCGTGCAGATGGATGATTGCTTGGGACGCGTGCGCGCCGCGCTGAATGAGAACGGCTACCAAGACTGCCTGTTCATATTCTCCAGCGACAACGGCCCCGTTATCAATGATGGTTACTTTGACGGCTCCATACGCGACTGCAAAGGACACAACCCCGTTGCCCCCATGAGCGCCGGCAAATGGAGGGACGGCAAGCTCAGCGGCGGCAAATACGGTATTATGGAGGGCAGCACCCGCGTACCCTTCATCGTGAGCTGGCCCGGCCATACCCCCAAGGGCACAGAGAGCCCTGCCCTGATGAGCCAAGTAGACCTTGCCCGCACCATTACCGAGTTGGTGGGGGCAGAAATACCGGCCACCGCCCTGCCGGACAGTCGCAACCTGCTGCCCGCCTTGTTGGGGCAAGATAAAGTCGGTGCACCCTATATCATAGAATCCGACAACGGCCGCACCCAAGCCGTGCGCAAGGGACAATACAAAGCTTATAGCCAAGCTCCCCAAAAGATACACCTTTACGACTTAAACGCAGACCTGCAAGAAAAGCACAATATCAGCGATAAAAACCATTCCGTTTACCGAGAACTGATGTTGGAGCTGCTGGACACTTTGTTCCGAGAGTAAGATTTGCCGATAATCGTGTAGGGGGCTTTCGCCCCCTCACACACCACCGTACGTGCCATTTATGGCATACGGCGGTTTCCAATCAGCGTTTGAGGAGTTGATAAAACGAGATATATCCCTCTGCTCGCAGCCATGCGTTATCCATGCAGATA
>JAFQEF010000010.1 GCA_017399165.1 Akkermansia sp.
GGTCGCGCGCGCACTGCGTGCACGCTTGACCGCCTGCCTATGTTATTTCGCCCCACAAGGGGGCTTAGAAGTACGAAATGTGAAATACAAAATACGAAGTAGGCAAAGCCTCTGCGACGGCTTGAGATGCTCACACCTACACAATTGACTTTGTCGAGTTTTTAGAAGTCCCAAATTATAAATGCCTTGCGTCTTATGAACGGCGCGTTGCCGCTCTTTTTATTGCGGCATGTAGGTATTGAGCAGGGCCACGGCATCTGCTGCCAAACGGCGTATGGCGGGGTCCTTGCCGTGAATGGCCGGTAAGCCCCACAGGGTAAACTCATTGTGTGCCACAATGTTGAAATACATGCCTCGCAGGCAGGTGAGGCACCACAGCCAGTCCGCACGGTTCATACCGGGAAAATACGCACTGAGGGCATCCTGCCACTCTTGCAGGGCGTATGAGAAGTGGGATTCATACACATCCCTCGTTAATTCGGGCGGTTCGTAACCCATTTTGTTGAGAAAACACAGCACCTCCTCGCCCGAGGCAACGGTGGAGTCCTGCCAATGTGTAATGGGGGCAGCGAGCCAGGCATAGATGAGCTCCTCCGGGGAGTTGGCGGCTTTTGCTTCCTCCAGCGCAGCCAGGCAAACCTCGTTATATTGCTCGGATATATAGGCCAGTGTGTCGCGGTACAAATCTGCCTTGTGCCCGAAATGGTAGCGAATGAGGCCGATGTTGACGCCTGCCTCGTTGGCAATATCCCTCACCGCCGCGCCTTCATAGCCCAAGCGGGTGAATTGAATGATTGCCGCGCGCATGATAACGGCTTTGGTGGCGTCAGATTTGTTCATGGCTCTGCATCAGCGTGTTGCTGAGTTCTCTGATATGGACTCCAGGTAACGGATGTCTTCTTTGGAGAAACTCTCCAAGCGTGTCTTGGTGACTTTTCCACCCGGCTCGCGGAGGTATACAAAGTTGTTTTTCTCATCAAAGCGCATGAGCTTGGCAAAGATGGTAGCCTTGCCTCGGCGTTCCGTCCATTCACGGAAACCCTTGGCTTTCAGCGTGCGCTTGTAATCTTTGTAATCTTGCTCTGCATTTTCCACGCCCTTTTCAATTTCTGCGTGTACATCATACAGGTAATCGCCCATGCCGTTGATTCTGGCTGTTACCTTTCCCCCATGCGGGGATACCACCACAATACCCGGTTTGCGGTCTATGCCGTATTTGTTTGCCAAGCGGTTGATGGAGGATAAGCTGTAGCGGCTGGTTTTGCCGGGGCTGTCATCTATAGCGGCTCCGGAGTCTATCTTCATGCGGATGACTCGGTCCGTGCAATACTCGTCAAATTGCTTGGTCTCCAGCAGGGTGCGCCCCAGCTCCTTGCTCTTTGGGCTGGTAATGGAGTCGTGAAACCAAATGATGAGCGGCAGCCCTTGGCGGCGGGACAACTTGAGTGCCTGCCCGTAGTTGTTGAGCCAGCCGTTACCTTGCAGCTTCTTTTCAAACACGGCGTTGAGCTCTGCGGCAGATTCATCAAGGTTGTCCGGGTCTGTCCAAATGATTTCATCCTCATTCGTGCCGCTTTCCACCTTTTTTAAATCCGCCTCAGAGGTCACCTTCATGTTGATGGCATCGGGGTTATTGGCACCGGGCAACAAGGTGTTGCCCATAAACCCGGCCATGTCCGGCGGAAGATTCTTGGTGGCGTTGGTTGACTCCTCCGTTATGGTGCGTTGGCTGAACACGGAGCAAGCCTGCAACATAAGCAGGCTACCCAATAAGCTGATTTTGAGGAGTACGCTTTTCATATGCTGTGCTGTTTAACTTCGTTCCTCCTGCTTAGCTAATTGCCAAGCCTCTTCCATTTGCTCTGTTGTGGCATCCTGAAGGCTGATTCCTTGGTCCTTGAGGGTTTTCTCCAAGCTGTTGAAACGGCGCTCAAACTTGCGGTTGGCTGCATCCAACGCCACCTCGGGGTCTATACCACGGCGGCGGCACAGGTTGACGGTGCAAAAGAGCAGGTCTCCCAGCTCTTCCTCCACATGCGGGTCCGTATCCTCCAGCGGTAGGGTTGCGGCTACTTCATCCGTTTCCTCGCGTATCTTGTCGATTACCCCGGCGTGGTCCGGCCAATCGAACCCTACCTTTGCCACTTTTTTGGTAATTTTGGCGGCGCGCAAAAGGGCGGGGAGCCCCTTACCGCAATTTTTGAGGTAAGGCTTATCCTCTATAGACTGCTCTTTGCGTTTAATGGCATCCCACTGGGTGAGTACACCCTCCGTATCATTCACGGCAGAGCTTGCAAATACATGCGGGTGGCGGCGCACAAGCTTGTCGCTCAGCTCACAGGCTATATCGTTGATGTCAAAGGCATCCTGCTCTGCCTCCGCTGCCAATTCCGCATGGAAAAGCACTTGTAGCAACACGTCGCCCAGCTCTTCCCTCATGTGCGGGCGGTCGTTGGCGCGTATGGCGTCTATGCACTCGTAAGATTCCTCCAAGAGGTTGGATATGAGACTCTCATGCGTTTGCTCGGCATCCCAAGGGCAACCGCCCGGGGCGCGCAACCTGTGCATAATGGCAATGGCTCGCTCCAACTGCCGCTCCGGCACGCGGCAGTGTATCATCTCCTCATCAGTCATCATTTTTTGCGTTGATCTCGGCGTTCATTGGTGGCTTTACCTGCCAAAATGTCATCTATATGGGCAATCAAATCCCATGAAACTCGGCGGCGTTGGTATTTGCGCCACAGCAGGTCTCTCAACGTGCGCCAGTGTTCTTCCGTAAAATCGGCAGGGGTGGGTTCTACCTCATCTTTCATGGAGCGGCCCACCTTAGGGGTGCAGGTAAGCTGCCACCAGCCACCAAAATGCCCGGCCTCGTAGATGACCTTGTTGCCGTTCTCGTCGCGGTCTTGCCAAGAAAATGTTTCCATGACTAATGTATATTATAAATCAGCGTCTATTGCCACGGGACAGCGTGCGGTGGGCACTCTCCACATCGGCATTGATGGTGGGGGCTAACTCATTTGCCCCGTTGTTAAGGGATACGATAAGTGGTTTTGTTCTTTCGCCATCGGCATTATAACGGTAGATAACACGCTGCACAAGCTTTCGATCATTGGCGGTGAACATGCGCTCCTCCACCAAGCGGGCCTGGCGATCGTAACCGTATGATACCTTGTAAATGGGTTGGCGGGCACTGTTGTATATAGTGCAACCAATGAGTTGCCCGTGCTTGCTTTCCGTGTAGTCGTTAATGGCTGCCAATTGACCATTAGCCGTGTAGGTGGCACAGCGCATACCTTTCCACCCCGCTTGGCGTTTGTAGACGGAGCGGGATCCGTCCGGGTGTCGCATCACTCGCACCACATCGCGGTCCTCGTGAGATACATCCGGACTCTGAGCAATGGCCACAGGCATGGCGGATACGGCGGCTATTGCAGCCATGGCAATAAGGAGCTGTTTCTTCATGCCCGCGATTGTACTACGATACAACTGTTAAATCAAGCACTAAGTATGGCTGTGCCGGGCATTTTTCTTGACACGTGCGCGCAGAACCGTCACAATATCCCCATGCAAGTCAAAAAGCCCGTCAATGTGCGTCGTCGAGAGGTGTTGGAGCGAATCCGCAGCCAGGTGGACCAATACAAAAGCCCCTTGGTGCAATATATGCGTGAAAACGGGGATGTGCTGCACTGTGGTAATACGGAGGTTTACTTGGCTTCATCCTTCGGTTTTTGCGATGGTGTGAAACGTGCTATCGAGATTGCCCACGCCGCGTGCGATATGTTTGCAGGTAAACGCATTTGGTTGATTGGTGAGATTATTCACAACCCGGTTGTCAATGCGCGTTTGGATGCCATGGGGCTGCGCCATTTGCCGTTCCGTACCAATGACCCCGCGTATGATGCGCTGACCGAGGAGGATGTGGTGATTATACCCGCTTTTGGTGTGCCGGTGGCCCTGCGTCAACGCTTGGAGTCCAAGGGCGTGCAGTTGGTGGACTCCACATGTGGCAACGTGATGAAGGTGTGGACCCGCGTGCGCTCCTACGCCAAGCAAGGCATAACCAGCGTTATTCACGGCAAGGCCAAGCATGAGGAAAGTATGGCCACGGCTTCCCACAGTCAAGGGGATGACGGCTTGGGTAATTACATTGTCATTTTCTCTGAGGCTGAGGCTCAAATGCTGGTGGATTACTTGCTGGGCAGGGGAGATAAAGCCACTTTCATTGCACACTTTGCCAAGGCTTGTTCCCCCGACTTTGACCCCGATGTGCATTTGGCAGAAATAGGCATGGCCAATCAAACCACCATGCTCAAGAGCGAGACCGCGCATATTCAAGCCATGCTGCGGGATGCCGTAACGCAGCGAGACGGCAATGATGCCCGTTTCCATGTGTTTGATACCATTTGCGGTGCCACGCAAGACCGCCAAAATGCCCTTTTCGAGTTGCTGGAAAAACCGCTGGATGCCATGTTTATCATCGGCGGCTACAATAGCTCTAACACCACCCATTTGGCGCACATTGCGGCCCGACGTTTGCCCACCTTCTTTGTAAAATCCGCCGATTGTTTGCTGAATCTTCACGAAATTATGGCGTATGACCTCACGGCTAAAGAGGAGCGCCTTATCCCCCTGCCGCCTGCGGTGGCAGACACAGAGCACACTTGGCGTATAGGCCTTACCGCCGGGGCCTCTTGCCCGGATAACGTGATTGAAGAGGTGCTGCGCCGCATAGCCGCTTTGCGCGGGTTCGAGTTGCCGGCCGTTACCTTGTGAAATAGTAAAGCCTAAGTTGATTGATAAATTGGTGGTTGTAGGGGAGCCCCCGCGAGCGTTAGCGAGCCGAATTATTGATCCCCGCTGGGGGCGAAATAACATAGGCAGGCGGTCAAGCGTGCACGCAGTGCGCGCGCGACCCCTGCTGATTATCAAAAAATAATATAGAGCCCGACGAGCTAC
>JAFQEF010000084.1 GCA_017399165.1 Akkermansia sp.
ACAAAAACCGCAAACCGAAAGGTTTGCGGCCTTCATCATTATGCGCGTCAGCGCATTCTTCACAACGCCGCAGGCGTTCTTCATAATGCACCGCAGGTGCATTCTTCACTAGCCGCCAAAGGCGGCTTCTTCACTACTCGCGCAGCGAGTATACAAACGTAAGCTATCAAAAATCCCCTTTGTCGACTCGCTTGCGCTCGTCATGAAGAATGCGCTGTCGCGCATTATGAAGAGTACGCTGCGGGCTCAGAGAAATACTATTGATAAAACAGCTTGAGGAACTCCGGGTTTTTCTCGTTATAAAGGGTTTCTGCGAGGGAATCCGCCGTTTCAATCATTAATTTTTCAGAGCAGCAAAGGAAAGGTGATACTTGGTTGATGTGACCGCTGGCGGCATGGTTGGTGCAACCGCAGGAGTTGATGCAGCGGTGCCGCAGTTCACAAAGTTTGCAAGCCGGGGTAATGTTACCGCGGTTGGCGATAATCCATTCTTGGCGGGCACGGTTGATGCCGTGGTGCACGTTACCGAAGTTGAGTTCTGGTTCATCACCCACACCTACCAAGCGAGAGCAGGGGAAGAAATTGCCATCTACCGATACTCCGATTTCTCGTTCTCCGATGGTGCATTGGGCGCAATGGGTGTGAGAATCCGTAGAATGGATGTGGGAGAGGATTTTGTGCTCGATATTACTGAGGCGTATGGGGGTGCCGTTGCGGTAGGATTGCAGAATCTGCTTGGCAACGATCTTGTATTGCTCGCAAAGGATATCAAATTGAGCATCTGTCCAGTTGCTCCAATAGTCGATGTTGAGACCTATTTCTCGGTGAAAGTGGGTGGATAGCCATTCCACACCTTCTGCCAAGTATTGCACATTGTTGGGAGTAACTACGCAAATGGCCTTGGTGCGAGTGTGCGGGTGGGTATCCAGTAGTTCAACTGCGCGAGCAACGGCAGCATGGCTTCCGCTGCCATTTTCATAGCATCGGTTTGTATTGTGCATAGTGGGAGATCCATCTATGGAGATGCCTATGAGAAAATCCCGCTCGATCATCCAATCCAATTTTTGTTGGGTGAGCAGGGTGCCGTTGGTGGTGATACCGTAGCGAGGGGGAACGATGAGCCCGTGTTGGTGAGCCTCCAGATACTCATAGCACCATTGCAGCAGCTCCCACTCCAGCAGCGGCTCTCCACCAAAGAATGATAGATCCAGCCCTTTCTCCATACGTTTGGCCTCTGCCAAACAAATGTCTATGGCCTTTTGGGCAGTTTCTCTGCTCATGGCATGTTTGTATTTTCTCCCTGCGTAGCAATAGTTGCAGCGCAGGGTGCAGTCATGCGTGAGGCAAAGGGTGCAGGTAAGTACCTGAATCATGAGGTAAATCTGCGTTTAAAATGAGTTCACCTTAATTTTCTTTATCGTGAGTTGTCGGGGCTATTCGAACGCCCATGACTTGCTGATGCTCAACCTCAGGGCGTCGCGGTGCTCTCTTACCGCCCAAACGGCGCGGTTCAATACGATGCGGCACTACATTGGTGCGAGCTCTACCTATGACGGCTTGAGGCTCACGTTTTTGCTCTTCGGGTTGTGTGGGTGCGGGCTTTTCCTCCGGCATTTGGTAGGGCACAGAACCGGCAGTGCGTTGTTGGCAACTTGCGCTTGCTGCCAACAATGCAGCACTTGTGGCAAGTGTGGCAAAGGTCGGGTACTTAAGGCGACGTGATTTGGTTGCTGAGATTTTCATGATGCTTTTTTGCGGTTATTTTACATATATGATAAGTAATCGCAAACCGGAATCCGCGAAAAAATCATAAAAAGTGGGAAAGAATCAATGCTGCATGATGCATTCTTCCCTCAGTTTTTCAGCAAAGAGGCGCAGGGCTGCACGAACTTGTGGGGGGAGTTGCTGCCAGTTTTCATATTGCATCCGTGTGGGGGCGGGTGCTTGAGCAGGCTCTTGCGCATAGGTCGGTAATGTTGCAGCATAACAGGCGGAGGCAAGAATGATGGTGCTGAGTTTCATGGCATGTGATGCGTGGTTGCGTTTATATCCTACTAAAAATGCTGATTTTGTAAAGAGAAATCCGATGCGCGGAGCTCGATTTACGATTTGTGGAGCATGGTGGCATAGAGCTGCATGCAGGAATCTGCCGTGTCGCTGATGCGGTATGGGTAAGGAATTTCCGTTATGGTGGAGGGGCGGTATGTGTGCCACTGGGCAATTGTGTCTGCTACGGCGGCGGTGTCTCCGGGGGCGATACGTCCCTCCGGTAAAAAGGTTTCAAGTAATTCTCCGATAACGCCGTGGTCGTACCCCACCACGGGGCGACCCAGTGCCAAGGCCTCCATCACAGGGCGATTGTAGGTGGCCGGGGCTTTGGTAAGGGTGAGGATGATATCACAGGCGCACATGACTTCTCGCAAATCGGGGCGAGCACCCATCCAGCTGATATGCTCGGATAGGCCGGCTTGTGCAAACTTTGTTTTAAGTTGCTCAGTATAAATGGAGTCTGCTTTGCGGGAGTCTCCTGCAATATAGGCATGCACCGGTATACCCTGGTGAAGTAGGGTTGTGAGAATGGGGGCTAAATCCTCTATACCATGCAGGGGAGAAATGGGGGCCGGCAGGCAGAGTGTCAGTTTGCCGGCGGCCTCGGGTTGAGCTGTGCGCCATTGCTCGCTTTTATCTGCGGATAAGCGAAAGGAGGGGTGGCACTGCTTTTCATTAACACCGTAGGGCAGCATCAAAATATCGCGTCGTCTCTTTTTTAAAATACCATCTGTTAAGATTTGACGCAAGTGTTTGGATATGGTGATGAATGCGTTGCTGCCACTGTGGAAAAATCGGCTGATTCCCCGACGAGGGTAAGCTGTAATAACCTCTATGCAAATGGGTTTCTCTACCTTGAGCTTGCGGCAGGCCAAGGTGACAAGCAGGGTGGATTCTGCGCTGTAAGTTTGAATGATTTGCGGGTGCGTGGCGGAGATGATGCTACGCAAACGCAGCACCTCTGCCGGCATGTTGAGCAGGTTGGGCTTAAAACACAAGCGGTGTTCTGCACCGGTAGCGCGCAATTTGCTTACCAGTTCATTGGCGGGGGATACCACAATGTTGTGGCAATCTCCGCGTTGTTGCAGGGCACACGCCAAATCTGCCGCCATTTGGGCTGTACCCCCTGTGCGCAAATCCGGCGAAACATGGAGAACGGTTATCATGCCGGAACAGAATGCTCCTGATGTGATTTATTTGTTATTGCAGAGTTCTTTGTAGAGGTTTATGTAAGCATCTGTCATATCTTTGCGGCGGTACGGAGCCCCGAGCGGTAAGTTCGGGTATGGGGGATTTTTGTACCACTTTGCAAGTACTTCAACCATTTTATCTGTGTCTCCCGTGGGAACTTTACCTTCTGGCAAAAGCGTATCTAATTGTTCACCTACGCCTCCTGCTTGGTATCCTGCTGTGGGTTTACCCAGAGCCAAGGCTTCAAGAGTTGTTTTACCAAAAGCCTCGGGGATGAGGTTGAGCGAGAGAATAACATCGCTGGCTATCATGACATCTCGAATATCCCGTCGCAATCCTGTCCAAGTGACATCTGCAGTTAAGCCTGCTTTTTCATAAGATGCCATTAATTCTCGTTGTAAAGATTCTTTCCCCTTTTTAGTTTCTCCCACAATCAGAGCATGAGCCGGAATGCCCTGTTTCTTTAATCCCAAAAGAATGGGCTCTAAGTGAGCTGCACCCTTGTGACGGGTAACTCTGGCCGGTAGACAGATGACGTATTTCCCTTTAACTTCCGGGAACTGAGCATACCATTTTTCATACCATTCTGTCGTGGGGCGATACTCGGGATAATGATATGATGTGTCTACCGAATTGGGAATGACCATAACCTTGCTCATATCCGTCTTGGGATAGCATTCTGCAATATGTTGGCGAATAAAGTCTGATACAGCTACAATACTATCGCCCCGGGTCATGATGGCAGAATACGCATTGACGGAATAGTATCCGTGGAAAGTGCTAACCACTTTGGGACGTTTACTCTCAGGTATTCCCTTAAGAGCGCGGTGTCCTACCCATGCCGGGACACGAGAGTGTATGTTAACGACATCCGGCGCTTCTTCCTCTATTAATTTACGGAGCTTTCTAATTAAAAAAAGTGTGCGTATGCTCTTTTTCCCTATCGCCATAGTTATGTGTCTGGCCCCAGTGGCTTCAACATCGGCTACCATTCTGCCACCGCCGGATACAACGACACTTTCGTTACCGCTTTCATGCAGGGCAGCACAGAGCTCTAATACAACTTGTTCTACCCCGCCGGATGCAAGAGTGGGTAATAGATGCAGTACTTTCATAATAAAGGTGTAATTTAGGGATTAATGGAGAAGCTTCGGAAATTTTTGAAGAATGTAGTCGGCGGTGCGGCCGGCCTCATCAAGCACATTGCCGCTTTGGGGAATTTTGTGCTCTTTGGCCCAAGCGGTAAAAGTGCAAACTTCGCCCTCAGCGGTAAGCATGTTAAGACCACGAGCTACGCGAGATACGGTGTCTTTCTTCTTTTTGCTGCGCTTGCGGGGCATTTCAATAACGCCAACGGGAGCCCCGCTGCTGAGAGACTCGTACACCATGGACACGCTGTCTTGCGTTACCCAAACTTCACGAGCGCAGGCCAGGTGGTCTGCCACCCAAGTGGGGCCGGTTTGTTCTACCGGCTCAACGCGCACACTGGGGCAAGCGGCGGTGACATCCTGTACAAAGTCTTTCGGGGTGCGGCGAGAGGTAGTTAGCACAATGTTGTTGGAGCAATGGCGCACAATGGTGGTGAGCTGGTTGAGCACGTGCTCGGCATCCCAATCAAACTCTTTGCTGGGGCCACCGATAAGGATGAGGGTATCCGTTTTCGTGACCTGCGGTTGGGGTTTGATGTTGTTGATGGCGCCGTTAGTCAAAAATACGTTATCGGCCGGAGTTTTCCCCTCGGGGATATCGTGGCGGGGGATGATGCACAGGTCGAACATGCGGGCCGGCAGGCTTGGTTTCATGCACACAATGCGGGGGCAACGCAGGTGCCGAGAAAGGCTGATGGCGGCCAAGTGTGTGCTGTGCCCGGCGCAAAGAATGAGGTCCGGGCGCGGTAAATCCAAGTCCTTACCTTTGTAGAGGAACTTGGAGAACCAAGTTTTACCGACAACAGAGATTTCGTGCACGGCATGGGGGGCGTTGGGCGCCTTTTGCACAGCACGCTCCAACAAGGCAGAGGCCAAGCCTCTCGTTTGGGAGAGGTGGCCTTTTTTCTCATCGCTGATGATGTATATAATCATAAAATAAAATCAATTTAGCAAAGTGGCATGGTGACACCGCCTTGCAGAGTTGTACCCAGCAAAGGCGTGTTGAGAGTACCACAGTTCATGGTAGATTCTGTAACGCAGAACTCGACCTCGGGATCAAAGAGAAGCAGGGGGGCAACCACGGGGGTGCCTTCCTCCTGGTCATACGGGGTGGCAATCTCTGCGGGGGAAACACAGCAGGCTTTAATAACCTCTGCCCAAGTGAGCTTGCCGGGCTTAATTAAGTGAGTGTAAATGGCGGGCAGGTAGGTATCCAACGCAACCATGCCTTGCGGGGCACTCACAAAGTCTTGCTTTTTGGCAAAGGGTATGCAGGGGGTGTGGTCTGTTACAATGCAGTCTATAGTGCCGTCCTTCACACCTGCCAGCAAGGCTTCGCAATCACTCTGCTCACGCAGGGGCGGCAATGTTTTGAATGTGGTGTCATAGTCACCCACGTTCTCGTGTGTGTAGAGCAGGTGGTGCAGGGCAACCTCTGCGGTAAGCCCCGGCATGCCTTTTTGCTTGGCTCTGCGGATGATGGCTACGCCCTCTGCCGTGCTGACCGTTTGAATGTGCAGCTTTGCCCCGGCATCTTGTGCCAAACGAATGAGGGTTTCGATGCCGATTTCCTCTGCGCAGGCGGGGGTGCCATGTAAACCGAGCTTGTAAGAGGTAGAGCCCGGGTGCATGTAGGTATTGTGGGTAAGGGCGGGTACATCCCCCCTAATCGCAAAGGTAAGCCCCAGCTCAGCCGCGTATTTCATGGCACGGTGCAGCATGAGAATGTTATCTGTAACATGCTCGGCATCGCTCAAAATGCTGACCCCGCGTGCGGCTAAGGTATTATAAGGTGTTTGCTGGGTGCCTTGCATGCCCTCCGTAATGCAGCCGGCGGGTATCATGGTGGCGGCGGAGCGTTGGGTAACGGCATCTGCAAAGCTATCCAGTGTAGAGGCGTTGTCAAAACAGAACCCCGGTGTGGGCATTACCAACATACCCCATACACCGCCTTGCAGGGCTGCTTGCCCGGTGCGGTAGATGCTCTCTCTCTTGCTGCAACCGGCAATTTCAATTTTGGCGTGCAGGTCAAATAAGGCCGGCATCAACAGCTTGCCCGTGGCATCAATGACGCGGGCTCCTTCAGGAATCTTCATTTCCCCGGCATCCGTTACCCCATTGACGCCTTGTAGGGGGATGTCGTCCAAGTAGATGGTGGTGGGCTCATCGCCGCTCTGACCCATGCGCAGATCCAGCTTTTGCCCGGTGAGTGCCCAAGTGGCGTTGGTGATATAGGTATTAGTCATTGTTCTGCGTTTGAGGGGTAAGGTGATAAAGAATGCTCATGCGGGCCGCAATGCCGTTTTCAACTTGGTTATTGATAAGGCAGTTGCGATAATCCATGGCGGCATCACAAATCTCCACACCCCGGTTCACGGGGCCGGGGTGCATGATGCTGAGGTTGAGGTCATCTATACGGCGCAGCCTTTCCTCCGTAACACCAAATGCCTGGTGATAATCACTGCGGGGGAAGAAGGGGGTGTCCATGCGTTCATTCTGTACGCGCAGCAGGTAAATGACATCGGGTTTCCAAGTGAATACCTGCTCCCAATTCGTAAAGCGGGGAATGCCCGTGTATTGCTCTTGCGGAACCAAAGGCCCCGGCCCCATATAAGCAACCTCTGCCCCCAAGCGGCGCAGTATGGTGCTGGTGGAGCGCGCTACACGGCTGTGCAGAATATCACCGATGATGACAACGCGCTTGCCGGCAACCTCGCCATACTTTTCTTTGATGGTGAAAGCATCCAGGAACGCTTGGCTGGGGTGCGCATGGGCACCGTCTCCGGCGTTGATGACGGCTGCTTTGCAGTGGCGGGCAATGACGGCGGGAATGCCGCTGTTTTTATGGCGCACGATGATGTAGTCCATCTTCATGCTCATGAGCGTGTCAATAGTGTCGTGCACGCTCTCTCCCTTAACAACGGATGATGTTGAGACGGTGAAGGTTGTAACATCTGCCGATAAGCGGTTGGCCGCTACTTCAAAGGAGGAGCGGGTGCGGGTGCTCGGCTCGTAAAAGAGGGTTAATACGGATTTACCCTTGAGCGCAGGAACTTTCTTGACGCTCTTGGTAAAGATGTCTTTCATGGCCGAGGTGCTCTCCAGAATAGTCCGGATATCCTCGTCACTCAGCGCATCAATCGTGATTAAATCTTTTCTCGGATTCATGTTTCAGAGATGTTGAAATCAATAAGTGAGGTCTTCTGTGCCGTCAATTTCCATCAAGCGCAATTGAATGCGCTCTGCTTCGGGGGATTCTAACTTAAATGCCGCATAGTCCGGGTGAATGGGCAGCTGGCGCCCGCCACGGTCTGCCAAGCAATGCAACTCCACCTTTGCGGGGCGGCCGTATTCAAAAATAACTTCCATAGCCGCGCGAGCCGTGCGTCCGGTGTTGCATACATCATCCACCAGCACCAGTGTCATGTCATCCGGTGAGAACGGCAGGTAAGAGGACTTGAGGGCAGGGCGAATGCCGCGCAGGTTCAAGTCGTCTCGGTACAGGGTGATATCAATGGCACCGTATTCTGCCTCGCAGCCGTTGTCTTTGAGCTTTTGTACAAGGCGCCGTGCCAGTACATCCCCATGGCTGATAAGCCCCACAATAGCCAATTTGCCTACAGCTTGCGGGGCTGTGGTATTGAGCAGATGTGCCGCCCAGGCATCAAGTGCCTGTTCAATCTCGGCCTGTTTGATGGTGGGCATGGTGTGTATGCTTGGTTAATTATTGCGCGAGCTTGATAATGCGGTGAGCCGCCATGGCTGCGTTGATGGGGGTCTTTTTGTGCAGCCCCACCGTTGTGGCAGGCACACCACCCGGTAACTGAGAAATGGCCAACAGGGCATCCACGCCGTTAAGCGGGCCGCACGGTACGGGTACGCCGATGACGGGCAGCTCCGTATTCATAACCACCACGCCGGGCAAGGCTGCGGACAAACCGGCCACGCACAGCAGCACGGCCTTGGTGCCGTCGGCCTCCAGCTTTTTGAGGTACTCAATGAGTTGCGGCAAATCTCTGTGGGCGGAGTATACAACCTCTTCATGCTCCACGTTGTTCTCTTTCAAATACTCACGAGCCGGTTCCATGAAGGGAAGGTCACTCTTGCTGCCGTATATGGTAATAACTTTCATGCTAAAGCGTATTCTAGCACTACTACGCACCTCGCGCAAGAAAAATCCGCGCTCATGCCGTAATTATGGCATAGGCTATTGCTCGGTCTTATCATGAACGGGCAACATGAGCAGGCGGAACACGGCCAACACCGGTAATTGTGCCCACAGGTAATACCACGGGGCGGTGCCCAAATAGTCCAGCAAGGTGCCCTCCACGGGTATCCCCTGCGTGTAGCCGTAGTTTGTGTTTAACCACAAATTCACGGGTATGATGCACAGCACGTAAGTATCCATCAATAACAGGGCCTTCACATCATCATACCCCCGTGCTCGCCACCCTATGAGCACCGGTATGGCCAGTGCCACAATGAGTAATAAGCCGTGCGCAATGAAAAAGACGAAAAAAGCCATGCTTGGGTACCCGTTGGCCATGGCCGGGGTGATAAGCCCTTGTATGCTGCCCACCAATACCCCGAAATATACCAAAGTGCAGGCCGGGCGCCACCGCCACCACAGGGCGATAAACGCAAATATGCTCATGAACGAGCAGAAATGCAGCGGTAAGTTATACTCCCAGCTGCCGTAGGCGTCCGATACGGCACGCCAGGCAAACTCACTGATAAACTGTAATGCCACAACGCATGCCAAAATCCTGCATATACAATGCCGCGCTTTCTCTTTACATTTGGAGCCGAAAAACAACAGCAGTGCCGCTATCACGATGGTGATAACCAGCGCGTAGATGTGCTCGCTTGACCAGCGGATGAAAGGATAATAAGGCTCCGGCATGAAGTGGTGGGGGATTTATTTGCTGTTCAGTTGATAAAGGGCGTGTATGGCTCCCTCGTGCCCTTGTTCAGCAGCTTGTTCAAAATATTGAATTGCCTTTTTTTCATCTTTTTGTACATGTTCTCCGTTCAGGTAGCATACACCCAGGTTGAACTGCGCGCCTGCGTTGCCCAGTTCGGCCCCTTTGCTCCACAACTCAATGGCTTTTGCCCAGTCTTTGCGCACGCCGTCGCCACGGAAATAGCATTGCCCCAAATCATTGAGGGCAGCAGCATTGCCTGCATCTGCCGCTTTTTGCCAGTATTGTATGGCTTTTTGCGTATCGGCATCTACTCCCATGCCGTTGTAGGTCATGGTGCCCAGCAGTCGCCAGCCCTCGCTGTTGCCCGCCTCTGCGGCTTTGAGAAACCAGTCGGCAGCTTCTTTCGGGTCTTTTTTCATGCCGAACCCAAAGATGGCAAAACGCCCCATTTCAAAAATGGCTACAGGGTCGCCGCTTTCGGCTGCAACGCGCAAGCATCGGCAGGCAAGTTGTTGGTCATCCGGTAGGTATTCTCCATTGGCTACCAGTTTGCCGAGTTGCAGAATGGCCTCCTTATCTCCTTCTCTTGCCTTCTTTTCAATGACTTCGTTGCCTAAGTTGCGGAACAAATCGCGCATGATTGCATCTGCCGCTTGCTCCGGGGTAGTGTCTTCATCTATTACCACGGTGTATTGTTTGGGTGCCGCCTGGGCGGTGCTTATGGCAATTGCCATGTAAATGATTGTAATAATATATTTAATCATCATTTGCGTGCGGGTGGGATTTATTTTCGACGAACGGGAATATACATCAGGTAAAACAGAGCCAAGGCGGGGAGCTCCAACCACAGATAATACCAAGGGGCGGGGCCCAAGCCATCCAGTATGCTGCCGGCGGGGGCTGCTGTGGTGTAGCCGTAGTTGCTGTGCAGCAATAGGTTGATGGGGTGTATGATAACTAAGTACGCATTCATCAGCAATACGCTGCGCAGAGGGTCTTTTGCCTTGGCGCGCCAATCCGTCAACAGCGGAATCGCCAGAGCGGAGAGCAGCAATAGCCCGTGCGATATAAAGAATACAAAAAAATCCGTAGTGGGGAACCCATAGGTAATGGCAGGTGTAATCAAACCTTGAATACTGGCACTTAATACACCAAAATACACCAGAGAGCGAGCCCAGCGTGGCCCCCACCACAGCGCAATGAAACACAGCAAGGCCATTACGGCACAAAAGTGCAGGGGCAGCTCATCTGATATAATGTGAGCCCACGAGTCATGGATGAACCGCCAAGTGTACTCTGCAATATAAAGCAGCAAATTAGCCATGGCCAGGCATCTGCACAAGCGGGTTTTGCCGGCGGGGGACATTTTGCGCCCCCACAAGAGGATGCCGATTATCAGCACCGCGATAACCAGTAGTGTGTTCAGGTGGGTCGGAGACCACATTGCGAAATCTGAGTATTCAAAAAGCATAGTCAGTAAGGAGAGAGAGCTGTTCAGTACCCGCCGTTATCAGCCCCGTGCATGTGCCAAATGCGTGCCAGTTGAGCACAGGCCATGAGCTGAACTTGGTGAAATACCATGAGTGGTAATAGTAAATTGTTATCAAGCTTGCCGAAGATTGCCAGCATCATGGGGGCGCCTACGGCCAGGCTTTTCTTGGAGCCGCAAAAAACGATGGCAATGCGGTCCTCTCTGCTGAACTTAAGTGCTTTGCTGCTGAAATAGGTAGCAGCAAAGGTGAGGGCTAAAATGGCAGCACTTGTCAAGATGAGCGCACCTAATTGCGGGGCACTCAATTGAGCCCAATAACCGCTCACCGTGGCAGCTGAGAAAGACGTGTAGATGACCAGCCAAATGGTTGTTTGATCATTCCAACTGATGAGCTGTTTGTGCTTAGCTACCCAATTTTTCAACCACCTGCGGCTGAGCTGCCCCAGCACAAACGGCAGCAAGATCTGATAGCAAATCTTTAAAATGGTGTCTACCCCTATATCTGCCCCCGTGGTGTTGCTTTGAGAGAAAAGAAGCCCCACCAGCATGGGCGTGAGAAACACACCCAGCAGGCTTGATACGGATGCCGAGCACACGGCAGCGGGTACATTGCCCCCGGCTACGGAGGTAAAGGCAATACTGCTCTGCACGGTAGAGGGCAGGCAGGCTACATATATTAAACCCGCATAAAGGGAGGCCCCTACCAATGGCTCAAATACCGGTTGCAACAGCGGTATCACAACGGGGAAAAATATAAACGTGAAGAGCAGTACCATGCTCTGCAAGCGCCAGTTGAGCAGGCCTGCTATAACGCTCTCTCGAGAGAGCTTAACACCGTACAAATAAAATAACAGTACAATGGCTGCGTTGGTCAGGGTGTCAAAAAGCCCCGCCGCATTGCCGCTGCATGGCACCACCAAACCCAGTATCACGCTGACGATGATACCGGTGGTAAAGCGGTCCGCTTTGGCGAAAATGCGGCGTAGGCTCCTCATGGCAGATTATTTTCGCGGCGGGAAATCGTATGTAATGCGCCCGGATGTTGCATTGAACACCAAGTAGGCATCAAAGTTTTTACCGCTCTTGTGGCTGACAAAGCCTTTAATCAGATCCGTTTTACCTTTCGAGAGTAACTTGCCTACTACATCTGCCGTAAGGGTAATGCCGCACATAACACGTGGTATTACCAAGGGTTTGCGGGATTTGCCGACTGTGTACCCCTCCACATGCCAGGCAGATTCGGTCTCCAACAGCTCGTGCTCGCCTTTGCCTTTCACTTTCACCACGCCGTGGCGGGTGGCCTTGCTCAGGTCCTCTGCCGTGGCATCTGCCGCAGTGAACTTCTTGCTCGCGGTGCTTTTCTCTGCCGTTTTTTTGCGGGGTTCTCTGGGGGGAAACTCAAAGCCAACGTTGCCTTTCTTTTCATCCAGCACCAAATAGGCATCAAAGGCGCGGTTGGTACGTTGGGAAACAAAGCCGGTAATAAGTTCGCTCTTGCCATCTGCCAGCACGCGGTACAGCTGTTCAATGTCTATCTCTTTACCAAGGATGGTGCGAGACATGGAGAACCCGCTCTTGTTGCCGCTTTGGCGGAAATCCGGTATGCTCCACTGTTTATCACTTTCAAAGAGCTCCAGCTCGCCCTGGCCCTTTACCGTTATTTTGCCTAAGGATGTTTGGGCTGCGGGGGCATCCTCCGTTGCCGGTTTATCGTCGTCAAAGAAAAACTCTGCCTTCCAAGCTCCTTTTTCTTTTTCGGGGGCAACCAAACGCAAGCCTGCCTTAAAGGGCTTGCCGAACTTGGAGCGGAACCCCTCCATGGGGGGCAGCTCTTTGGCGGAGATAAGCTGCGTGAGCTGCTCATCGCTCAAGCTCAGGCCTGCATGCACACGACGAATACGGAACTTGCACGCGGGGCAGGATACCGCATCCACTCTGCCGGTAAGGTGCTGTTCACCGCAAGCCGGGCAGGCAACATTCAGCTCCTCATTGCGGCCGTTCTGCATGTACTCTCGCACAGAGGCTACAATATCGCTCGTGTAGGTGCGGATGTCTTTCATGAAGGCATCTCTGCCCAACTTGCCGCTTTCCATCTGCTTGAGGCGGTACTCCCACTCGCCCGTCAGCTCGGGGCTTGACAAGGTGCTCAGCCCAATCTTGCTGAGCAGGTCAATTAAATCCATGCCGCGGCGGGTGGCCACCAGGTCTTTGCCGTCTCGGGCAATGTACTCTTGGGTAATGAGCCCCTCTATAATGGCCGCGCGTGTGGCAGGTGTGCCCAAGCCTCGCTCTTTCATGGCGTAGGCCAGCTCCTCGTCATCCACCAATTTACCTGCCGTTTCCATGGCGGTAAGCAAGGTGGCTTCCGTGTAGGGTGCAGGCGGTTTCGTTTGGTCGTGTATGGCGGTGGCTTTCTCCGTGAGCACCTCCTCTTTGGCCGCCACGGGGCAAAGCTCATCTTTTTTACGGCGGTCTGCATTGCCGTACAGTGCCTTCCACCCGGCCTTGAGCATGATTCTGCCGTGGGTGGAGAAGTGGTCTTTTGCGCCCGGGCTCTTAACGATGGTGGTGCGCTCCGTATCCTCGTACTCGGCATTGGGCATGAACACACCCAGGAACCGTTGTACCACCAAATTGAAAATCTTGGCGGCATCCCCGCTCAATGCCATGAACTTACCGGTGGGGATAATGGCAAAGTGGTCGCTCACCTTGCTGCCGTCAAACACGCGCTTGGAGGGGCGCACCCGCTTTTCTGCCAAAATTTCTTCCGCAAACGGGGCCATGGCAGGCATATTCTCTGCAATGGCTGCCACCGTGCGCGTGGCAATGCCTATATAGTCATTGGGCAGGTATTTTGAATCCGTACGCGGGTATGTCAGCACCTTGTGTTTTTCATAACACTCTTGCGCAATTTGAAGCGTGCGGCTTGCCGAGAACCCGAACCTGTTGCTTGCTTCCTTTTGCAGGGATGTCAGATCAAACAGCAGGGGCGCAGGCATGGAGACCGGTTTCTTGACCTCCTTTACCTCCGCCGGGCGTCCTTGGCAGCGGGCAGCAATGGCCTCTGCCACCGCTTTGTCCCAAATGCGCTCTTTGGTGCGTTGCGGGGCTTTCTCGTCTTTCTTCCAATCCGCATCAAACCATTTGCCCTCATAATGCCCGGCCTTTGCCTTAAAGGTGGCGCGCACCTCGCTGTACTCCTCCGGGGTAAAATTAAGAATATCCTTTTGGCGGGCTACCAGCAAAGCCAATGTAGGGGTTTGTACACGCCCCGTGGGGGTAATGTTAAACCCGCCTGCGCCCGATTGCAACACCGTGAGGGCTCGGGTGCTGTTGAGCCCCACCAGCCAGTCGGATTCCGAGCGGCATACGGCGGCATCTGCCAAGTTGGCCATATCTTCATCGCTCTTCAGGGCGCTCCAGGCTTCCAAAATGGCATCATCCGTCATGCTCTGCATCCACAGGCGCTTGAGCGGCTTCTTGATTTTACCGTAGCGTATGATATTGCGGAAAATAAGCTCACCCTCGCGCCCGGCATCGCATGCATTCACCAGCATGTTTACCTCCTTACTGCGTGCCAGTTTCAGCACTTTCTTCAGGCGGTCAGATGACTTTGCTATGGGCTCCAGCTCCATGCTGCGCGGCATCACGGGCAGGTAATCCATTTTCCACGGCAGGCTCTTGCCGTCCTCCGTCTGCGGCTTCTTTTGCTCTACCAAGTGACCCACGGCAGAGGTAATAATGATGCTGTCATTCGCGTAACTGCCGTCGGTCTCCGACTTTTTCAATTTACCGAGCTTGCGTCCCAGCACACGTGCCAAGTCTGCTGCTACACTGGGCTTCTCTGCTATAATGAGTGTCTTTGCCATGTCTTGTCTTGAAAGGTTACGGCACCCGCGTGGGTGCTTTTTGCTTCTTTATAGATAGCCCGATTTTACCCCTCCTTGTCAAGCTTAAAGTGAGTCATTCATTGCGCGCGCATGTAACTGTTGGTGATTTCTACTGAAACAGAATTGGATGATAAATATAATAATTATTTCGCACGAATAAACAACATTTACCACTTTCCACCAACAAGCTGAGCTCCTGAAATTAACGGATATGTTACATTTGCATACAACGTAAGGGGGATATCGACTACAACAAATACTGTGGGTGAAAGAATATACTTATCCAGTGCAGATGAAGTTAGTTGTTTAATCGGAACAACTCTTAGCTCATCGAGGGAATCACAACGAGTTGCAACAAACGAGAAATTTATATCACGCCTGTAATCAATATCATCTAGTATTATCCAGTCCTGACACTTGGAGCTCTGATAATTATATGCCATATCCTTAAATAAATTTTCATCATACCACTGAAGGGGTATATCTGACGTTCTATACTTATGCAAAAAGCGAACCGCAGATGTTCTGTTTAATTTGTAGTAACGCAATCCTCGAGTGTTCTGTACGATTTGATCTTTGGCGCCTCTTTTGTAAAAATAGGAACTTTTTTTGTAACGAGGAGGTATTACTTTATATTCAACTATCCTCCCTTCAAGATAATAATCGTTGTCTTTTTTGATAATCGCAAATGTTACTTTATCATTGTTTTTGAAGAAGGGATAAATACCCTCGTAGGTGCATTTTCTTTCTGCAATCCTTGAAGATTGGTTTGAGAGTAAGCAAGAAGGCAACAACAGCACTAAAGTCAGTGAAGCAAACAAATACCAAAACCTGAACATGGGCTAAAATATAGCACCGGGATTAGAAGAAATCAATGCAATAATTAACAACCTTGCCCTCTGGCGCTCTTTTTTGCGGCTTTAGTTTTTTTTACATTGATGCTCCTTAAAGAAACGGCCTGATTTCTCAAGGAAATCAGGCCGTTTGAGAGAGGGAGAATCTCAATTAATTATTTTTTGATACGGTCGTTTTCACCGGGGCCCCAAGAGGGGAGGTAATCCGGTATTTTGTGACCATCGCCGGGGCAGGTATCGGGCACTCGATATTGTTGGCGTGCGGCGTGGTACTTCTCGGTGAGGTCTTTCATGACATCTGCATAGGCGGGGTCTTGGGAGACGTTACGCATTTGCTGAGGGTCTTTCTCATTATCAATGAGCAACCACTCGTTTTCCGGTTTGCGCACGCCGCTCTTGCGCTCGTAATCAAGCGGGGTCCAGATGCGGGCAAAGGTGTAGCGGTTGGTGCGGATACCATCGTGTCGGGGGGCGTTGTGCTCACCCGGTTGCTCGTAGAAGGCGTAGTAGAGCGGGCGATCAACAAACTGCGGGGCCTCGCCGTTTTCAAACAGCGGTACCATGGATACACCCTCCATCGTGCGGGTGTTTTCCGGTGTGTTGGTGCCGGTTACCTCCAACAGCGTGGGGGCGTAGTCAATGTTTTGCACCATGGCGTTGCTGCGTGTTTTGGCGGGGATTCTGCCTTTCCAGCGCATGATGAGCGGCATACGCATGGATTCCTCAAAGATCCAACGCTTATCGTATAAGCCGTGCTCGCCCAGGTAGAAGCTCTGGTCGCCCACGTAGATGACCAAGGTGTTTTCGGAGAGCCCGCTTTGGTCCAGATAGTCCAGCAGGGAGGCGATGGATTCATCCAGAGAGAGGATGCAGCCCAAGTAGTCCTCCATATACCAGCGCCAGCGTTGCACGGTCATGTCCTCCTGCGTTTTGATTTTGCCGGCACGCATGGCTTCTACGAACTCGCGGGTACGCTTGGTGTAGAAGTCTACGTATACTTGTTGCAGGCCCGGCTCAATCCAATTGGTGCTCCATCCCAAGTTTGTTTTGGGTGCAAATTTGGGTGTGTGCTTTTCAATATTGAAGTCTGCGGGTATTTGCCCCTTAAACTCGCCGTTTTTAATCTTGTTGCGCAGCTGGTGCTTGGGGATAATCTCCTTCATGACATCGAAGGGGATTTCCTTGTACATCAAGTGGTTATCGTTCCAATTACAGAGATCCCAAGCGACGGATTGGCGATTATGCTTTAAAAACTCGGGGCGGTTTTCCCAGTTGTCGTGCAGGGTGGCCGGAGGTGTCATTTTGGCCACGTGTTTTTTGATGGTCTCCAAGTGGCGGGGGGCAGGCAGCCAGTTGCGGTGGGGGGCTTTGTGGCCCACAATCAGGGCAAAGGGTTTGCTCTTGTCTCGGCTCTCCATCCATGTAATGGCCATGTTGGTGACAACATCCGTAACATACCCGCGGTGGCGTATGGTTTTGGTGCGCCCTTGGGCATCTGCCGTGTGGAAGGTGGAGTTGAGGTAATCCCCTTGGCTGGGGAACACTTGCCAAGAGTCAAAGCCCGTGGGTTGAGAGATAAGGTGCCATTTGCCTACAATACCCGTTTGGTAGCCGGCAGCTTGCAGCATTTTGGGGTAGGTGGGCTGGCTGCCGTTGAATGCAGGGCCTCCATAGTTATATAAGAACCCGTTGTTGTGGGAGTGGCGCCCCGTGAGCATGCAGGCGCGGGAGGGGCCGCAAAGGGAGTTAGCGCAATAGGCGCGGTCAAACACCATGCCTTCATCTGCCAAACGGCGGAATCCCGGCAGCGGCACGGGCGTGTCCTTGTCATTGGTGCCCATGGCGTTGACGGAGTGGTCATCCGATATGATGAAGAGAATATTCGGCCTGCTACCCTCCGCTGCTGCGGTGGCTACAGCCCCCATGAACAATGCCGCTGTTGCGGCCAGTGTGCGTGAGATATTCATAACATCCCCAGTCTAGCTTGTTGGGGTGCGCATGTCAAGGCAAATTACCATACGCGGGGGAACAATTAGAGACTATCGTCTATGTTGATAGATAAATGTGCGTAGCCGTCATTATTCTGAAAATAAAAAGTTAGCGCAGCTATAGCTGCGGGGATTTATTTTAACAAATTGCCCACAGGAGTGGGCATGGGGGCTTCGAGTCTCGCCTATGGCTCGCTTTCTACGCCCTCACAGGGTGAGATTTTCTCCTCACGGAGAAAGTGAGATTCATCCTGCCGGATGAGTGAGATTGCTCTTGGCTGAGCAGTGATATTGAACGGCTTGCGCCGCTCAGTCCCCCCCCCACACACAAATTACAGTATTAACATACAATCTCCGTAGGAGAAGAATCTGTAGCGCATCTCTACGGCTTGGCGGTAGGCCTCCATAATCAGCTCTTTGCCGGCAAAAGCGCATACAAGCATAATGAGCGTGCTTTGCGGCAGGTGGAAATTGGTGAGCAGCCCACCCGTTACTTTGTATTGATAGCCGGGGTAGATAAAAATATCCGTATCGCCGCTGCATGCGGGCAAGAGTCGCCCATGGCGGGTGGCCAGGGTTTCCATAACACGCACGCTGGTAGTGCCCACGGCAATGACGCGCTTGGCATTCTCAATGGCATCCGCCGTTTGTTGCGGCATGGTGAAACTCTCTCGGTGCATGTGGTGGTCTTCAATGTTCTCCACCTTAACGGGGCGGAAGGTGCCTACGCCCACATGCAGGGTTACGAAACTGTGCGGCACGGCGGCTAGAATCTCAGGGGTAAAGTGCAGCCCGGCCGTGGGTGCGGCAATGGCTCCCTCATGCTCAGCGTATACGGTTTGGTAGCGCTCTTTGTCTGCCGGTTCGCTCTCGCGGTTCATGTAATGGGGCAGGGCAAGTCTGCCGTAAACCTCGGGGTCCACGAACTTATCCCAGCGTATATAGCGGTAGCCCTCGTCATCTATGGATTCCACGGTGCCGGTGGCATCCCCCACTTGCACCGTGCGGCCAACCTTCATTTTTTTGCCGGGGCGCACCATGCATTTCCACACCAGCTCTTGTGCCAAGCCTGCGCGTACCAGTTCAATGGAGCCGTCGTTGCTGAAATAGCGCGCGGGCACCACCTTGGTGTTGTTGAGTACAAAGTGGTCACCGGGTTGCACGTATTCAAGAATATCGGAGAAATGGCGGTGCTCTATAAGCCCGGTGTCACGGTGTACCACCAGCATGCGGCTCGCTGCGCGGTCCGGCAGCGGGCGGTCGGCTATCAGCTCCTCCGGCAGGTGGTAATCGAAGTCGATGGTGCGCATGCTGTATGTGTGTACCGTGGTGTGTAATGGAAATCAGCAGGGGAAAATGCTGATGCGGCGCAGAACCTCCTGCTTGCCCAATACCTGCATAATCACATCAATGCCGGGGCCGGCGTGTGTGCCGGTAAGAGCCATGCGCAGCGGGAACATCATGGCTCCCACCTTCACGCCATTCGCTTTGGCCAGCGGCTTAATAACTTGGAATGCAGCCTCGCCGCTCCACTCCTCAATACCGTTAAAGGCTTCGGTAAGCAGGCCGAGCATCTCTTTGGCATTCTCCTGCAATTTGGCCATGCTCTCTTGCTCGTACTCCAGCACTTGCACCCATTTTACCCAAGCCGGGGCCTCACTGAGCAACTGTACCTTGGGCTGGGCAGAGGGCAGCGCCTCTCGCAGCTGTGCGGTGTCCTCCAACCCGGCTGCCGTGCAGAACGGCATGGCCAGCTCAATAAATTTGGCGGCATCCAGCTTCAGAATGTGCTGCTGGTTCATCCACTTGCATTTGGTGATGTCAAACTTGGCGGCAGCGCGGTTGACGTTCTCCAGTGAGAAGAGGTCGATGAGTTGCTCTTTGGTGAACACCTCCTCATCGCTCTTGCTGCTCCATCCCAACAGGGCGATAAAGTTGATGACAGCATCGGGCAAGAAACCTTCCTCCGGGTAGTTGCCCAGCTGGGCACCTACGTCTCGTTTGCTCATCTTGGAGCCGTCGGGGTTCTGAATCAGCGGAATGTGTGCGTACACGGGCGGCTCCACACCAAAGGCGTCAAAGAGCTGCAAGTGCTTAAAGGTGTTCATAATGTGGTCCTCGCCACGGATGACGTGAGAGATCTTCATCTCAATGTCATCCACCACGTTGACCAGGTGGAAAATATAGGATCCGTCCGTGCGTTTCACCACCATGTCGGGGGTGTTCTCCTCATTGGTGTAGTCCACGGAGATATCCCCGCAAACGAGGTCGTGCAGGGTCATCACGCCGTCTCTCTTAAAACGGAAACGCCAAACAGTGCCCTCGCTGGTGCCGGGTATCTCATCGCCGTTTTTATCACGCTTATTGGGAGCAGGGCACTCATACACGCGCCCCAGCTCTACCAATTTGTTGAAGTATCGGTCGTAAATATCCTTGCGCTGACTCTGGAAATACGGCTCACATGGGCCACCCTTGCCCTCGCCCTCGTCCCAATCCAAGCCCAACCAGCTCATGCCGGTAAAGATGGCTTTCATGGCATCTTCCACGTGTCGCTCCTGGTCGGTATCTTCTATGCGCAGAATAAACGTGCCGCCCATTTTGCGGGCGAAAAGATAATTGAACAGAGCAGTGCGGGCCCCACCAATGTGCAGGTAGCCGGTGGGGGACGGTGCGAAGCGTGTGCGTATGGCCGTATTCATGCGCGCCTTATACACCTATTCCCCCATTTTGGCAAGCCTAAAATTGCTCGTTAATGTCTAAACTTTCACGAAAATACGGTGTTTATAGAGCAACAGGCAAAGGAGCCAGGCGAGGGTTAAGTAAGCCATACCGTAGGCAAAGCCCTGCCACGGGCGGTTAATGAGCTCGTGAATGGTTCCGCCGAAAACGCGCTCCGTGAGCTGCCCGAAGGCGATGATGTGCGTAAAAAGGTAAATGAACAGGGCATTGCAGCCCACTACCTTGAACGGCCAGGCCCAGCGTTGAAACTTCCAAACATCTATAACAAGGTGAAACACAGCCATGAGGATAGCCCCTATGCCACCGCAGAGCAGAACAAAACACGGGGTCCAGATGTTTTTGATGCAGGGGCCGAGCATGCCGAGCACAATGGCGATGCCGCCCCCGATGAGCAAGGTGAATACCCTGCGCGGGGCAGAGAATGCTGCGTTGAAAACACGCCCGCTCAGGTAGCCCCCCAGTGCAAGCGCCGTGGCAGAGAGTATGCACAGCGGCCCCTCGGGGTCAATAACGCCGTAGTGAAGCTTGCCGGGGCACAGTGCGGCATCTGCTGTTGCGTTGAAACAGCCCGCGGGGGTCATATCCCCACCCAAGTATTGCATCAGGAATACTGCAAGCAGAATCACGCCGGCACCGGCTGCAATGCCCCAAGTTTTACGTAAAGCAAGAACAAGCGTGCCTGCCAGTGCCCCGCTGATGCCGATAAGCCCCAATACAGAGGCGCAGCGTATGGCCGAGGCATCCCACACCAAGGGGCCGTTAACCAAAATGCCCAGTATCACCAGCACCAAGGCGCGGTACCACATGTGCAGCAGTAATTTGCCGGTGCCGGCACCGGTGCCGCCGCGTTTGCGTACAGAGAAGTTGAGGGATATGCCCGATAAGTAGACAAAGAGCGGGAAGATGAGGTCATACACCCGCAAGCCCTCCCACGGGGCATGCCCCATTTGGTAGCGCACCTCTGCCCAAAAGGGAGTGGGGCATGCGCTGTAAACAGCCCACAGTGCCGTGCTTAAGCCGATGATGAGGGTGGTGTCCAGCCCTCGCAGGGCATCCAAAGATTCCAGACGTTGATTTGATGCAGCCATGTTTTAAGAAATGCTGCTGCCCATGGTAAGGGCCAGCAGGAAGAGGATGAGGTGCAGGGAGGCCAGCCCCAGCAGCATGTTCATGCGCTTATCTGCCGGGGTGCGGGTGATTTTGAGCAATATGAAGCCACCGCAAAGAATGGCTGCCAACCAGCAAATGTTCCAGCTGACATCGGGCAGGAAAAACGCCGTTTGCTTGAGGGTGACATACGGCGCAATCAGGAAAGCCATGGCCAGCCCTCGGGCGCGTTTGTCGCCCAAGCGCACGGCCAAGGTGCGTTTGCCGGTGCCGGAGTCCTCTTTGCGGTCTCGTATGTTGTTAATTTCAATCAGCAGGCAAGAGAGCAACCCGCACTGCACCCCCACAATGAACGCTGCCCCGTATATGTAGAGGAAGAAACTGTTGTACACAAAACCAATTTGCACGTATACTGTACCCATAACGGCAACCAGCCCGAAGAAGAGTAGCACGAACAGCTCGCCCAATCCTTTATAGGCCAAGGGGTAGGGGCCGCCTGTGTAACAATAGGCGCACAGCATGCTCGGTATACCGATGGCGATGATGGGCCAGCCTTGCGCTTGTATAAGCGGTATGGAGAGTGCTGCTGCCACCGCCAAAAAGAAGCAGCCCGCTATTTTAACTGCACGAGAGGACATAGCCCCACTGGCGGTGATGCGGCGGGGACCTTGTCGCTTAGCGGTGTCTGCCTTCTTATCGGCGTCCAGCGAGTCATTAAAGAGGTTGCAGGCAATTTGTATGCACATGGCGCTTAACACGGTAAACACGGCCAGAGCCCAATTGAGCTCCACCTGTTGCCACTCCGGCAGGGCGGTGGGGAGTATGTGTTGGTATTTCCACACAATCATGCAGCCGGCCCACACGGCAACAATACCGGCGGGCAAGGTTTTAGGACGTGCGGCAAGGAATATGGATTTGATGGTATTCATTTTTTACGAGGAAATTTGCGGCGCCCGCCCTGAGCCCGTCTAAAAGGCTCAAACAGGGCATCCAAACCGCTGTTTTTGATGAGAAGTGTTTGCTCCATGAGCCGCCCCAGCTTGCCTTTGGGCCAGCCACGCTGCCAAAACCAGTCCAGGTACTCCGTGGGCAGGTCCATCAACGGGCAGCCCTCGGGCGGATAATTGGCGGGGCCGTACATGCCGTAGGGCATGTGCATGGCGGCTATTTCTGCCAGCAAGGCGCGCAGGTCATCTGCGCTCGGTATGGCGGCATCCTGCATCAGGCCTTGATGCTCCAGTTGATTTGCGCCCCGGCGTACATGGGCACCACTTGTTGCCCGTAGCTGCGGTAAGATGCCGGTACGGCCATGGGGGTGTCTTGCAGGGTCACTTTTTTAGCAGTGGGTGTAAGCCCGTGGATACGGCAGGCATTGCCGCTTACAAAGCCTTGCAACTTATCCAACGCACCGTGCCGGGCAAAAATCTCTGCCAGTTTGGGCAATGCCAGGGGGGCGGTGAACACGCCTGCCGCGCAGCCACAAGCCTCTTTCTTGCAACGGGGGTGCGGGGCGGAGTCGCTGCCGAACATAAGCCGCGGGTGCCCGCAGATGGCGGCTTGCAGCAAGGCATCGCGGTCTTGCGGGCGTTTGGCTATGGGCTTGCAGAACAAGTGCGGTTGCAGGGCACCGCCCGCCACGTCATCCAGCGTGATAATGAGGTGTTGCAGCGTGACGGTGGCACACAAGTTTTCAAACTCCTCCAGCAAATCCAGCGCTGCTGCGGTGGTGATATGCTCCATACAAATACGCAGCTTGGGAAATTGCTGTGCCAAATGCTTATACACGGCCAAGAACTCGGATTCTCGGTCCATTACAAAACCGTGGCTCTCGCCATGAATGAGCAGGGGTATCCCCATCTCCTCCATCATCTTGAGCGTGCTTTCCGCCTCTGCCAAGTTGGCCACGCCACCCTCGCTGTTGGTGGTAATGCCGGCGGGGTAAAGCTTGTAGCCGAAGAATCCCGGGGTCTCTTTGGCAATGGTGAGCTGCTGCTCCGTCTGCTTAGTGAAGAAGAGGGTCATGTAACGCGAGAAATTCGCCCCGCCCATGGCAGAGTCGATTCTTTGCCCGTAGGCCACCATGGCACCGGGATCCGTAACGGGCGGTACAAGGTTCGGCATGATGACCGCCCCCGCAAAATCTGCGGATAAGGGGGCTACCAATTTGAGCATGTCACCGTCTCTCAGGTGCAGGTGCATATCCAACGGGGATTCCAGCGTTATTTCCATGCCCGCATTATAGCAGAAAACTGCTTTTTTGCAAGTCGTATTCAATTATGTTCTTGTATGTCGGGGCGAAATACGCTATAACAAACACGTATGAAAAAGATTACCCAAGTGATGATGACCCTTGCTGCGTTGATGGCATGCACCGCTGCCGCAGATTCTTTCTACGGACCTCACGGTAGCAATGTAGGCCGTGCAGAGACAGACAGCAACGGTAATACCCGCTATTACGACCGCAGTGGCAGATACTTAGGCCGCGCAGAGAAAAACGGCAATAATGTGCGTTATTACGACAGCCGTGGCTCATACGCCGGGCGTGCCGAAACCTCCGGCAGCAACACCCGCTATTATGACAGCCGTGGTTCTTACTCCGGCCGTGCCGAAACATCCGGCAGCAATACGCGCTACTACGATAGCCGCGGCTCTTATGCCGGGCGTGCAGAAAAGTCCGGTAACAATACGCGCTATTACGACCGCAAAGGCTCTTATGCCGGGCAAAAGAACCGTTAACCCTTAATCCTCGTTTTCAAAAGCTTGCTGCTGCTCTGCGTATTCGCGTTGGGCAGCAGCTTCTCTTTGCTCATATAGGGCATAAGAGGGCAGGGCTTTTAACTCTGCGCGGAGGTCATTAACCCAAATATAATTTACCTTGGGAGAACAGGCTTCAAACTCAATATGTGGGTATACCGTGGCAAGAATCTGTTTGTCGTTGTATAAATAGAGTTTGAAAAAATGTTGTGGTGCAGGGGTGTGGGGTATGGCCGCCTTTGGTGCCTCGTGCCCGTTTTGAACAGCTCCGACAATCCAAACTCGTTTGAGCATGTGTTTGAGCTTGGTCAGTTCATTCGTGCCGAGACGAATATGGTATTGTTTTTCTGCTGCTTCATATTCTCCGGGGGCAAAATCGCAACCGCTGAGCTTGTCGGAGTACTCAAACGCTGCGTAGGTTGCTTGGTCAATGACAGTGTGGAAACTAGCCTGCGCAGCTTCCACCTCTTGCCGGGTAAGCTGATAAGGCACCGGTTCAAAGAGCCCCGTTGTGCCCATTTCGCAGCTTGTCATCAACCCGAGGATTAAACAGCCCATTAACATTTGTTTCATGCCGATATTATAGGAATTGTCTGCCGAAAAGTCAATTCAAACAAGAACACACAGGGCAAACGCATTAGTAGTATGCCACTTTCTTCAGATTGACAATTTACCATTTACAATTTGCAAAGTTATTGAATTTACAGGCTCTTATATAAATATTCATCAGCTGAAAGCCAAATATAAGGCCTTATCTTTTCCCGGCCACATAGCGAGAGAAACATGGTTTTGCGCAATGCTGAGGTCATAAAACATCGTGCTGCACTCAGTCCGATGTTTTATTCTAAAATTGTAAATGGGGAATCTCTAAAAACTCGGTTTAATCCATTTCTTTTGCATTTTGCGAGCGTAAGCGAGCCAAACTATTGAGCCCCGGTGAGG
>JAFQEF010000085.1 GCA_017399165.1 Akkermansia sp.
GACGCGAGCTCCTCCCTGAGCGTATTGCTACTTTACTCTTGCGAGACCATCAGGTATTAATCCCAGTTTCCCGGGGCTATCCCTGTCTCAGGGGCAGATGACTCACGTGTTACTCACCCGTGCGCCACTAAGTGACCGAAGTCACTTCGTTCGACTTGCATGTCTTATCCACGCCGCCAGCGTTCGTTCTGAGCCAGAATCAAACTCTCCATAATATATTATTTTAGAAATTGCTGGACCAATGAACTTTTTTCAAGTTCATCAGTACCGTGTAACCATCGCTCCGAAACCCCACAGGGTTTCATCTCGGCGCAGGCCACGGCACGCGTCACGACCTTTTCCTTCCCTCTCTTTATCCTCTCTGATGCTCCACCCGGAAGGTTGTATCCGGTGGCGAGTTTCGCAACTCAGCCTCAGCATCTCAGAAAGTCAGTAAACTTAAAAACTGCCTCGCCCGGCCTTGCCTCGCCTTGCTCGTTCGAGCCGCTCGGCCTTTCGGGCGTCACCGTGACGGTGTGCCGAGAATCTTACCAGAATCGATGCCGCACGTCAAGCCAATTTTTGTAAAAAAGTGAAGAAAATTTTCACATTTTTTGTAAACACTTGATAATACAACAAAAGAAAATTTGATTTTTCTACACAAAAATGCGCATTTCCCGAAATCGGACGGAAAAAGCGCAAGAAAAGTGAAAGAAAAGGCTATTTTATGATGCCCGCGGCGGTAAAAGGCGAACGTACTCACTTTCATTATTGGCACGGACTGCAGCCAGCCAAGCAGAGGGAATGGAGTCCACCCCATAAAGTGTGCCCAACAATGCGCCGGTAATGGCAGCGTTGGTATCCGTATCACCACCGGAGGAGACAACGTCTACCAAGGCGGAGCGAAAATCGGGAGCATGCAAGAGATGATACAACGCCACATGCAGGGCGAGTACCACCCACCCGGTGTTACGAAAATCGCAAACGGGGCGGACGGCAGCGGCGTCTTCCACGGCCTTGAGGACAACAGGGCTGATATTGAGGGTGCGCACCCGGGCAAGAGTAGCATTGTACACAGATTGAGGGGTAGCCCCCTGCTCCATGGCTTGCAGCATGGCAAATACAAAGACGACGTTACAGTCCGCATTATTAGGGTTGGGGTGAGTAAGGGCAGCATCCTCCCGCACGGCAGTTTCCCAATCGAAACCGGTGTGAGACGCAGCCCAAAGCGCCAAGGGCATTACACGCATTAATGTACCGTTACCCTGGGACTCCGGCATGGGGTAGCCCTCCATCGCGGCACGTGTGGCGCAGCCTACATCGGGTGGGTCGGTATGATACCACTCTAAATAACGAGCCATAGCCGCCTGAGGGGCCCAGCCATCTGCATCCAGCAAAGAACGATGCAAGCACAACGCCATTTGCGTATCATCTGTCACAGAGCCCATCGGGCGGTAGCCGAAAATGGGAGAATTGGGCAACATAACATCCAGACCCTTGGGGTAATGAGCCAAAATATCCATGCGCCTCTTCCCCTCCACGGAAGCACCGAGGGCATCTCCCACCATTTGACCGCCCCAAGCGGCGCGAGATATTGTCTGAAAGTGTTCTACATTCATTATGTAGAACATCATACAAAAAAAAGGAGCCTTGTCAATTAAATTGAGCAGCTCGAATTGCCGCTAAGCTCGCCACCCCTACAAATTGGTGGCGAGCTTTTCGATGTCCAGTTTAAAACGGTTAGCCCGGCACAGTGCCGGCGCACTTATTGAGCAAGAGCTTCACGATAGCCGTGCGTCCGCCCTCTGTGGCAGCGACTAGCCCCTCGTTGGGAGCTACGCCTCTCCACAGTAACATGTTGACGATGGAGACATGCCCATGATAGGCTGCAGCAGCCATTCCCTTAACAGGGAGAGCACCGCGCTTAAGCAGAAGATCCACCACAGCGACGTGGCCCCCGGCTGCAGCCGCAGCAAGGCCCTCGCTCGGGTCCGTACCGAGTGCCAGAAGAGTCTTGACACCCGGCATGCTACCCGCCCGAGCTGCTACTGCCAACCCTTTTTTCGGGTCGGCTCCGTTCTTAACCAGCAGCTTTATGGAAGGTTTACTGCCGGACACTACGGCAGCTGCAAGCCCGGCATCCGGGTCGGCACCGTTCTCCTGCAGAAGCCGGATGATAGCAGAGCTGCGAGCATACACAAGCGCTTTGTTTGCATCTGCGCCGTGCTTGAGCAACAGTTTGATAATGGATTTGCGCCCCTTCTCCACTGCGGTGGCGAGCACCGAGTGAGGGTCGGCGCCATTCTCCAACAACAAGCGCACGCACTTGGCATGGCCTCTATCGACCGCGCGCAAGAGGCTGTCTGAGCCACTATTATCAACAGCGCTCAAATCTGCTCCGCTAAGCAGCAGCTGCTGCACACAGTCTGCGTGACCGTTTCTGGCGGCGCGCATCAGGCTGGTTTCGGCATCACAGTCTGCCCGATTAATCTCGGCCCCCGCAGCCAACAACAGCTTCACGCACGCAATGTACCCGTTGTTTGCAGCGTACATCAGGCTGCTCCAAACGTCACCATCCGCGGCATTTACATCTGCCCCGGCTGCCAGCAACAGCTTAATACAAGCCACGTGACCCATGCTTGAAGCATGGAAAAGTGCTGTAGCACCGTTGTCATCCGTCGCGTTGACATCTGCCCCGTTGGCAAGTGCCATACGCAACTGAGCCGTATCACCGGCTTTCGCTGCGGCGAGCATTTTCTGCTCGGCCATGATGCAATCCTTCTGCATAGACTCCGACTCAGTTGTCGGAACAGACGTAGTTGTTTGCTTCATCGTTTCGTGCATAGAAAAGAATAGTCTCTATATATAGGTGCGCGCGGATTACGTTTTAAAATTCATTTCATTGAAAAATGAACACTTTATGAAAATACAGTCATTTTTTACTTTGATTTTTTCTGTGTCATACTTCAAAAAAGTGTAAAAATCGCACTTTGCACAGTATTCTGGCACTGATAACTCTGATTATGCGTAACAACTCATACTCCTAATCATTGAGGAAAGCGATACCGGAGGTAGAAAGGGTCGGGCCCTTCCCAACGAATGGGGGTGCAAGGGAGAGAGCGCATTGAAGGCAACAGCTTTGTGTAATGGCGCGGGTTGGCGGCATGCACGGCGGCAAGCCAAGAGCGGTCCAGGCAGTCAATCCCTTTCCACGCCCCCAGCAAAGCACCGGTGATGGCGGCGTTGGTATCGGTATCTCCGCCGGCAGAGACTACGTCTATCATCGCTTCACGGAAGGAGGTCGCGTAAAGCATTTGATGAAAAACACCATGCAATGCAACGCGTAACCAACCGATGTGCTCGCCATCGTAATCGGGTCGAAAACGTCTATATAAAATGGTACAATAAAGCGCACGGCTCAATTTCTTCTTCAGAATAAAGAACTTTGCAGATTGAAAAATTTCTTGCGCAGTAATACCGGGTTGCATGGCGGTAAGCATCGTATGCACAAACAACACGTTGACATCGCCACAAAGGGGGTGCGGGTGGGTAATGGCGGCATCCTCCCGCGCAGCGGTTTCCCAATCAAAATCGGGGTGAGAAGCAGCCCATAAAGCAATAGGCATCACACGCTTAAGGGCACCGTTTCCTTTAGATTCGGGGTGGGGGTTGCCGGTAAGAGCATCGTATATAACCACGTCGACATCAGGAGGGTCGGTAGCCAGCCACTCGCGATAACGAGCCAAGGCGGCATCGCGGCTCCAGCCGTTGGCATCTTGTAGGGCAAGATGCAGGCAATAGGCCATTTGCGTATCGTCGGTTACCTCACCGGGGCGGCGATCCGTGTAAATACCAAAGCCCGGCACCATGTCTTGTATGCCATCGGGATACTTAACCATAATATCATCATGATGACAGAACTCTGCGGGGGCACCCAGAGCATCACCAATCATCAGCCCTGCCCAAGCAGCGGCCGAGATATTTTTGATTCTTGAGTTACTAGTAGTCATAGACAAAAAGGGCGGAGTGCAATTATGCTCTCCATATATAGCATAATTGAGTTCTAACTTTTTATAAGTAAAATTCTTTTATTGAAAAATGAGTAACTTATGTATTAGAACAAGTATTTAGTCAA
>JAFQEF010000086.1 GCA_017399165.1 Akkermansia sp.
AGGCGAGCGGAATCCTCAAGCCCCGCCCACCGGCGGGGCGCAAGACCATTAGCCCAAGGCAAGCCACGCAGTGGCGCAGCCTTGGGGTAGGATGATAAATAAATGAGAGCCCGAGGAGGAGGCGCATCAGCGCCACCGACGAGGCCGACAGATGGCCACGGCGTAGGGCGTGAGCCCGGAGACGAGCACGGTAGCTCCGGAAAATAGGCCATGAAAATGGGGTGAAACCGCGCTGCCCGTCTTCGGCAAGCCTACGCCGTGACGGGTCGCCGCTAACGCGGCTTACCCCGGGCTATTGTTCTTTCACCCCGCCGGTTGGCGGGGGTGTATATTAAGCTTGCTGACGCAAGCATGAAGAGCGCCTACAGCACATGAACAGTTCGCCCATCCGGGTGGGCGTAGACGCCGTAGGCAACGAAGCCCCCTTCGGCTCACACTGAGGAGCCCCCGCAACTACCAATTTATAGGGGGCTCCGGAGATTCGCAGGATGCAAGATAAATAGTTTTGTTGAGCTTTCAAAAAAAGCCACACAAAGTAATCTGTGTGGCTTTTTGCTATGAATATATGGGAAAAGGTAGGTTACTGCTTTTTTGTTTCTGCCTCTGCCGGGGCTTTAGCCGGGGCGGGCAGGGCTTTGAAGTGCAGGTTGAAGTTCTTTTGCGGATGATCCACCCATGAGGCGCAGGTCATGATACCCTGCAGGTTGCCATTCTTGTCGAAATTAAGAATCAGGCGACCATCTGCGGCATCGTATACCTCTGCGGTGGGTTCATCGGGGTCGTACGCGCCGCTGTAGAGGGTTACGTTGACCTTGGAGCTGCCATCCTCCTCTTTAACGGTGCTGCATCTGCCGGTAATGGCGATACTGGCTTGCGGCAGCTTGGTGTCGTACATGTGGCCATAGAATTGAATGGCGTTTTCATGCAGGGTGGCACCGTCCACTTGTATGGTGAGCTCGCCGAATTTGGCATCGCGGGTCCATTCTCCACTGAACTTGCGACCGGGGGAGAAATGCTGAACGCAGATGTTGCTCCACTCTTGCTTAGCGGCGGCATCTGCAGCGGCTTTTTGTTCTGCCTCGGCAGCTTTGAGTGCTTCCTCCTGCTGATGAGCTTGGCGCTGTGTCAGCATGTTACGCACATCGTTTTCACGGGTATTGCGGTATTCCTCGGCTGCGGTTTTGAATGCATCTGCCTTGGCGGCAATTTCCTCCATACGTGCGGCGATAAACTCTTGCGTGAGGATGGGGGCGCCTTCCTCCAGCGTAGAGGCGGGGGAAAGGAAAGAAAGCGGGGAGAGCAGGTCCTCCGTCTCTACGATGTTGGACACATTCCAGCGGCCTTCGCTCCAATGGGCATCCATGGTAAGCTCCAGTACAAAGGTGTCATTGGCATTGCGAGCCGGTTTGAAGCAGGAGCTCTCAGATAAATTGACTAACTCGTTATAAATTTGTTGCAGGTTCTCCGGCAGCGGTTTGACCTTGCGATCCTCATCCGTCAGCAGGGCGGTTTCTGCCCCCATATCCATCAGGTAGACTGAGTCCGGTTTTTCTACGGATTGGTGCAGGGCAAAAACAACCTTGCGGGCCTCGCTGAACTCTGCAGGAGCCTCGCTGCGGCTGTACAAATCTTCCGTGATTTTAAGCGTTACCTTGGCTTTTACCTGCAAGTCGCCATTGGCTTTGGGGGTGCTCTCAATTTCCATGCCCTCTTGCAGCAGGTACTTCATGCCGGAGATTCTGGGAGCAAAAGCTGCGGTTATCTCTTCGGGGGTAATTTCCGGCAAAGTCGGTTCATCCTCCGTTGTTTGAATTTCATCCGGGGTGGTTGCCGTTGTATCCGTTGCCGTTGCCGTGGCATTTTGCTGAGATGCTGCGTTATCATCGCAAGATGATAAGATTGCTACGGCGGTTGCAGTCAGAGCGATGTGGATCAGTTGAGGCTTCATAAGCGATTCTATTCGTTTACGGCAGACCTGCATGAGTCATGCGTGGGGTCATTGTGCCTTAAAAAAAACGGTTTGTCAAGTCTGCATCTTGCATATCAGTTACTACAGACTTGAAAAAATGCATTCCGATTTATTTTTCCGCACCATTATCTTTGTTTTTGAAGAAATTCCAATCAGAAATACTCGGGAAGGAGGGGAACTCCACCGTGCCGAGTCTGGCTCTGAGCAGGAACCAGAGTTTACGGAAGTTGTTGACGCTGTAGCGACGCTCAAACACGCGGTATTCGTCATCTGCCATTTTGGTCAGAATGTTATGGTAGATAAGGCTCATGGCTTGGGCGGGGATTAGGGCGTTGCGGTCCTCCACCGGCAGTTGCTGGTAGAGCTCTTCTGCCTCTCCGAAGAATTTTTCTGCCAGAGCCGCCTCGTATGCCAAAAGCTGGCGCACGCGGTAATTATAGTTTTGGTTACGGATGTCCTCATGGGTTACGCCGAAGAGCTCCATATCCTGCTTCGGCAGGTAGAATCTACCGTATTTGCGGCAATCCTCTGCAACATCTCGTAAAATGTTGACCAGCTGCAACGCATAGCCCAAGGCAACGGCGTAATCATGAGCTTTTGGGGAGGCCCCCATCACCGTGGCACTGGTAATACCCACGCAACTCGCCACCTTGTAGGCGTATGCCAGCATGCCTTCTCGTGTTTCGGGTTGGCGGGGGACAATGTCGCCACGGCAGCCCTCAATAAGCTCGAGCATGGGGGCAATGTTGAGTTGCAGGGTGGTAACCAGTTGGCTTACTTCCGTTTCAATGCCGGGTTGGGGCTCTATGGTGCCTTTTACGATGTCTGCCCACCTGTTCAGGGCGGTGTGTCGTTCTTGCTCGGTCATACCCGGTTCATCCACAATGTCGTCTACAATGCGACAAAATGCGTAGAATTGCGCCATGTGCATGCGCTTTTCGGGGGGTAAGTCCAGCAGGGTAAATGCCAGGTTTGATTTGGCATTTTTAGTGATGGTATTGGCTTCTGACATGGAAAGAGTATGTTAAGGGTTATTCAATGGAGCCCCAGTGAGAGGAGAAGGGCCAAAGGGTCATAACGGCAGGCCCCAGCACATTAAATTGGCGTACGGGCCCCCAGTAGCGGGTGTCTTTAGAATTGACGGTGTTGTCCCCCAAGGCTGCGTACTCGCGGGAGTTGGGATCCTCCGTACTGTTCTTTAACGCTAACACCGGCTTAGCTTGAGAGATGCACAGCTGCTCGTATTCGGCGTAGGCGCGGGCTAATCTCTCGTGAATGGCTTGTCTGTCCTCAAAAGAGGTGCCGGGCAAAATGTTGACCACGGGTTCTGCCGCGCGATTATAGCCGGTGGCGTTATACGGTGCTTGGCAGGCGGCAACGCGCTGAATGGTGGGCTCTTGAGCCGGCTCACCGTTGATGATGAGCTGCGGTTGCTTAATTTCCACCGTGTCTCCGGGCAAACCGCAAAGGCGTTTGATGAAGTGGCTGGCGTTGCTTTGGTCCGGCATGGCTTGGGGCACATTGGTGTTGATGCCACGGGTGTCAAACACAAAGGTTTCACCACGCTCCGGCTTGCGGAAGTGGTAGGCCATGCGGTTGACGATTACCATATCGCCGGCATCGAGGCGCGCGCATATCAGCGTTTCCCCGGATTTCATGTCGCGGAACTGATAGGTGGGGGTCATGATGCCCTTTTGCAAAAAGTATTCACGCAATGCGCCCTCTGCGCAGGGGACGGTCTCCGTAGTGCCGTCGCTGAAGGTGATGACGGTGCGGGTAAAGAGCAGCAGGTATTGCTCTGTACGCAGGCTGCGAATGGACTTGGGAGAGTCAATCTTGATGTTGACATACTCGCTGCCGTGGGTGATGGCCTCCCACCAGCGTTGGGGGGCAGGGGGAATGTCTGACTCTGCAACATCATGAATGGTAATGCCGTTGAGCGTGGGTTGCATGGACCCTGTGGGAATACGGAAGGGTTGCAGGTAATATGTTCTGATGCCCAAGAATATCACCATGATAACAAAGAACGACTCGATAATTTCAAGTGCTGTTTCACGGGTAAAGCCCTCCAGCCCCTCTCCTAAGCTCTTAATCTTTTCGGTAAGGGTGATAACCTCTTGCTTTCTCCAATATAAAAGAGCCTCCTTAATTTCTTTAATGAGGGCGGTAATTTGCTGCGCTCTTTCCTCTGTAAGTGTGGGTTTATTGTAATTGTAGTAACGGGTAAGGGCAGCACGGGCTTCGTGTCCCTTGCGTCGCCAGCCCGGCGTAAACCAAGCAAGGCAGGAATCTGTTATGGCATTGAGAGGCTTGAGGATGTATCGCATGCTCCTTGTATTCTACACAAACTCGGGTAGAATGAAAAGCCAAAACTTCGGCATGTTGCGAGTTTTGGGGTCTGTTTCAGATTTGCTGGTAGTAACTCATCGGCATTTTTGTCTGTTTTTGGAGTCTGAGATAGTAAATCTGACGCAATTTCAAAAATAAGTACTCTACATCAAAAATACCGCAGGCCTTGGATTGAATTCTTTTTAT
>JAFQEF010000087.1 GCA_017399165.1 Akkermansia sp.
CACGGGTGGAGTGAGCAACGCGAACGAAACCCGTGGGTATAGCGAAAAAACAAACCGAACCCCACCGGATGGTGGGGTGGCACCCTGTCACGGCGTAGGGCGTGAGCCCGGAGACGGAAAAGCGATGCTACATATTGAAGCATGGGCATTATGCCACCCCTCCTTACGTCGGGGTTCCCATATTTATACGTCTCTACCCCAGGGCTTCCGTCTCCGCTCCGAAGGAGCTACGCCGAGACAGGTACGCCCTGGGCTACCATATGCCGCCTCGCCGGACGGCGAGGCTCACAAATTCCGCTCGCTTCGCTCGCTCGGTACATTCCAATTTGCTGGGCTAATTGTGCCGACGCCCGAACTTATTTATCTTTAAGCTTTTGTGCGGTAAGATTAACCTTAGGACTCCAACTCATGGAATACCTGTGCAGCAGGATGATGATGCCGGCCTCTACCAGGCAGAAGAAGGCGAACAGCGGTACCGCAAACATTGACATGGGGAAATTGAACGGGCCGTCGGAGGAGGCCATTACATCCCCGGTGGCAATGAGTGCCACCGGCAGCCAAGTGATACCCCAGGCCAGCAGGATGTATCGCAGAGGGCGCCACTGAAAGCTCCACAAAATCCGGGCTAGCGCCAATGCGCCCGCTGCAGCCACATATTGCACCACAGCCCATGGTATACTACCATCAAATACAGCCTCTTTCCAATCCCAGAGGAGGGGGGCTTCTCCATGGGCAAGCCAGGCCTGCCGGTGGAGCACCAGTAGCAGGGCTGTGGCAGACAATGCTACCACTGCCAGCAGGGGGAGGGAAAGGAGGAATCGCCGCAGGATAGGGTTCATGGCTTATTTCTTTCTGAAGTGAAGTTTGCCGTTCGTGCTGTCTACAATGAGGTCTGCATACAAATAAGGAATACACCACAGCGAGGTGATATAGCGTTTCTGGGTAAAGTGGGCATGTTGGCGAAAATCGTTGTACCCGGAAAGTGTGAGCTGTTCTGTGCTGCCCGGGGTGGAAAGGGTGAGCTTCCAGTTTTCATTGGGCAGGCAGGTAATGTATGCTGACACCCTCCTTTTGACACGGACAAGCCTTTTCTTCTTGTTTTTGTCCGGATGAGTGCATGTGTTTTATAGCATAATGCAGTGCGGGCGGTCAATCCATTTTTTGCGCGATTTTGTAGCGTAGATGCAGCGTCCCGAGCGTAGCGAGGGCGCGGAGCGGAGCGACGCGAGCTGTGTCGAAGCGGAAAAATCGCGCAAAAAATTCGCCGTCGGGGGGTAGCCCTTCTGACGGCAGTATTCTGATGGGCTAAGGTTATCTAATCGTGCATGAGGGCGTTCTCGGTTATAGTAGGTAAACCAGCGAGCTGTTAATCGATAGGCTTCTTCTAATGAGGTAACTTCATTGAGCAAGAAACAATCGTGTTTGAAAGTTCGCCATAAACGCTCTATAGCTATGTTATCCGCCCATCGTCCCTTGCCATCCATGCTGATGGTTATACCGCGTTCTTCCAATTCTCTAATCCATTCATGTGAGGTGTATTGGCTTCCCTGATCCGTATTGAATATTTCCGGTTTACGACCGATAGCTAACGCCATATGAAGTGCATCCAGGCACATTCGTGTACTCATGTTATCTGATAGACTCCAGCCGAGCACCTCTCGGCTTGCCCAGTCTAATACGGCGCAGAGATAGTAATTTTTCGAACCTATCTGCAAGTAGGTGATATCACTACACCATACTTTATCTACATCTATCATTGGTAACGAGTCGAGCAGATATGGACGCGGCCCTTCTTTGCGTTTTGCCGGCGCACTCGTTTTGGGATGTCGATAGATGGTTTTTATCCTCATCCCCTTGCGAATGCGTGCAATTTTTTTTGCTCCTATCTTTATGCCGTAATGGCGTTCAACCATATCAGGAAGTTTTCTCAATCCAAGACATGGGTCTTTGATGTAGAGCTCATTGAGAGCTTTTTCTATATGTGTTTCATCGGCTTTTGCTCGAGGTTTGTAGTATGTGCCGCTACGATGTAAGCCCAGCAGCTCACATTGCCTTTTGCGGGACAGCTCACTGTTCTCTTCATCCAGGAGCTGGCGTCTCAAGGCTAAAGACCCAGCTCCTTGGATTTTTTTGTGAGCCACTCCAGTTCCAGTTCTCGTTTACATAACAGGCTCTTGAGTAGCTCATTTTGTTCCTCCAAGGCTTTTTCGCGGCTTTTGCTACGCTTGAAGATTTGAGATACCCCCTC
>JAFQEF010000001.1 GCA_017399165.1 Akkermansia sp.
ATATATAAGCATTGTATGCAATACTAATATATTATATTAAAATCCCTTGTTTATATACAGCGTTTTAAGAAATTTATAATCAGCAAATAAGATACATTTGATAAATTTTGCATGACACAATCCCCAATGCGTTTGCCCTGAGGAAATTGCAGACGGTTTTTTGAAATGACGGTTGCCTCCCCGGGGGGGAATGGGGGAAATGTCACTTCTTAAAGTGTGCCGTGATTAATATTGACCGATTTCTTCTAATAACAAATGTGAGCAAAAGAGTGGTAAATTGATTAAGCGACATGTGCCTTGATTTTCCCCCAAGGGCATATTTTGTTCATTCCAAGCGGCCAGAGATAATCTGAACGCTATATCCGGTTTGTAGGTGTGGCAATAAGTTTTAAGACTTTTTGCCTGTATGTTTGTTTCTGCTTTTACTTCAATAGGGATGATGAGCCCATTATGCTGAACTATAAAATCTATTTCTGCACGGTTACTGTCCGAGGCCCAATAGACAGGCGTTTCATTACATATTACCTGCAATTCTTGTTGTACATATTGCTCTGCCAAAGCTCCTTTAAATTCAGTAAATATCTTTGAGGGTTCCAATAGTGTTTTTGCCGGCAAATCGCACATAGCTGTCAATAAGCCAATATCTAAGTAGAATAATTTAAAAATACGCTCTTTGTAAGCAGCAACCGGTACGGATGGTTTAGAAATTCTGGACACTTGATATATGAGCCCTGCGTCTGTCAACCATTGCATGGCATATTCTAATTGCCTCATGCGCATGCCCGGTTGTACATCTTTGCATAAAAATTTTTTATTTTCTCTGGCGAGTTGTAATGCTACCGAATCCCATATAAGACGTATGATGTTGGACTCCGTTGACGGGGCGTGTTTGCTGAAGTCTCGTCTGTACCCCTGAATTAGATTTTTTTGAATTTGTCGTACTTGGTTGTAATCTCCGGTTTCTACATAAGTTTTTACTGCTTCAGGCATGCCTCCTACATAATAATATGTTTTTAATAAATCTGCAAGGCGTGGAGCAAATCCATTAATTAGGTCTTTGTCTTTCCCTTGTAGCAAATCTACATACATATCATTACCGGTAGCCGTTAAAAACTCACAAAACGTCATGGGATATAGGTTGATTATATCAACCTTCCCTACGGGAAAACCGGTTCCTTGGTGGTCGCATAATCCCAAGAGAGAGCCTGCCGCCACGATACAGTATTGTCGCGCTTCTTCACAAAAGTATTTTAGAGAGGTTAATGCGTGTGGACATTCCTGAATTTCATCAAATATGATTAATGTTTCTTCCGGGGATATTGAAAAGCCGGCGTGTAGCTGTATAACGTTTAACAGTCGTTTAACGTTCATATCTTGTTCAAAATTTTGTTTTACAACTTTATCCAAATCAAAACGGATGTAGGCTGTATTTTTAAAATTTCTGGCACCGAATTCCTGAAGTAGCCAGGTTTTTCCTACTTGGCGAGCCCCCATCATGATTAATGGCTTGCGGTGGGGGGAGATTTTCCATTCTTCCAGCTTCTTTATTGCACTTCTTTCCATGTTTTTATCTCTGTTGATTGTATAATAGCGTTTATTTCTTTATTGTCAATAAAAAATAAATACATAAATCACATTTTCGGATGGACTTTCGGGGTGTTTCTGCACATTTTCGGATGGACTTTTGAAAAAAGGGGGGGCGAGAGCAGGGGGAAGCACCCCAAAAAAAGCCCCCCACTTGCACTGAGCATGCGGGGGTGCTTGGAAGATGGAAAAAGTAAAGGTTTACATGTTCATGGCATCCGGGTTATCCAATAACCCGGACTTTTCCAAGTAGTAATCGTAGCCACCGGCGTAGGGGGTGACCACACCGTGAGAAATGTGCAGGGTTTTCTCTGCCAAAGCGCGTATAAAGTGAACATCGTGAGAGATAAAGACCAACGTGCCCTCATAACGCTTGAGGGCTTGGGAGAGGGCTTCTACACTCATAATATCCAAGTGTGTGGTCGGCTCATCCATCAACAGCAGGTTAGGCGGGTTTACCAGGAATTTCACCAAGCTCAGGCGGGATTTTTCACCGCCGCTGAGCACCTCCACGCGTTTCTCGCAGTCCAGTTTACGGAACATGAAAGAGCCGAGCACGGCACGTGCCTCTTCTTCCTTCAGCTCGGGGTCGGCGTTCATGATCTCCTCTAACACGGTAAAATTGGGGGTGAGGTTTTCTGAGCGCATTTGCGAGAAATAACCAATGCGTGTGGTGGTGCCGAGGGTGCGTTTGCCTTCATCAATAGGCACAACCCCGGCTAAAATCTTGAGCAGGGTGGATTTACCGGCACCGTTGGGGCCAACAAGTACAATGCGGTCCCCGCGCTCAATGAGTAAATCCAAGTTCTTGTAAATGCGTTTGTCGCCGTAGCTCTGGCCCACTTTCTCCAGCTCCAGCACGCGTTGCATGGCGCGGGGCGGCTGCGGGAAAATGAACTTGAACACGCGGCGGGCCTGCTTGGGTTTCTCGATGCGGCGTATTTTCTCCAGCTGTTTAATGCGGCTTTGCACCTGCGCCGCCTTGGATGCCGTGGAGCGGAATCGCTCGATAAACGCCTCAAAGTGAGCAATCTCGCGCTGTTGATTGCGCCAGGCTGCCAACAGGAGCTCATAGCGTTGCTCCTTAAGCTCCAAAAACTTGGTGTAGTTGCCCGTATAACGCACCAGCTCTTGGTTCTCGATGTCGTACACGGTTTCCACCAGCTCATCCATGAAGTCGCGGTCGTGAGAAATCATGAAGATTGCCCCCGGGTAATTCATGAGGTAGCGGCGCAGCCACAGCAAGCTCATCAAATCCAAGTGGTTGGTGGGCTCGTCCAGCATCAGCAAATCCGGCTCTGCTACCAGCAGTTGTGCCAAGTGTGCGCGCATCACCCAGCCACCGCTCATCTCGCGTGCGGGGCGGTGAAAATCCTCATCCTTAAACGCCAAGCCTTTCAGAATGCGCTTTGCTTTGGGCTCTATTTGGTAGCCGTTGTTGGCAATAAAAATATCCATGGCATGGGCGTATTCATCGCTGGTGTTGTCGCCCTTGGCATCGCACAGTTGAATGGTGCGTATGGCTTGCCCCATCTCAGGCGTTATACTCATGGCTATCTCCAGCACAGTGCGGTCGCTGGGGTCGCCTGCCTCCTGCGGCAGGTAGCCCACCACGCCGTATTCATCCATGATAATCTGACCCTCATCCGGGGTGTCCTCTCCCAATATCATGCGAAACAGGGTGGATTTGCCCGCCCCGTTCGGCCCTACCAATGCTATGCGCTCACCCCAGTTTACAATCAGCTCAGTTTCGTAAAACAAGGTGCGCCCCGCGTGTGCTTTTGTCAGTTTCTTGATGGTCAGCATGCGCGGGTATTATACACGCATTTTCTGAAATTGCAATCCGTATTTGCCCATAGCCCCTATTTTGATTCACCAATCTACGGTTAACAAACCGGGGCAAAAGGAGCGGAGCAATGGTGTCAGCGAATCATCTACGCTGCCGCCGAAGTGCAGGGGGAAGTCTCCGAGCATGGCCGCCATGGTAAGCGTCTCTGCATCTCCCTCAAACAAGGTGGAGCCCATTTGCCATAAGGAATATACTTTTTGTTGCCCGTTATCGTAAGAAAGCGTTATAAGCACCCATTCATTGCCCATGCCGGCATGTTCGTGATAGAATACGGTGGGGCGGGTGCTTTTCAAGCTGTCTGCCAGTTGCGCGGTTTGCTCCTGAGTCAGCGTTACGGTTTGGTAACATTGCTGCCCTGCATCCAAGTATCGGATGACAGCACCTTGCGGCTGCCCGATGGTAAACGGGTAGAACGTGAAATACCATACGGCTCCGGCTAAAATGAATAAAGCTGCCAATATGTTGAATATCAATTTTTTGTTCATGGGGATATCAGGCCAGGCAACCGGGGCAGTTGCGCACGAAATGGTTAGGGGTTATTTCAATGAGTTCGGGTATACGGTTGGTCAGGCACAGCTCTGCCTTGCCAATGATGTTTCGGTCCTTAAAAGTGCAGCCGCAAACAGGAGCTTTGAGGGTGGGGGGCAGCCCCGGTATGGTTTGCAAGCGCGTGCCTTTGGAATGGGCTGCGGGTATGGATGCCATCAGCGCGCGGGTGTAGGCGTGGCGGGGGTGCTGCATCAGTTCCTCGGCCGGGGCGCTTTCCAAAATACTGCCCGCGTACATTACCTGAATCCGGTGAGCATAGCGCCGCACTACGCCTAAATCATGCGTGATGAGAATGATAGCCGTGCCCAGCTCTTGTTGGCGTGCCTGCAATAAATCAAGCACCTGTTTTTGCACGGTGACATCCAGGGCGGTAGTGGGTTCATCTGCAATGAGCAGTTGGGGGCGGGTGATAAGAGCCATCGCTATCATCACGCGTTGCCGCATGCCGCCGGAAAACTCGTGCGGGTAGGCCTTGGCTCGCTTTGCCGGGTCCGGTATACCCACACGTGCCAACTCTTCTATGGCCATGGCTCGGGCCTCCTTCCATTTCATCCCCTTGTGTATCACCAAGGGCTCGGCCACTTGATCGCCGATAGTGATGCACGGGTTGAGACTGGTCATGGGATCCTGAAAAATCATGGAGATTTTATTACCCCGCAGCTTGGCAAGCTCTTTTTCCTCAAGTTTCAATAAATCCACCTCGTTAAATAAAGCCTGCGCATTTTGCGGTATGTGGGCAGGGGGCTTGGCTAATAAGCCCATGAGCGCAGAACATGTTACGGATTTGCCGGACCCGCTCTCCCCGACAATACCTAAGGTCTCCCCCGCCTTAAGCTCAAAATTGACATCCGTCACCGCATAGCTCGTGCCCGTTCTGTTACGGAACTCTACGCTTAATCCCTTTACCTGTAACATCGGCGCACTCATCGCCACCCAGCCTACCATGTTTTCCCAAAAATTGCAAGCCTGCTGTCTCAGCTTTTACGAGTAACGGGGTATCTTGTGCCGGTATCTCATCTTTCACTAAGACTTACCGTGCCTCCCACAAATTGGTTGTTGTGAGGGAGCCACCGCGAGCGTTAGCGAGCCGAATTATTAAGCCCCGCTAGTCACCATAAAATAGCCCGGGCGTGGAGCCGCCGCTGACGCGGCTCTACGCCCGGGCTACCATATATCGCCCCTCACCAGGGCTCTGATTTCTGCGGGCATTCGCGCGCAGGGTATCCCCTACAAATTGCCATTTTGCGAGTTTTCAGAGATGCCCGAATTAAAGAATAAGATACACTTAGGGGTGGTTGCTTGGATTTTATTGCATGCTATTTTCCGCTCTGGTCAATTAATTCAGTCATAAAGATTTTATTTTGTGTTGTTTATGAATGCTGCTTTGTACACCACTTGTACACCGCCTTTATCACACCATGGCGGGCCAGAACAATATAAAAAGTGTCCTATCAAGGGCTTATAACATTAAACGGACATTATCGGACTATGTTTTTTATCAGGGCATCAGCTCCGAGCGGTACACCTCCGAGCTTGTTCAACGGCTTGCCAAGGATATAACGGCGGGGCTTATACTCTCGCGCCACCGTTCCGGCAAATAAAACTTTCATTCCGTCATCTCAGCCGCTCCCGGTTTCCTCTGTTCGCCGGGGGCGGTTTTTCTATTCATCGGGAATGCAGGTGGAATCAAGGCTAAAAGAATGAGGCTATCGGATTGCCCTCCGATAGCCTCTATCATGCAAAAAATAATATATTCCCTTTCGGGACAGCCCTATTTTACAAGATTTTCCCCTTGCGTCAAGCGTTTTTTCTCTCTTTCCCTCCAAAAGGGCGAGGAAAAGGGGCAACTTTCCCCCGCCCTGTACTGCCTTTAGTGGCAGATTACAATCAGTAGCTCAAGGCACCTGATTACTACCTCCACATGAGGCAGTAGGGAATACATGATTTGTTGCATGATAATTGAGCCGTTTTTACGGCGCGGGCATTCTATATTATCACCCTTGCAAAGTCAAGGATTCTTTCCCCTGCTCCGGGGGCATCCTTTGGACAGCATATCAAAAACGGCATTCCTGCATTGCCTCCATAAAATCCCGGCGGTTCTTCATCTTCTTTATCACTCCCGAGGTCATCCGACAAGTCAGACAACGGGAAAAGACTTGCAAGCCCGGGCACGTTTACATGCCGGGAAGCAACAAGCCATCCAAAAAAGTGAAACAATGCGCCAAAGCTCGCCCCGCTTCGGGGTAATTCTTCAAAGTTTTATTTTTGCAACATCTGAAAAGTGCGGATTCTTTGGTGAGGAGGATGAAGAGCGGGAGGCAGTAAGTAACAAACAAAAGCAAAAAAAGGGCTGCAATCAGCACGCAGTCCAGCCGGGGGGTACTGTCGGCAACAAAGGGCAGATAGATAACAAGCAGGGTGAGCCGGTGCTGATTGCGGATAAAATACAGCATCCTGCACAATGGAAACCTATTATTATGCCTGACAAGATAACAGCTGAAGAAGTAAAGCGGCATACCATTTTCCGCTCCGTTCTATTACTCCAGCCATAATGATTTTATTTTGTGTTGTTTATGAATGCTGCTTTGTACACCACCTTTATCACACCATAGCGGACTATCACAATACAAAGAAGCTTCCTATCAAGGGCTTATAACCTTAAACGGACGCTATCGGACTATGTTTTTTATCAGGGCGACAGGATTCGAACCTGCGACATCCAGCTCCCAAAGCTGGCGCTCTACCAGGCTGAGCTACGCCCTGTTATTGGTAGACGAGATGAGTGGGCATAAAAAGAGTGGCTCGGGACGGGTTCGAACCGCCGACACGCGGATTTTCAATCCGCTGCTCTACCAACTGAGCTACCGAGCCACTTAATGCAGGCCCGCATTTGCGGGGTGCGGGCAAAGTTTACTCTTTTTTTATCCGTTTGGCAAGTAAAAAATGAAGAAAAAATTAATTTTTTTTACAGAAAAGGCATAAAGTGTTGAAAATATGGGTATAATCAAGAGTTGGCCCGAATTCTCTTTGGTTGTAATTTGCTTGACATTCGGGGTGATAAGGGCAGAATAGAGGAAAGTATGAATACGAGTACCAATTTTGAGTTCGATGTGCCTACGCGCACCTTGTTTGGGGCAGGGAGCTTAAAGCGCCTGCACGAGCAAAGTTTGCCGGGGCGTAAGGCATTGCTGGTGATATCTAACGGTAAATCAACCCGTGTGAATGGCTATTTGGACCGCACGCTGGAGCAACTGGAGAAAGCCGGGGTGCAGAGTGTGATTTTTGACAAAGTGGAGCCAAATCCGCTTAAAGATACCGTGATGGCGGGTGGCGCCTACGCACGCGAGCACGGGTGCGATTTCATTGTTGCACTTGGCGGCGGCAGTGTGATGGATGCCGCTAAAGCCATTGCCATCGTAGCCACCAATGATGGCGATCTTTGGGATTATGTTCTGTTCGGCACCGGTAAGGGCATGCCCGTCACCCAAACACCTTTACCCATTGTGGCTATTACCACCACGGCCGGTACCGGATCCGAGACGGATGGCGGCGGTGTTATCACCAACCCCGAGACTCACGAGAAAACGGGTGTGTTCGACGGCACTCGCCTCTTCCCCCGCTTAGCCATTGTGGACCCCGAGCTCATGTGCTCTGTTCCGCCCAAGTTTACGGCTTACCAAGGCTTTGATGCCCTTTTCCACAGTACGGAGGGGTATATATCCCGCAAGGCTAACCTTATCAGTGATATGGTGGCCATCACAGCCATTGAAAATGTGGGGCGTTACTTGGCTGCCACGGTGGCGAATGGGGGAGATTTAGCCTCCCGAGAGCGCGTGGCGTTCGGTAACTGGCTCTCCGGGGTGCAGATGGTGGTGGGCACCTGCACCAGTGAGCATTCTCTGGAGCATGCTCTCTCTGCATACCACCAAGAGCTCCCGCATGGGGCAGGGCTTATCATGATAAGCCGTGCGTACTACACGCACTTCATTAACAAAGGTTGTTGCCCGGAGCGTTTTGTGCGCATGGCTAAGGCTTTGGGTATGGAGGATGCTACGCAGCCCATGGATTTCATCACCGCGCTTACCCGCCTGCAAGAGGCTTGCGGTGTGGCAGACCTGCGCATGAGCGACTATGGTATCACCCCCGATGAGTTTGAAACCATGGCTCGCAATGCCGTGTCATCCATGGGTTTCCTGTTCCCGGTGGACCCTGCGGAGCTGAGCATTGAGGATTGTGTGGCTATTTACCAAGCATCTTATAAATAAGTATGAAAAAGTTGGCTTTTATATGGTCTGTATTAGCTGCCCCGGCTCTCTTTGCCTGGGGGGAGGCAGAGCAAGCCTCTTGTGAAAAAATGGCCGCCCGCGTAGCACAGGGGTTTGAAGATATGTTGCGATATGAAGAGCGCCATATCTCTTTCTTCAACTATAAGGGTAAAGACCTTTGGCAAATTGAGGTGCCGGCGTTAATGAAAGAAGTTGCCCGCACCGGTAATGTTAACTTAATCTCCAATGGTGGTTTTTGTGCTTTGCAGGTTGCTTGCTATTATGCGGATGTTGAGTTGGTAAGACTATTGCTGGAAAACGGGGCAGAGGTAAATGCTCGCCCTATGGGGTGGCAGGGGTATGGTTTCCCCGGCGATACGCCACTGGCTCTTTGCGTGCGTGGTATGACCCCCGAAACCGCGGATGCCCGTGTGCAAATTGCCCGCATGTTGATGGAGAAAGGGGCTAACCCCGATGCCGACATGATGCACTGGGTGTGGGGTGGCTCTGCCCCCGTTACGCCGTTTTGCTACCTCTCGGCTGCTCCCTGTAACAATGCTATGCGTTTAGCGTTATTGCAGGGGGGGAAGCAGGATATCCGCACGCGTGCCCGCACTTGGGAGCTGAATTGGGCGGCGTTTTCGCCGGCGGTGATTCGCACCTTGCTGGAGGGCGGCATTAGCCCCAACCGCAGTGTGGGGCAATACGGTGAAACCCTGCTGCTGCATTTGGTGCGCAGTGGTGAGCTTGAGCTGTTGAAATTGGCTCTCGAAAAGGGGGCTCAGACCGAGGAGTCCCGATTACTCAAACAACACTTCGGTGGCTACCTGTTTGCCATACCCGTGGCTGAGTCTGACTCTGCGGATACCGCCGTGCAGATGGCTCAACAGCTGGTGCAATCCAAGGTGAGCCTCAAGGGTCAATTTGGTGGGAAATCCCTTTACGGCTATTACAGCCGCATCAATACACCTGCCGCTCAAGCCCTTGCCCGCTTCTTCAGCTCCAAAGATATACGCAGATAAAGAGGGTATCCTTAATCGTAAGGCTGGCCTTTTCCTGTGAGGGCGTAGCTGGCATAACGTTCGGTAATTAGAGACTGACATATAAATTGGGAACCTCGAAAAACTCGCCAAAGGGCAATTTGTAAATACGAATTACGATATACGAAATACGAATTTTCAGAGTTAGGCGCCTGCGGCGCAATGTTGCAAAGCCTTGCATAAGTTACTGGTGTAATTACGGCAGTAAGCGTTGAGATAGCAATGCTTATTTTGCGAA
>JAFQEF010000011.1 GCA_017399165.1 Akkermansia sp.
CTACCTGGTTAAGACGTTCTAAAGGATCGCCTAAAGTGCTAATTCTTTCTAATTTAAACTCCTCATCAAAGAACCCGGAAAAACGCATAACGCTATTATACCATACAGTTTAGATAAAAGAAAGAGTTTTTAGAGATTCCCCATTTACAATTTTAGAATAAAACATCGGCCTGAGTGCAGCACGATGTTTTATGACCTCAGCATTGCGCAAAAACATGTATCTCTCGCTATGTAGCCGGGAAAAGATAAGGCCTTATATTTGGCTTTCAGCTGATGAATATTTATATAAGAGCCTGTAAATTCAATAACTTTGTAAATTGTAAATGGTAAATTGTCAATCTGAAGAAAGTGTCATACTCCTAATGCGTTTGCCCTGGCGGCATCGTGTTTGCCCTTGATATATCCGAATCAAATGATATAATGCCCTCCATAACAAGTTTAACCTTTACTTTGTGCTATGAATTGCCTTGCCGTTTTATGGATGTCGCTTAGTTGCTTTCTCTTGATAGCCTGTACATCTGTTGAGGAACAACAGGCTCGCTTGGAACAAGCCCGAGCCTCTTACCGTGAGCAGCAACTTTCTGCGCGTACGGCAGAATCTCAACAAAAACTGGCGGTTTGGAAAAAACAACTCGATTCCGTGACCCGCGCAGAGTTTCACCGCACCGAGGAAACGCTCGGGGCTCTTGTGCCACCGGTAAAAGCGGTCTCGGTCTCCGGTGCAGAGCTCAAAGAATTGCTTGCCATTCTTCGCCGTGGGCATCCGCTCCCTCTGCCGGATGCCGACATCCTCACCCTCCCCGGCAGTGAGCCATTGCAGCTCAATGCAGATGGAGAAGTAGAAAGCATCCCCCCTCTCCACCCGATTCCCGTCATGCTGCCGCACAACTTCTTTGCCATAGACACCCTACTGCTCTACAATGCCCGGGGCGAGCGTGTTGAGCCGACAATCTCCCCCTTCGGGGATATTGTATCCCGCACCGAAGCAGAACAGCAACGTAACAACTACACGGATGATGACCGCCCCTTTATCATGTTGGAGGATGTGGATTACCAACGCTATCGCAAGCTCCCCTCCTACCGCCGTTTTGTGGAGCGCATGAAAAAAGCCCACGCCACCGGTAAATGGGATATAACCCCCGATTTCTCTGAACTGTGAACCTGCAGCTACTCCCTACAGTACATAAACACCGTGAGCCATAACGAGCAAGAGCATATAGATCTTCGGGAGCCTGTAGCATGTTGGCAGAAAGTGCTGCTTTCCATTTTCTCTGTGCTGGGGCTGGCTGTTGTGTTTTCCTTTTGCCGAGGCGCAGTAGAAGAAACCCATACTGTTGCCATTTTGGTGGGGCTTGTCATTACAGCGGTGCCCACTTTATTCTGCACATTATGGGCTATGTATTTTTGGTGGGGTAAAAAATACCTGGTGTTTAACGGCAATGCCATGGTGATTTATCGGCAGCTCCTGTGGTTCAAATAGAGCCGCTGCGTGGTCACGGGGCGTAAGAGCCGGCTGGTGATGCGTCGGGAGTCCCATGTGGATCATCATGATGGTGGTTGTTCAACCCATTTGCTGCTCCTCATTACGGATGCCTACGGCCACAGCTGCCGCTTGCTTCAATACTCACCATCTCAAAAAGAACGCATGGTTGCTATTGGCCAAGAAATCTGCCGACACTTCCCCGCGCTTAAATGGGAGCAAGAGGATTGAACTTGCCTTACCATTGAACAAAATGCCCACCGTGGGTGTCTCTTATATAGAAGGGGACCTCAAAAAATAACAGATACACGCTTCTTCTTGATTTTATTTTGAGGAGTTTTGCTGTTTGTTCAATTCCCGGCTGCGATGTCCCCCTCTCGCGCAAAGGTAGCTTCCACACCCTGTTCAAGGTTGTTGGGTATGATATTGAGGAGAACGAGCTCCGCATTGAACGCTATACTGCTTAATGAACCATGCCTGCCACGATAATCCCAAAATCGGTGAAAATCCCCTTATTTTTCACTTTTTTGTTGCGGATTCGCTGCCGGGGAGTATTATCATAGGTAAAAGCAAATAGATGATGAAAGCCTTAGTTACGTTCTTGTTAGCTTTAGCCCCACTGTTGCCGCCGGGTGCCGCATATTCTTTGCCCGCATGCGCCGTTGCAAACGAAGCGCTGACAGAGGATTCCTTGCTGGCGGATGTGCTGACGGTGTATGAAGCCTTGCCTCTTTGTCCCCGTCCCGAATATCTGATTCAGTCTCAGGAACAAGAGGATATCAACATTTTTCGGGAGTCTGCCGAGAAAATACGCCCCATTGTGGAGCGACTGCAACAGCAGCCGCTAGAGAATGTGAAAAGGGCGTGTTTGCTGGCAGATGCTATTTTATATCAGGAGGAGTGGATGCCGTGCGTTTATCTAGGCGAATTTGGGTATGATTTTGAGGCTCCGGGAGATACGGGATTGTCTGTTGTTTCTGACCTGTTCGAGAAGGTGTTGCATTACTTGCAGCCCGATTCGGGCATATCGACGACAACCCGCGAAAGATTGGGGGTGTTTGCCTCTGCCTGCGGCGGCGAACAGGCAATGAAAGCAGTGATATCATGGGAAGCGGATGCCCGGTCAGAGCAGGACAACGAGCGCGAGTACCTGGCAGCTCTCGACTTCTTTAAGGATTTCTGCGCAGCGGTATCTACGGAAAAGGAAGAGCAGTGCCTGCTCCGGCTGGCGGTGCTTTCTGAGAAACTCCAACAACTGAGTGGCGGTAAGAACGCTGAACTTTTGCGCCTCAATTATCTGGTGCCGAGCTTTCGTAGCGCGTTAATCGAGTTGTGGTCGGATATGTTCCTGCCGCCCAAGCCCTACCCCAACCCTGTGTTGCCGCAGGCTTTGCGTACAGAGGCTCGCATGCAAGCCTTGCAACCTTTCTTTGAGCAACTGCCCAACCTGCGTACTCTGGTGCTCGATACGGCAACATGGCAAGATGCCGAGCCTGGTGCTACGCCCCCCGATTACTTTGCAGCCGGAGACTTTGCTGACGAGGTATATGCTCTTGAGGTGTTTTTAAATACGCAAGGCGGGGTTCGGATGGTTCAGGATGGGCAGGAAATGGATGCCGAAGACCTGCGTTTTGAGCTGGAAGAAGCGGATGATGCCGAGCTGTTTGTTCGCTTTGTGCTGGAGCAATATGCCGATATTCACTCCGAACCGGTGCAGCAATTGGTGCAGTTGTGTGAATCTTGCGGTGTGAGCAATTTTCTGTTTGCCGTGCGTCCGGCAGATGCCTTAGCATCCCTCCCCACGGGGGAACCCTGCTATTTTGTTGATATGGTGTGCCGCATATCTCACCCTCATTATACGGCATGGGTGGAGTATCATGCGCGTATAGATGAAGCCCCTGACCCTACCAACACCGCGGGTACAAGCCCGCGCATCAGAATCCTGACCCCATGGGGTAAGATGCTGGAATATCGATCGCAAAACTGTTTCCCCTCGGTACTGAAAATTACGGAGCCATGGTCGCCTTGCGGGGAGTATCTTCTGCTGCCCGTGAGCTTGCATGGCGGTTATCTGCTCGTGCGTGTGGCGGATTTGGCCTCCGCAGATTTTGATTGGGGTAAAGCCACGCCCGTTCATGCTCGCTCTGCTTGGCAATCCGCCCCGATTCACTCTGCCCCCACATGGGAAATTGTCGATGAAGCCCCGGAAGTCCACTTCTCGTCCGGCATGTCCGGGGAGTCAAAATATCATAGCTACAATATTGAAACCGGTGAATTTACCACAGAAGAAATGACCGAGCAGTCGGAATAAGAATCGCTTTTCTCTGACCATTACAAAAACTATTTGCAAGTACCGTAGCCATGTGTACCATCCGAAAAATCCTTGCCACCACAGCCCTTTACCTTGCGGCGGTGGGGCTGAGCTCGTGTGTTTGCAATCCCGGGCAAAACAATGCTCCCGTTGCTCTTTCGGCCTCTGCTAAAGAGGAATTGGCTCATGCCTTTTGTTGTGCTACAAGTGTAGATGAACAAAAACACATTTATACTTTCAAATTTGTTTTGTGCGATGGCAATACTCCAATAGGTACTCTAACTATCCCGCTGCAGGAAATAGTAGAAAATGAGAGATTGACCGGTATTTCCGTATTGTCGCCCACGTTCATGCTTGAAAGGAAATACGACAATCTTCGATTTGTTTATGCAGCACACGAAACCGCCATAAACAGAAACGGCACATACCGAGGCGATATCGACATTTGTTTCAAAATCCACCCCACGGTAGAAAATGCCGGAACGATCACACATTGCTTTGGTTTTGTATATAAGAAGGGAGAAGACGGTCAAGTGCTGATGAGAACGGCGGCAGATAATGTGCCATTTGATGTCCCGGAAAACGTCCTTGGCGTTGAAGATAGTATATGGAATAGTATATGGACAAAAGAAATCTCTCTTCAATTCTGCAGCTTCGAAAAATAATGTTAATGAAGCCCCTCATCCCCGGAATCATCACTACCAAAGCCATCCGTCTTGCAGTGGGGAAATAACGCACAAAACACCACTCAGGCTCCTCGTTGATTCGCCCGGACAGGCTCGCAAGACCATGACCCGCACCCGGCAGACCAAGGGCTCCACTTCGAGCGAAGCCTCGCCTTTTCGCCTGTCTCGGCGTAGCAAGAGCCCGATAGGGCTACGCGAAGACGGACTCTGTTTTTGCACCATTGGCAACAAAATTGCAGGAAACGTGCAACAACATGCCATCCACGCTTGAACAGAGGGGCGGAAATTGATATAATGCTGCGTAACAGATAGTGGCTTCGCCATGTATTCGCGTCCCCGTTCCATCTTTATTAAAAAGATTATGCTACATGTAAGGAAACAAATGAGAATACTTGCTATATATATTTGCATATTGACCGTTTTTATTCTTATGATTTCCGGATGCAAAACTGTCGTTTCCGAGTATTGTTTTAGTAGAGCCAAGGTATCCGATGGTGCTATTCTCTGGAAAAATGATAACGCCCATAAAGAAATTTACAAGGTGGGAGATAAATATTATGTACGGGGGTACAGAGGCCGAGTAAGGCAAACAATGAACGGCCTGCCGATTGAATCAGCCATAGGATTGGGGAACGGATACACCATAGAGTGGGAAGCCGATGAAGAACGCATGGAAGAAGGCTTCGTATTACTCCAAAGAGAAACGCATACACGACACGTGTTTAAGCAGCTGTCACGACCTTCAAATCATTATCTTTATTTTCCATTGATAGAAACGGAAACACCGGAGTTCATCACACACCTGCCGGAGCAGACAGAAAAAGTCGAATATCCCTTCGATATTATTCAGCGTTCGGATGTTGTTTGCCTGCTCAATCCCGTATATGTGGATAACTATGCGTATCTTATGTACCCCCTGGGCGTCTTATCCCACCTCATTGACATACCTTGTTCTCTGTTAGGTCTTGGTTATCCGGCAGAATTGATTGACTGGGTGTATCTACATACGCATTAGGCATGTTTCGCCCCCCGTTCCATAAAATCCCGGTTTCCGCAGCCCTGTGCCTTGCGGCGGTGGTTGTTTCCGGCTGTACAAAACAGAACTTGGTAGAGCAGCTGAATCCGGAGGATAGGCGCGTGCCTATTGTTGATGCTAATCCTAAACGTTTCACCCTTTTCGAGTTGAATGGTAGCTATTATGTACCCCTTACCGTGTATATGGGTAAGGAAGATGTGCCGATATTGGGCAGGCGAAATGCCAATGTGGATGGGCTGTTTACCGAACGTGTCAGTTATACTCCGGACCCCACAACAGCGCAAGTATGGTTATTTCCGCTCAGCGATAAAGAAGCTACCGAGTGTTTGGAAGAGTTGCACCCGAACAAGACTGATATTGCGGTAAAACAAGAGCACGACATCGATACGGCGCCCATTATTGCCTCCTCATCCTTTGATTTCAAACGAGCTCGAGTCTGTGGTAAAGTGCGCATGTTTTGCCCGCAAAGTGTACAAGCCAACCAAAATGGCTTGTACTACTCCACGCCGCGCCTACCTGTAGAAAAAGGCACCCGCTCCTTTGGTTACTATGTGGCATACGGCCCGGTTTGGTGTGTGGATGCTGTGGGTAATGTTGCTATTGGTGCTGCCGAGACCGCCGTGGCTGCCCCCTTTGCCGTCATATTGGTCGGGATGTTGGCAATCCTCCCCCATCACGGCGTGCTTTGAGGAAAAAGTTAAGCATTCGTGGAGGGTGGACAAAATCTTATAACCAGCAGATGGAACGGTCGTGCTCATCCCTGAACTGGCCGCATAAACAGTCATCGGGCAAGATATGGTAACGCCCGCCCTCACGTTGGGGCATGGGGATATCATTCTCCGTAGCCGGTAGAATCTGCACTCGCCCCTCGCTCTCTTTGTAGCACAGTTTGCGACCGGGTTCAAAATCGTACAATTCTCGGCAGTATTCTCGATAAGTTGCGAATAAGACCAAACCGGAGGGATGCGTGACGCGCTGGTGATGACTGCCGGCATACCACGGTTGTCTCATGAGAGAAGCTAGAATCTCACGTGCAGGTGTCATCTTCCCTAATTCTTCCTTCTGCTCATCCGAAAAACGGCACCGACAATAAAGATTGGCATACATACAACCATATTCGTTTGCCAAGGGTAACAGCAGCTCCATACTGTCCGCATCATGTATGGACTTCAATACAGTCAACTCCCTGCGAGCATACATCAGGCAATGACGATTGATGACCTCTTGCGGGACTTCTTCCGGTACAAGAGATTCTATATTTTCATCTTTGTATGCTTCGTAAAAATCCACTGCCTTAATGACATGGAATCTGGTACACTCGGTGTTACCTGTTGCTCTCAGAAGATTTAACTGTGGGATAGTCCGGCTTCCTTCTGCGGAAGCTGGCTCTACGAGCAAGTATTGGTATGGAGCCCGGCCGGAATCCGTGCTGGGATTCAAGGCCTCTCCCTCTGTCAGAGCATGCAGCACAACATGCAGCCTAATATTATGCAGGGCATGAATCTCTGCGATACATTTCTGGGGAGTGAGCCCTTCACGCATCTCCCAACCTTCATTGCAGCGCCACAGATAGAGCCAGGTTCTGTATACCTCGTCTTCCTCTTCGTCCTCGCTCGTGAGGGAGTAGAGATACTCCGGCTTGCGCAGCAAACGCTCCCGCACCTCCTCCTGAGAGCATGGCAACTCCACTCCGAAGTAGTAATGTCCATCATCCGGCAAAATAAGATTTATAGGTACTGGCATAACTCGTCTGGTTGACATATTTATACCATTGTGCAAAAATGAAATCAAATCTAATCACTCATCATTTTTCGTTACGGGGGGCGGCTGCATGTGGTACACCTCCATCCGGGGCAACATAGAACAGGGGTTAAACTTTGATGTAAGCGGTAGTACGGGAGGAGCCGATTTTGCGGATGTCTCCATTATCGAGCATCTGTTTCAAGGTGCGTTCGATGAGGGAAACACTGATATCCGGGCAAGCCGCCATGATGTCAGCTTTGCTGATTTTACCCGGTTTTTGTTCAAATATCATTCTGATGCGTTCCATCTTATTAAGCTTTGCCGTGGCAACATGCTCCACCCGGCGTTCAAACTCGCGATAAGCTTTGAGGATGATACCCAGCTGATATTGTAAGAATGGGAGATAGTTATTATTCCCCACATCCCAGCCGGTGCTGCTCTCTTGTAGTGTTTCGTAATAGGTCTGCTTGTTTTCTTCAATCAATTTCTCTAGGCTGATATATTTACCCACAATATAGCCATGCTGATAAAGCAGCATAAGCGTGAGCAGTCGGCTCATACGCCCATTGCCGTCATTGAACGGGTGAATGCACAGAAAATCGAAAACAAAAAGTACCAGTAATATCAAAGGATCACAAACCTCCTGAGCAACGGCCTGTTTGTATGCATCGCACAGAGAACGCATCGCATCAGGTGTTTCAAATGCCGGGGTAGGTGTGAAACGGACATGCTTGTTGCCCACGGCATCCGTCTCAGCTATCAGATTATCTGCATTCTTCCAGTGCCCTCCCATGCCGGAAGGGTGGAATGAATATAAATCCCGGTGCAACTGCAAGATGGTATTCGGATTCGCTGGAATATACTCGTAATTCTCATGAATGGTTCGCAGCACATCCCGATACCCGGCAATTTCCTTTTCATTGCGGTTGATGGGCTCTACCCTCTGCAATACCAAATCCTTTAATCTCGCATCGGTGGTATAGATGCCTTCGATTCTATTGGAGGCATCCGTACTTTGAATCACAGCCATTTCCAGCAGACTTTGGAGTACATCTTTTCTTGCCGTGATAAACAGCGTCTGCTTGCCCCGGTATTCATGTATAGCCGACAGCAGATTGCTTATTTCCGGCGTGAGTAAAGGCCCGGGCAAATTTGAATAATCGAATGTTCTCATGCCAGATTGCTGTTTCTCTGCCCACACTTTAGCATGTTTCTGCACACTTTCAAGCCAAAAGTAGGCAGAAACTCCATAAAAGTGGGCAGAAAATCGTCATCATCGAGACCAAGGGCGACCATCTGGCCAATGAGGAGACACCGGCCAAGCTGCACTTGGGCAGAGCATGGCAAGCACAAGCCGGGCCGGGGTATCGCTATTTCCTCGTATTCCAGGACAAGGATATCAGCATGACCGGGGCGTACCCCATGAGCGAGTTCCTCAAGATTCCGGCTGAATTGTAAACAACGCACAAAACACCACTCAGGCTCCTCGTTGATACGCCCGGACTGGCAGCAAGACCATGCCCCGCACCCGGCAGCCCAGGGGCTCCACTTCAAGCGAATCCTCCCCTTGCAGCCTGTCTCGGCGAAGCAAGAGCCCGATAGGGCTACGCGAAGACGGACTCTGTTTTGCGCCATCGGCAACAAAAATGCAGGAACCGCGCAACAAAATGCCCGCCGCGAGCGTCTATTTATTAGAAAATCTGCACTTTCTGCCATTTTTTGTTGCGGATTCGGTGCCGAGATGAGATGATACGCAAGTAAAAGAGAGCAAAGGCTATGTCAGCAGAACAGACAGTCAAAGATAAAACAGTACAGCCGAATGGTTGTCTTAGCTTTTTGAAACAAGCAGCGGCATGGGTTCTTGCCCTTGCAGCGTTGGCTGGCATTTTCATTGCCGGTACTATGTATTCGGATGTTGCTCAATCCCTGAGCAGTGAGCCCGTATACGAAGCAACTCCGGAGCTGGTGAACCCTGCGCTGGAGGGCAAGTTGGTCAAGATGCGTGTCACCGAACTGGTGGCAGAAGGGGGACCGGTGGTGGATGAAACATTCGGGCTGAGCAAGGAAAATGCCATAGCGTTGCATCGTTGTTTTATTCATCGAGAAAAGCCTAAGAGGCGCATTCAGGTGAATTACAATGAACTGCATGGTATTCGCGAATCTTGGATTCTTGAGCCACAAGTGAAAGCCGGAGGCTACTCGCTCCGAGCCCGCGAAAGCTTTTGGGAAGACTTCGGGGAAGTACTCATCAACACTGAGGCCTTGACACTTCCGACGGTGTGGGAGAATAGCGTGGTATCCCGCACTCCTCACGATATTATCCTCCGCACAAATGATACCTCAAATCTGGCAGTCGACCGAATCGTTTTTCAATATAGGTGGATTCCATCTCCGTGGCGCGGGGTGCGCCATATCGTTGGCCGCCAACATGGCAATGCGTTGGACCTCACGGGTGAAGGCTGCGGGCTAATTCGCGGAGAGCAGGAGTATCAACAAAAGAGCAGGATTCGCACTGCAATATGGGAGCCGCAGGAATTACTTGCTTTGCTGGGTGGCATAACTCTGTGCCTGCTGCCGGCTGTGTGGATGGTACAGAAACAAGGATGCCTGCGGGCAACCTACGTTTCCATACTTTTTGGCGTCCTGCTCACTGCATTGGTGGCTAGTGCGTTTCTGCTACTCCCATACGCGGTGCATAACTGGCTGACCTGGCTATATACCTTGCTTCCCGGTCTGATTGCCCTCGTTCTGCTCCGGTTCGCGTGCCGAAAATAACACTGCAATTTGCATTGAAATACATCCATAAGATGCCCATGCCCACCATCCACAGAATTCTCTCCACTACAGCCCTGTGCCTTGCGGCGGTGGCTTGTGTGGGCTGTTGCAACGCAGCAGCGAAACAAGTAGAGACACAGCAAAACCGGGTTAAGCCGACTCATGAGGAGGCGCGTCTCCGACACATTAGGCAAGCCGAAGATAAACTTGCAAGGTGCAGGGAGCTTCTGGAGACTATGCAAGCCGAAGTGGAGGTATACGGCCCCGGGCAGGATTCTCCCCGCTATGCGGTGAAATCGGAAGATATGCCTCGTCTGCGGTACATTATCAGTCAGCTACAGGCCAATCCGGAGTTTGCTCCCGTGCGCGTTACGATGCGGCCCTCGAGCCGCCTGTATTGTCTGAATCTGGCTTTCAGCGATGGCGTGTATCTGAGTCTGCGGGCCGAACGTATAACCAGCCCGGGTGGCACGGGTATAAGCCATACGGGTAGCCTCTACGCCTTGCCGGACGCCGGTCTGCGCCGGGAACTTATAGGCATTATCGAACGCGCTCTACCCCCGAAAAAATAAAATTTCGTGCTCATCATGCCCTCCATCCACAAAATCCTTGCCACCACAGCCCTGTGCCTTGCGGCGGTGGCGGTGAATAGCTGTCAGCAGAAGAATGAAGTAGAGTATGAAATACCGGTAGTCCCTTACAAAGAGATGCCGATTTTAGATTATTTCCCCCTTGATGGGCAAGAATAAGCCCCGGCTCCTAACCATCGCTTGCAAGAGGTTATGGAAAATGAAATATAGCATTCGCAGAGGGGGGGGATGAAACAACGAAATTATCCTGCGCTTCGGCCTGCTCGGGATTGCAGTGATGTTTAGCTTCTGCTTGCATGTAATATGACGGTATAACTGTTGCGGGTTGCTTGACTTACGCTCTCCAAATGTTACAATATCATCGTGTCCTTTAAGTGACATTTTGCGGTATGACCATAGATGAAGTTAAGAAGCTGATAGCTAAGGATGAAACACGAACGCTGGAGTTGAAGAAGACTACCGGCGAGCTTCATCGTGGCATGGAGACGGCTTGCGCGTTCCTGAACTCGGATGGCGGTTGGCTCATGTTCGGCATCGCCCCGAATCTCAAGATTACCGGGCAGAATGTGACGGATGCCACGAGGCAGGAGATCGCAAACGCTCTCCGCAAGATTGAGCCTGCCGTTGATGTAGAGGTGGAGTACATCGAATTGCCGGACAAGCCGGATTTTTATGTGATTGCCATCTACTTTGATTCCACCAATTTCAAGAATGGCCCATACTCTTTTGACGGGCGGGCGTTCTACAAAGTGGAGAGCACCACGGCGGTTATGCCCCGCACCATGTACGAGGAGCGGCTCAAACTGAGCAATCCCCGCCGATTCAGCTGGGAGAACATGCCCAACCCGGAGTTGCGCGTGGAGGATATCGATGCCGAGATGGTATTCCAGACCCTGCATGATGGTATCGGGGCCCGCCGCATCCCGGCCTCCAACATGACCTTGCAGACCCCGCTGCAAGTGATGCAGAAGTTGGGAGTAGCCCGCAATGACGGTGTGCTGCTGAATGCCGCCAATGCCCTGTTCGGGCTCGACCCCACCATGCACCACATTCAATGTAAGGTTCGCTTGGCTCGTTTTGAGGGTACCAACAAGCTTGTATTCCGCGACCAGACGGTGTGTGAGGGCAACCTGTTTAAGCAGTACGATGCCGTCATCGACTTCTGCCTTAAGCACCTCAACCTTGCAGGGCGTATGGACAGCAAGTTCCGTCAGGATACCCTCACCGTTCCCTACACCGCCATCAAAGAGGCAGCTATCAACATGCTGTGCCACCGCTCATGGAATGCGGATAATCTCACCCCCAGTCTGGCTATCTATGATGACCGCATGGTATTCCAGAATCCCGGTGCATTCCCACCCGGCATGGGCTGGACTGATTTTGTGGACGACTGCATTGGCTCCATGCCCCTCAATCCCACCATTGCCAATGTATTCTACCGCCGTGGCACCATGGAATCCTGGGGACGCGGTATCTCCCTCATCATGCAAAGCTGCCGTGAGCAAGGCCTCCCCGAACCTAAGATTGAGATTGTGCCCAACTTCGTGAACCTTACGATTTGGTTTAAGGACTTGCTGTCTGCACAAGACTCTACAAGACTGCACAAGACTGCACAAGACTGCACAAGACTGCACAAGTCAAATTTGACAGAGACAGAAAGGAAAATTGTCGACTTTTGTCAAGTTCCGAGAACTTTGGGCGAAATAGCGGAAATGCTCGGAATGAATAATAAAAGATGGGTCAGAGAAAAGTATGTCACGCCTCTTATCGGTAATTGGCTTGCATTGACCTTACCAGATAAACCCAATAGCCGATATCAGAAATATAAGGCTGTTGAAGATTAGAGGAATCATAGCAAGAACAATGGATCTTTTTGTTGGTAATTGATAAGAAAAAATCGGTTCTATAGTAATCAATCGGCACTTTCTGCCATTTTTTGTTGCGGATTCGGTGCCGGGAAGTATTATCTTATGTAAAGGAGATAGAGAATGATGAAGACAATTTTCCACAAAATCCTTGCCACCACAGCCCTGTGCCTTGCGGCGGTGGGGCAGAGCTCCTGTACCACCCCGCAAGCCTTATCCGCTAAGAAATCGCTGCCGGAATGTTATCTCACATACTCCGTTGGGGATCCATGGCCCTCCGAGCCTCCGCCTGTTCTTCGATTGAATGCTGATGAATGCCGGGAATTGCTCGACATAGAGGCGGCAACAGAGCCGGATACCCCTGGGCTTGATTGGCAGGGAGCTGGCGGTTCACCGGAGTTTTACATTTTTCCGCAGGGAGAGAAAGCGCGGGGTCTCTTTGCTGCAAACAAGGTGAAGAACCTTACTGCTACATACCTCCCGGAGGCTGCGGCGAAACGCTTTGATGCCTTGGTGAAGACGGTCGAATCCCGCCCGGGTTCCCAACTGTCTCGGGCGGAGGTGCAGCGTTGGTATAAGCAATACCGCCCCATCAGATATCGCTTCTACTACAAGGATTAAATAACACATAAAAGTCAGACAATCGATGATGACCATGCCCACCATCCATCGAATCCTTACCACCACAGCCCTGTGCCTTGCGGCGGTGGGGAGCCAATCTTGCCAAAGCGGCTCTGCCGAAGTGCCGACAGAGCGGTATGTCCGACAAATGCCATACTCTCCCATTCGCGATGCCGAGCTGGAACAAGCCAGCCGCGAGCAGTTGGCCGCATTGCAATCGCTGGCGAGTTCGTGCAAGAGCGTTCGCGTGGTTATTAAATGGAGCCATTTTACCGGACGTATATTGGAAGGAACCGAAGTGCCCTTGACTGTATCAGAAAAAGCGGAATTGCTGAGCCTAATCGGCAAAATCCAGCCGGTCAAGCCTGACCTGTGTGCCTGTGTTACTCCTGCATACGCGCTGGAATTGGAGTTTACCATGGCTGATGGCAGCATCAAAACAACACCATTTCCTAGAGTTGCCGCTTTAAGCCGCGTCAGTTCAGACGGCTACGCTTTCATGTGCAGCATGGCTTTGCCGGATGCCGAAGCC
>JAFQEF010000088.1 GCA_017399165.1 Akkermansia sp.
GTGGGGCGAAATAACATAGGCAGGCGGTCAAGCGTGCACGCAGTGCGCGCGCGACCCCTGCTAACCGAATAAAATAATATAGAGCCCGACGAGCAAAGCGAGGAGGCCGACACAATCCCACGAGGGGTGTTAACCCCGAGTCACACTCCGCTCCGGGCTCACGCCCTGCGCTATGCACATCTGTCGGCCTCGTCGCTACGCTCCTCGGGCTCGGGTGTTTTTTTCACGTGCAGGGGCTTACGACCCTGCCTAAGCTATTTCGCCCCACAAGGGGGCTATCAAATTTGGCGGGCATTCGCCCGCGGGTACGATATTTTTTCGCCCCTCGCCGGGGCTCAAAAATCGGCTCGCTAACGCTCGCGGACTCTCCCCCACAACTACCAATTTGTAGGGGTGACGGAGATCCGTAGGGTGCAAGATAAATAGTTTTTGTTGAGTTTTTAGAGATGCCCTATGTAATAAAATTAGCTGAAAAAAACAAATTAACATGAATTTGAAGCTTGACGGCAGGAAAAGAGAGTGCTAGATTAAGAAGTGCAACATGAAACTTTTTGTACAGAAGCTGACAGCTGCAGCAATGATGCTGGGTGGGGTGGCATGCGCATCTGAGCATGGACATGCAGGATTAACGAGTGATGCCCCCATTATATGGGATATGCCTGTTTGGCCGGGCTATACGCTGCCCGTATCCAACTCCATGATAATGTTTGCCGTTGCCATTATCCTCATTACCATAGTTTTGCGCATGGCCTCCAAAAAGATGCAGAGAATACCGCATGGTCTGCAAAACTTTGTAGAGTGGGTGTTTGAGCTGTTGTACAACTTTGTAGAGGGTTTGACAGGGCGCAAGATTGCCAAGAAGTATTTTTGGTACTTTGCCACAGTATTCATTTTTATATTGGTGAGCAACTACTTGGGGCTACTGCCGGGTGTAGGTTCCATCACCTATGATGGGCAACCGCTGCTGCGTGGTGCCAACGCAGACTTCAATGTCACCATTTTCTTGGGGTTCTCCTATGCCATTCTGTGGTTTATCTGGGTCATGAAAGAACAGGGACCGTGGCATTTCCTTACCCACACCTTCGGCCCTAAAGGCGGCCTGACGGGTTTCCTGAAATATGCCTTGCTGCCCATCTTCTTCTTTGTGGGCTTAATAGAAATTCTTTCCATCTGCGTGCGCCCGGTTGCGTTGGCAGCACGTTTGTTCGGTAACATCTTTGCAGGTGAATCCATCCTCGAACAGATGGGGGCTATCGGCTGGTTTGCCATGTTGCCCTTTATGTTCCTGGAGGTTATCGTGGGCTTTGTGCAAGCATTAGTATTCCTGATGCTCACCGCCATTTTCCTCAAAACCCAAATCGGGGGTGAAGAGGATGAAGAGGGTGAATCCGCACACTGATACCACCACAGGCAGAAAATACTTCACGCCCGGCCGAATCATGCAGTAAAGACGTGACGGCAGGCAGAAGACAATAACAACAAACACAAATACAATACAATGGACATCACAACAATCGCAGACGCAGCAGCAGCTGTAGACCTGACTGCCCTCAAGGCAGGTCTTGCCGTTCTCGGTGCCGGTATCGGCATTGGTTGCATCGGTATGAAGGCCGCTGAATCCACAGGCCGTAACCCCGCCTCTTTCGGTAAGGTTCTTACCATCTCCATTCTTCTTGCCGCTCTTATCGAAGGTGTGGCATTCGTAGCAATCTTCATGTAAGATTCAACGGGCTGCGCCGCCGGAGAACGGCGCAGCCCCTTATCCTCCCCCATTCTCCCGTCCCCCTTTCAACACAAATTACAACAGAATATGTACACCCCGGTACTGGCAAACAAATTAACGGAATTGGCAGACAAGTTCGGTCTGCATACCGATGTATTCATTGCGCACGCTATCGCTTTCACCGTTTTGGTGATTGTGGTGGTAAAGTTCGGCATCAAGCCCATTATGCAACAGCTTGAGGAGCGCCGTGCACGCATAGAAGAGGGTGAGGCCATGCATGCCCGCAGTGAAAAGGAGCTTGCAGAGGTAAAAGCCACCGGTGAAAAGATTTTGGCAGAGGCGCATGCCTCCGGCAAAGAGCAAGTGGAGCATGCCCGTGAAACCGCCGCCAAACTGCAAGCAGAGCTGGCCGATAAAGCAGCCGCAGAGGCTCGCACCATCATTGAAAACGCCAAGCAGCAGGCAGACATGGATACCCAGCGACAAAAGGAGGCACTCAAGAGCGAGTTTGCCCGCTTGGTAGCACAGGCAACCGCCCAAGTAACAGGCAAGGTGCTCAGCGAGGCTGACCACCGTGCCATTAACGCAGAGGCCATTAACCAGCTGTAACACACCGCCGCACACCTGCACATTTTATGAAAATCACCAAGGAAGCACAGGCTCAGGCTAGACGCCTCATGAGACTCTGCATCGGCCCCGATGGCTTGCTGCAAGAGGACACCGTGCGCCACGTGGCTGCCACCATCGAAAAAGAAAAACCGCGTAACTACTTAGGCATACTCAGCGCACTTGCCGAGTTGGTACGCTTGGAGGTAGCCCGCCATACGGCAACCATTACCAGTGCCCTGCCCTTGACAGATGCAGAAAAGCAGAGCATTAAAGCCAAGCTCGATGCGCGAACCCCGGGGCTGCACTACGTATGGCAGGTGGAGCCCGCCCTGCTCGGCGGCATTACCGTAAAAGTGGGAGACGACGTAACGGATGCCTCCATTCGCTCCCGTATTGAACGCCTCTCCAGCATTTCCATTTAATCTTAACCTCTCTCATTCAACATTTTCAAAATCACACCATCCGGCATATGAGTAACATCGTACAAGAACTCGAAGCACAAATCAAAAACGCCTCCACCGCGGCCGTCAGCGAAAACGTGGGCACCATCAAAGCCATAGGCGACGGCGTGGCACGTATCGAAGGCCTCAGCAACGCCATGCTCAATGAAATGATTGAGTTCCCCGGCGGCGTTATGGGGCTGGCCATGAACTTGGAAGAGCACGAGGTGGGCGCAGTGCTCATCGGCAACGGCAACGGGCTCAAAGAGGGCGACACCTGCAAAACGACGGGCCGCCTGCTGCAAGTCCCCGTGGGCCCCGGCTTGCTGGGTCGTGTTGTGGACACGCTCGGCAACCCGCTGGATGGCAAAGGCCCCATCACCGCAGCTGCCTATTACCCGGTAGAAAAGATTGCATCCGGCATTATTTCTCGCCAAGGTGTGAACCAGCCTGTACAAACCGGCATTTTGCCCATTGATGCCATGATTCCGATTGGCCGCGGCCAGCGCGAGCTTATCATCGGCGACCGCTCCACCGGCAAGACCGCCATTGCTACCGATACCATGATTTCCCAAGCTCGCCAGAACAAGCTGGCAGAGGAAGGTAAGCTGCCCGGTCACCGCCCGCTTTACAGCATCTATGTAGCTATCGGCCAGAAACGCGCTACCATCTCCCGCTTGGTTGCCAAACTTGAGGAAAGCGGGGCCATGCCCTACAGCATTATCGTGGTAGCCTCTGCCTCCGACAGTGCCGCCATGCAGTACCTTGCCCCCTATGCCGGTTGCGCCATGGGTGAGTATTTCATGGACCAGGGGCAGGATGCCCTTATTGTATACGATGACCTCTCCAAGCACGCCGTGGCATACCGCCAGGTATCATTGATTCTGCGCCGTCCGTCCGGCCGTGAGGCATACCCCGGCGACGTATTCTACCTGCACAGCCGCTTGTTGGAGCGTGCCGCACGCATCAACGCAGAGGGTGGCCGTAAGGGTGGTTCTCTCACCGCCCTGCCCATCATTGAAACGCAGGCAGGCGACGTATCCGCCTACATTCCCACCAACGTGATTTCCATCACCGACGGTCAGATTTTCTTGGATACCGACCTGTTCTACCAAGGTGTGCGCCCCGCTATTAACGTGGGTATCTCCGTGAGCCGTGTAGGCTCCTCTGCCCAAACCAAGATTGTGAAGAAGCTGGCAGGCTCCGTGAAGCTCGACCTTGCCCAGTTCGAAGAATTGCAGGCATTCGCCCAGTTCGGTTCCGATTTGGATGCCAACACTAAAGCAAAGTTAGAGCGTGGTCGCCGCATTGTGGAGCTCTTCAAGCAAGGGCAGTATGACCCCAAGAGCCTGAGCATTGAGGTGATTGACCTTTATGCCATTCAGAAGGGCTATCTTGATGACGTACCCGTTGACAAAGTGCAGAAAGTGGTACGCGAGATGGAAGAAGACGCCCGCACCACCCGCCCCGACCTGCTGGCCGCCATTGAGGCTGAAAAAGCTCTTACCGACAGCATTGATGAGCAGCTCAAGCAGTTCATGACGGCATTCAAATCACGCATGACGAAGTAATCTCCCCACCATGGCAAGTCTCAGAGACATCAAACGCCGCATTAAGTCGGTACGCAACACATCGCAAATCACCAAAGCGATGCAGATGGTTGCGTCCGCAAAAATGCGGCGTGCCCAAGAGCTGGCTCTCAAGGGACGCACCTATATGAGTGCCCTTGCAAACGTGCTTAAGCACTTGCAGGATACTCTGGCAGACGGTGCAAGCTCCCCCTTGATGGAGCAGCGTGAAAAGGGCAAAAAACTCATCATTGTAGTGAGCACCGACCGCGGCCTGTGTGGAGGGCTCAACTCCAACCTTTTTAAGGAACTGTTGCTCAAGTGTGATGCAGATGCGGACTACCTGACCGTCGGCGTTAAGCTCAACTCTCAGCTCGTGCGCACAGGGCGCAATCTTGCAGCAACATTCAGCATTGGTGACACGGTGGAGGAAGCCGAGCTTAAGCCCATCTTCCAATTTATTCGCAATGGCTTTACGGATGGCACCTACAACAGCGTAGAGGTTATCTATCAAAAGTTCGTCAACGTAATGGTGCAACGGCCGGAAGTAATGCAATTGCTCCCGCTCTCTGCGCAGGATTTGCTCAACGTAGCCGCACAGGACGACGTTACGGACGATGATAACCCGAACTTCTTGCTGGAGCCGGACCCCAAAACCCTGCTCAACTCCATTCTTCCGCTCTACTTCGGGCATCAGCTCGTACAGATGATTTTGGAGGGTAAAGCCAGTGAGCAGTCTGCCCGCATGGTAGCCATGAAGGCGGCAACGGAAAACGCCAAGACACTCATCGGCGAGCTTACGTTGGAATACAACAAAGCCCGCCAAACCCAAATCACCAACGAGCTTCTCGAAATCACCACGGCTATGAAAGCCATGGAGTAACCCCTCACTTCCTCATCAACAATTTTCAAAATAACACATTCTCCGAATCATGAACACAGGTAAAATCGTGCAGATCATCGGCGCCGTGGTAGACGTCGATTTCTCCCAGTCCGAAATGCCCGCCATCTACAATGCTCTTACCGTAGAGTATGAGGTAGACGGCACCCCCACCAAGCTTGTGCTTGAGGTTGAGCAACACCTTACAGATGGCTGGGCCCGCACCGTTGCCATGAGCTCCACCGACGGCCTCAAGCGCGGTATGACCGTAGTAGACACCGGGTCTCCCATCTCCGTACCCGTTGGCCCCAAGGTGCTGGGGCGCATCTTCAACGTGCTCGGCGAAACCGTAGACGAAAAAGGCCAGCTGGACGGCGTGAAACGTTATCCCATTCACCGCGAGGCTCCCTCTTTGGAGGAGCAGGCAACATCCTCAGAGGTGTTGGAGTCCGGCATCAAGGTGATTGACCTCATCTGCCCCTTCCTGAAGGGTGGTAAGGCCGGTTCCTTCGGCGGTGCAGGCGTGGGCAAGACCGTGCTTATCATGGAGCTCATCAACAACATTGCCAAGGCGCACTCCGGTCTTTCCGTATTCGCCGGCGTGGGTGAGCGTACTCGTGAGGGTAACGACTTCTACATGGAAATGAGCGAATCCGGCGTTATTGACCAAGCCAACCCCGAGAACTCCAAGGTGGCTCTGGTATACGGCCAGATGAACGAGCCCCCCGGAGCCCGTCTTCGCGTAGCTCTTTCCGCACTCTCCATGTCCGAGTACTTCCGAGATGAAGAGAACCGCGACGTGCTGCTGTTCGTGGACAACATTTTCCGTTTCTCACAGGCCGGTTCAGAGGTATCCGCCTTGCTGGGGCGCACCCCCTCTGCCGTGGGTTACCAGCCCAACCTGGCAGAAGAAATGGCCGGCTTGCAAGAGCGTATTACCTCCACCAAGAAGGGCTCCATTACCTCCATGCAGGCAGTATACGTGCCCGCAGACGACTTGACGGACCCCGCCCCCGCCACCACCTTCTCACACTTGGACTCCACCGTGGTGCTTGAGCGTGCTCTGGCTGCACAGGGTATTTACCCTGCTGTGGATCCGCTGGCCTCTACCTCCAAGGCTCTTGCCCCCGAGCTGGTGGGTGAGGAGCACTACCGCGTAGCACGTGGCGTGCAGCAAACCTTGCAGCGTTACAAAGACTTGCAGGATATGATTGCCATTCTCGGTATGGATGAGCTCTCTGAGCAGGATAAGCTCACGGTAAGCCGCGCCCGCAAGATTCAGCGTTTCCTCTCCCAGCCTTTCAGTGTGGCAGAGGTATTCACCGGCATTAAGGGGCAATATGTTCCCGTTGCTGAAACCGTACGAGGCTTTGCTGAGATCCTCGACGGCAAGTGGGACTCCGTACCCGAGGGTAACTTCTACATGAAGGGTGGCATCGACACCGTTGAAAAAGCCTGATAAACCATGCCTTTGCATCTCAAAATCATCACCCCCATGCGCACCGCGGTTGATACCGAGGTGATCGGCGTGCTTGTACCCTCCGTACAAGGCGAGATGGAGGTTCTGCCCGGCCACGCCGACATTATTGCCGCCATGGACAACGGGGAGCTTGTTTACCGCACTGCCAATGGGGCACCCAAAAGCATATTCATTGGTGGTGGATTCTTGCAGGTGAACAATGAGCAGGTTATGCTGGTAACCGATACCGTGCTTGAAGCAGATGAGATTGACGCCTCCTCTGTAGAGGCTGCCGTTGCCAAAGCTCAAGAGGCATACCGCAATCAGGCTTCCGTGCTCTCCCGCGAGGAGCAAACCCACCTTGCAGCAGGTATTGCCCGCCAACTCGCCATGCTCGAGTACCGCCGCAAAAAACACCTGTAATCCATCCCCCCTCCCCGCATTTTCTTCTCCACCCTGCATGTGTACCCACACTTGCAGGGTGTTTTAGCTATTCATGATAATCAAAGAACAGCTGCCTCAAATATTCATTTGAGCAATTGATATAATTCATCTTGTATTTTTAAACTAAGCAGTAACACACCCTCTTTAGTTAGATGATTCGTATCATACATTAATAAAATACCTTCATCATTTAAAGCTTTAAACTTACCATTATGAAATAAATATTTTTGCACTGAAATCACATGACATAATCCTTTATTTTCCAATTCGGATAATGTTTCATATGATTTCTTGTTAAACTTTTCATACTCCTCTTGAGTACAGCTGAGCATATCTTCTCTTGGAGACAATCCATGACTTCGACAAAAGTTTACGTACCACACAACATTAGGTTCTTTAATTGTAGGATTATCCGTAATGAATATAAGTTTTTTTCCCATTTTATTTATTTCCTCACAAAAGCGTCGTAATGCCACCTCGGGGGTACCATTATGGCGGGTAAACTCTCCGCCCCAATGGCAAGTTGCAACAACAGTATTCAACTCAGTTTTTTGTTTAATATACTCCATCACTTGCTCCGTCATATTACGATGAGGAATAGGCTTATCTACAAAATAATCATTATCACAAAAAGGCAACGGTCGCGAACAAACATAAATGCCTGATATTTCCTTATCTCGTAAAACCAGGTCCAGACCGGAAGCATATGCTTGAGCATGACTATCCCCCATTAATACAAATGAAGGAGACTTTTCTATATTACCCAAAAACCACACTTTATCCGACGAGTCCTCAGGCCATGTACGAAAACGAGCTTCCTCATCTAAATATGCATAGTCTGTTTTTTTGAGTGAGCGATGCTTATATTTTCGGATTTCATTAATTAATTGATTATCTGTATGAGTTTGGCCAATGTTATGAAATTTCAAGAAATAAGGTCTAACTCGAGGCGGAACATAATATGAAGCAACCAAAAGGCCTGCCCATAAAAAAATCACTAATACATTAGAAAATTTTCGTCTTTCAACTATCCGCCACGCAAAATAGCTCAAAACAATTGAAAATACTAACATCAAAACGCACTGATACCATACCGAATACTCCCAATATGAATAATGTTTCCAAAAATAAAAAACAACATAATGCCACAAATAGAGAGAAAAAGAGATTTTTCCAATGAATTGAACAAGTCTATTTTCATATAAAAAACTCAATTTTTTAGTCGGAATATATGCAACTACCAGCATAGTTCCCATAACAGCAAGATAATTTGCTTGCATAACTTGAGCGTCCACAAAGGACGGCACAACAATCAGAACTACCCCAATTACAAAACAGGTAGTATTCCATGCTATACTTTTAATCCTAGGTAGGTAAATTATTGCCATACCGGCAACGCATTCCCATATACGAGCAATAGTCCAATAATATGAATTGATTGGCATGTCATGTTGCGGAATATCGAACAATTTATAAATAAAAGCAAACACATCCATCCAGCAGTATGCCATCAAAACAGAAACAATTGATAATAGAAGCATTAGCATCCATTTCAATTTCAAGGAAACTTTATTAGGTAAAATAAAAACAACAGCAAATAATAGATAAAAATGCAAAATGACAGATAAATACCATAGATGCGTAAGAGGCGCTCTCGCTGCATCTGTCGCAAAATAATCCTTTGTAACAGCATCGAAATACACATTTGCATATCCTAATAGCGATGCTACCGCACTATCACAAAAATAGGTCCACTCTTGCGGATCTAAAATTAATGCTGACACAAGATGCCATGCAAACAAAACAACGATTAAAGATGGAAAAATTCGAATAAAACGCCTATTAATATATTCAACAAATGTATCTTGTCTTTCTTTTAAAATATATCCTCGATATAACAGATAACCGGAAAGCACAAAAAAATACATCAACACCATAATAACCACTAATACACCATTCTGTTTTCAAATGATATATAACGATTAACAGCATTGCTAGACCCCGCATCCCTGTTATATGAGAGAAAACAGAAGGTGTATAAGAGTTTGTTAACGATACACTCTGTGTCATGGTTTAATCTGAAATAATTTCTATTTTTTATGAAACATGCCACCTCTATTCACGGTATCTTCATGTTCGTTGAATGTTTATATTTCATTTCCCTATTTTTGTCAAGGCGTTTTATATCATATAATTTCAAATAACGCGCGGGGAATAATTAATAAAATTGAGATTATGGTTGCATAAATCATTGCGTTGTAGTATAATAAGTGCGAAAAAAACAACCCAAAACACTTCATTATGCAACCACGAGAGCAGTATGCCATATTTTTGAAGATATGCAAGACTTTTGGCTTGTTTACCAAAATTATTTCTAAGATAACATTATATACTGTGCTTCAATATATAAACATGCAAGAAAATCATTCAATTTGTCACTTGCGTTATACTCTTGTGGCATGAATGCTAATTATTCCCACGCGTAATTTCAAATACAAAGATTTAATTTCTTTTCCAAACCATAGCCGGCTCTGCATTGGGCAGTTGAAGAGTAACATACACACTTGATTCCGTAGCAGATATCCGGCAGGGCTACTGTACTCTCTCCATACGTTAGCGCGCAGCAAAGGAATCCATGCACCACGCCTACCAACAGGAGCAGGAGGAAGAAACTAATTGAAAGCAGCGCGCCGCCAACATATGCCTGTTTTTGATAAAAAGCAGGTGTATAAGCGTCAGCTTTCTTATATGAAAAGCTCCACAGATAAGGATAATATCAGCATATTCGGCTCGGCAGATGTTGCTAAACCATTGCCGAGCAAGAGTTTTCCTGCACATGCTATGCATGCGGAACAAAGCTACCAGTTGATACGTGATGAGTTGATGCTGGATGGCAACGCCCGCCAAAACCTGGCAACATTCTGCCAAACGTGGGATGATTCTTACGTACATAAAATCATGGATTTGTGTATCAGCAAAAACATGATTGACAAGGATGAATACCCGCAATGTGCAGAAATTGAGCAACGTTGTGTGCGCATGATTGCCGACCTCTGGAACGCCCCGGATGCCGCCAACACCATCGGTTGCTCTACCATAGGCTCCAGCGAGGCCTGCATGTTGGGAGGCATGGCTGCTCTGCACCGCTGGCGTGCACGCCGTAAAAAAGAAAAAAAGCCCACAGACAAGCCCAACCTGGTGTGTGGCCCCGTCCAAATTTGTTGGCACAAGTTCTGCCGTTATTGGGATGTTGAGATTAGGGAGGTACCCATGGCCCCCGGTCGCTACTGCATGAACGAGGAAGAAATGCTTAAAAGGGTGGATGAAAACACCATTTGCGTGGTACCAACCTTTGGTGTAACCTACACCGGGCAATATGAATTCCCCGAGGCTATTTGCAAGGTACTGGATAAATTGGCCGCAAAAGGCGGGCCGGATGTCGATGTACACGTGGATGCTGCCAGCGGTGGTTTTTTGGCCCCCTTCACCGCACCGGAGATTCCGTTCGATTTCCGGCTGAAGCGTGTAAAATCCATCAGCGCCAGCGGTCATAAATACGGGCTGGCCCCGGTGGGCTGTGGTTGGGTTATTTGGAGAACGTCGGAGGACATGCCGAGCGAGCTGGCATTTGCCGTCAACTACTTAGGTGGTAGTGTGCCGACCATTGCCCTCAATTTCTCGCGCCCGGCCGGGCAGGTTATTGCCCAATACTACACCTTTGTGCATTTAGGTAAGGAGGGCTATACGCGTGTGCACCGGGCAGCTTACGATGTTGCAGCCTATCTGCATAAAAAAATCAACAAGCTGGGTAAGTTTGAGTTCATTGCCACCGGTAACCCGCAAACGGACATACCCGCCGTGTGTTTCTACATGAAAAAAGGATATGACCCCGGTTACAACCTCTATGAGCTGTCGGACCGCCTGCGTACCCGCGGCTGGCAAGTGCCGGCATTCAGCCTGCCTGCGGATGTGTCTGATGTAGTGGTTATGCGTGTGATGGTACGCAGAGGTGTTACCATGGATATGGCAGACCTGCTTTTAAATGACATGGAGCGCAGTATGGAGTTTCTGAGCAAGCACCAACCGAGCACCCACACCAGCGAGGCAGAGGCAGGCATGTTCAAACACACTTAATTTTATACAGTAAATCAACAGACGATACACTGTGGCGGCGCATACGCGAGCTACAGTGTATTTCTATACTCCGCAAAGCGAAAAGTGCATTATTTTTGCTTGCTATGAGGTACTGTAAATGATAGTATAAATGACTGTAAATATGGAACACGCACTGGTCATTGGTCTTTCTCTCGCCCTGGTACTGGGAATAGTGGCACACAAGCTCAAATTATCACCGCTGGTGGGGTATCTTGTAGCCGGCATACTGGCTGCCCAACCGTGGTGGGGAGAACCGGTGGATAGCCATATTGTGGAGGGTTTCTCACACCTAGGCGTTATCTTGCTCTTGTTCGGTGTAGGCTTACAATTTCACTTGAAAGACTTGTTGGCCGTGCAAAAGGTGGCGGTTCCCGGGGCGCTGATATGCATGGCTGTATCAACCGGCATGGGGGCACTGGTGTTTCACACCTTCGGCGGCACGCCGGACTGGGTGAGCAGCCTCATGTTCGGCTTATGTATCTGTGTATCCAGTACGGTTGTATTAACGCGAGTATTAAGTGACAGCAAGTTATTGCAAACACCCACCGGTCACACGGCTTTAGGATGGTTGGTGGTGGAGGATATTTTCACCATTTTAATGTTGGTATTGCTGCCGGTTATCATCAGCGGTAAAGAGCTGGGGCCGGCCATTAGCAGTGCCGCCATAAAACTGACACTATTGGTGCTTTGCGTGGCTTTTGTGGGGCGCAAAATAATTAAGCGGGTATTAACCTATGTGTCACGCAGTGCCTCCGGTGAGCTGTTTACCTTGGCGGTGCTGGTGTTTGCCTTGGGGTTCGCGGTATTGGCAGCAGAGGGGTTTGATGCCAGCATGGAGTTCGGGGCCTTCCTTTCCGGCATGGTCGTTGGGCAAAGTAAGTTTGCCGCCCGCGCCGCCAGCGATGCCTTGCCCATGAAAGATGCCTTTGCCGTGCTCTTCTTCGTATCCGTGGGCATGGGCTTTGATATAGGAGGCATGCTGGAGCATTGGCAGCTCACGCTCTGCACCTGCTTGGTGGCATTTTTTATAAAACCGCTGGCCGCGTTTATTGTTATCACCCTACTGGGCAAACCACTGCGTATGGCACTTAAAACGGCAGGTGCATTATCACAGATTGGTGAATTCTCCTTCATTCTGGCAACCTTAATAGCCTCTCAATACCACATGCTGCCGGAATATGCCGCCAATGTCATTACGGGTGTGGCCATTATCACCATCACCTTAAATGCGGCGTTATATCGATTCATCCCCATGTTGGCCAATCATCTGGAGAAGAAAGAGATAGGCCGAAAACCAAAAGTAAAAGGCAGCGTACCCGAGCCCTCCAATGATAAACACCGCATCATTGTTGTGGGCTATGGCCCCTGTGGTAAGATTATGACCGATATTCTCACTAAATACAATTTGGAGGTTGTTGTGCTGGAGATGAATATCGACACCGTCAACAAACTGGAGAATAAAGGGATACCCGTATTGCACGGGGATGCCCGCCGCCGCAGTATTTTGCGCATGGCAGGGGCAGAACAAGCCAAAGCCATCATTATTACGGCGGCAGCTGCACCGTCTCATGATATTGCGGAAAGCGCCAAGGAGGTCAACCCGAATATCGTCGTCATGGCCCATACCACCTACATCAGCACGGCCCAGTTGTTGCGCCGCCAGGGTGCAGAAACGGTGTTCAGCGGCGAGGAGGAGGTTGCGCTGGGTATGGCATCTCACACCCTCAGAACCTTAGGTGCAACGGAAGAACAGGTGACCAGAGAACGATACGAAAATCGCCGACGCTTGGCCGGCGATTACGCAAAGGATATACCCAGCGGGGTATAAACGGCAACGTTACTTGCCCTCTTTCTTCTTTAACGGAACTGCGTGGAACGGCTCCGGGCGCTTGCCCTTGAACGCCGGATTCATGGAGGCAATGTGGTCATTACTGATAAAGAAGGTAAACGAGCCGCCGTTGGCAGTATCCGAGGCATCCAGAATGTGGTCGAACACGCACACGCCGGTGTTACCGGGGGTCTCGGGGGCAACAAAGAGGCCAATACCCATTGTCGGGCGTTTGAGCCCTTCGCGATTCTTAATCTTGTAAGTAATGGTATTTTGCCCACGTTTGAGCCCGCCGGAGATTACATCTGCACGGCGTTCATCATCAAACTCATGAACAGAAATACCGTTGATTGTCATCTCTATTTGGCGCCCGGGGCAATCCACAAACACCTTACCAATGAGCTCCGGGGCACGGCAGGCTAACGGCACACCGGGTATACGGTCATACGGCATGAAACCATCCTGCTCTTTAAGCAGCTCCAAATCCCTGTTGTAAAGTCGCTTGCGTACATCCGGCAACTGAGAGAGGTCAAAAAAGCGAGTCTGATCGAGCTTCCATTTTCCCTGCTCCAGCACCAGCTCCAGCACAAAGGCATTTTCACGGGGCTTGGCATCCCCCAGCTGTAATTTACCCACATAGGTGCATGCCATGGTATTACCTTTACCCCCTAACAGAGAGCCGACATACACAAAATTGTCAATGTTGGGTGCCTCTTGCGTTTCCCTGAAAAAGTCCCTGGGGAATTGCCCACGCTGAGAAATAATTAAATTGCGCACTTTCATTTGTCGGGATCGGCAGGTACTGGCTCGCCATGCCTGCTCGTTACCGCGAATCATGCTCAAGCGCCACGTGTTGTATACGGTTTCTGCAACCTCCCGCGCCTTTTGTTGGTCCGGCACAATAATATCTGCCTTTTTTGCAGGTGGAGTGGCCTCCGCTGCCTTTTTTTGCTCTGCTCTGCGCTTAAGCTCGGCCTCAATGGCAGAAGGTGTTGCCGCGCTTACAACACTACCGAACAGAACCGCCAGAGCGGCAGATTGAAAAAAAATGGCTCTCATAACTGCCGATAACATACATCAGACTTGCTTTTTTTGCAAGAAAATAGCATACTAGGGGTCGGTTATGACGTCATTTCAACGCAAAGCACGCACTGCCGCAGAGGCCAGATGCCGGCGAGTGCTCGATAAAGCCCCCGTAGTGGTATGGAAACGCTTTGCGGATGGCGTTGAGCTTAAGGCGCACATTATTGCACCGCCCGGCCATACGGCAGATTCCATTTTGCCCTCCGTCATGTTTTTTTGCGGGGGCATGTGGGCGTTGGAGTTCAATGAAGAGTTTGTATCTTGGGCCATGCACCTGGCCAGTCGCGGCATTGTTTGTATCTTGCCGGAGTACCGCAACCATGCCCGCTATGATGTAACGGCAGAGGAAATCATTACCGATGGTTTGGATGCCTGGCGGTGGGTGCGGCATAACGCAGCCAATTTAGGCTTGGACCATGAGTTGATTTCCTTAGCCGGGTCGGATGCCGGAGCCTTGCTTGCCCTCAACGCAGCCATGCAACCCATGATTGAAAAACGGCGTTGGTGGAAGCTCGGCAGCAAGGATATACCGCCCCCCATGCCGGCCGCCGTTGCCATATTCCGTGGCGTGGTGGATGTAGAAGCCCCCGAGGCTAAGCTGCTCAATGTCAAGGCAGAAATAGCAGACACCAACAGCATCAACCCCTGTGCCCTGCTCAGGCGTTATTTGCCGCCGCTGTTTTGCGCGCACGGCATGGCAGACCCGCTGCTGGATTACGCCATGAGAGAATGGTTCTGCGAGCAATGGAAATCCTTGGATAACGAGGCAGAGATTGTGCTGAGCCCCACGAGCGACCACACACTCACTCACTTTGATGTTAATCCCGCAGCATTTGAAATGATACTACTGGCTTGGGAGACCTTTATGGCAGAGCAAGGTATTTGGCCGGAAAGCGTGATTGAAGACCGCGCCCTGATGTGGTAAAACAGCCGCTTATGGCTTCAGCGTGCGAGAATCGCTCCTTTTACGCAAAAGCTTCAGCATATCCTTATCTGCCTGAGTAATGGGGCGAACATATTGAGTTCTCTCACCTCGGCCTATATTGAGAACCACTATATCCTGCCGATAATTGAGAGAAAAATACTCACCATACAATACGGTTGCCGGGGCATATGAAACAACGGATATATCCCCCTGCTCCGTAAACATTCGCAAATAGTTGCGCAGTTGCACCGTCTCGCTATCCCGCAGGCGCACGGGCTTACCTTGGTGATTGGGGGCTGCGGCATCTGCAAGCGGCAAATGTAAACGGTGTGCAACTAAAGAGCACTCTGCCCCGGGCACATCGTCCCAATCCGGCAGTCCCTGTTGCATACAGCTGCTCAATGTGCTGATAACGATTAATGCTGCTACCCTCAACTTCATGGCTTCATTATACTCTTATCCCCGCCTTTGTAAACGATAATTTTATGAGAAATTGAGAAATAAAACTATCCCAAGATGTTAATAATTTACTATTATAAATAATTTTTCTGGACAAATAGCTCAGATTAAGATAGAATACGCGCATGGAATCTCTCCAAAGACAACCGCACGACGTATTTATGAAGCTGCTGAACATCACGGATGACCTGCGCCGTGACAGCTTCAAACAAACACCGGCCATTCACCAAAAAAAGATGCTGGGCCTTACCCTGCGCCAAGGGTCTGCCATTGGTCAAATCCGCATCCTTACCAAAGAGAAGCCGGAGGGTATTGCCCTCAAAACACTGGCATCTCACCTCAACATGACGGTACCTGCAACCTCTTTGTTGGTGGAAACCATGGTGACAAAAGGCTTTTTTGAACGCAATCCCAACCCAGAGGATCGCCGCGCCATCTGCATCCGCCTCTCCGAAAAAGGCGAGGCACTTTGCCACGATGTCAATGCTCGCATGGAGTCCGAGCTGGATCGCTTGTCCGTACATATTACGGAGGAAGAGCTGGCAGCGCTCGACTCCATTGCCACCAAAATGGGGCGTTTGTACTACGACGAAAAGTAAAAAAGAGATGTGTCGGGAGAAATTTCCTGACACATTTTCTTGACTATACTCGAACTTCGGTGTATATTACCATCAAACAGAGGGTGTCAACATGAAACGCTGACACATCACGCGAACTTTTTTCACCAAAAATATGTCTGAAAAACCGAATCTACTGGCACTGGTGCGCCGCCACCTGCTGAGCCGCAATGAGGATTACCAATGGGTGACTATGGGTCCGCAGGCAGAGAAGATAGGCTTGGCCTACCTGCCGATAGATACCACGGGCATGCCCTGCACATTCATGTTCACAGAGTTGCAAGAGCCCTGCAGCCTCGTATTTGATGTACATTTTTGCACACGTGTAGCACCGGAGAACCGCCAGGAGCTGAGCATGCTGCTGCTTACCCTCAACGCCAACTTGCCGGAGGGGCAGCTACTGCTTGACAATGACGGCGGCTTTGTATACTACCGCCTTAAGTATGTACCCACAGATAACACGGTGAGTGCAGAGGAAGTATTAAAACGCATTGCCTACATGGAGAAAGTGGGTATCAGCATCACCGCCACATACGCTCGCATCATCTCCCAAGAGTTTCCCTTACTGTAACATCTAACCACTAACATCATTATGTCACTTGATAAACCGTTAGCAGGAAAGGTCGGCATCGTTACCGGTGTGGCCAATAAGCGCAGTATCGCATTCGGCATTGCCAAAGCTTGGCATGAGGCCGGCGCAAAACTCATTTTCAATTACCAGGGAGAGCGTCTTAAGGATGGCGTTATCAAACTTGTTAAAGAGAGCTTTGGCGAGGACACCCCGGTATGCGAGCTGGACGTATCTGACGACAACTCCATAGCCAACTTCTTCAGCTTTGTATCTGAGCATACGGACCGTGTAGACATGCTGCTGCACGCCATTGCATTTGCACCCAAAGCTCCCGGCACGCTTGAGGGACACTTTGCAGACATTCCGCGAGATGCCTGGAATCTCTCCTTACAAATATCCGCCTATTCTCTCATTGCCTTGTCTCGCGCCGTAGCACCGTTGATGACCAACGGAGGCTCCATCACCGCGCTCACCTACTACGCAAGCCAAAAGGTTGTGCCCAATTACAATCTTATGGCCGTATCCAAGGCTGCGCTTGAGACCAGCGCCAAGTACCTGGCCTTTGACTTGGGCCGCCGCGAGGCTCCCATCCGCGTTAACTGCATTTCTGCCGGGCCTGTACAGACCCTCGCCGCACGCGGTGTATCCGGCTTTACCGGCATGTTCAAGGTGTATGAGGAGAAGAGCCCGCTGCAGCGCTCCTGCACGCTTGAAGAGCTGGGAGCCACAGCCACCTTCCTGGCAAGCGATGGCGCAGCCAGCATCACCGGCCAGGTTATCTACGTGGACGGTGGTTATGAGATTGTCGGCATGTAAGCAACCCACTTCATCCCGATACCGAATTTCAAAAACCGCAGCCTGAACAAGGCTGCGGTTTTTTGTGTAGAATAAACTTGGGCATCTCTAAAAACTCAACAAAAACTATTTATCTTGCATCCTACGGATCTCCGGACCCCTACAAATTGGTAGTTATAGACCTAGCACTGAAGGGCAAGCGCCCTTCAATATCACTACCCCGCAGGGGTAATATCACTCGCACACCTGTGCGAATCTCACTTGCCCGCAGGGCAAATCTCACTGCCCGCTCCGGCGGGCAATAAGTTGTATTTACCTGCGGCATAGCCGCCATTATTCTAAAATAAAAAAGTCAGCGCAGCAATCGCTGCGAGGCTGTATCCCCTCAAATTGGTAGTTGCGGGGCTCCTCAGTGTGAGCCGCAGGGGGCTTTGTTTTCTACGGCGTCTACGCCCACCCGGAGGGCGAACTGTCCATGTGCCGTAGGCACTCTTCATGCTTGCGTTAGCAAGCTTGCTTATAGCCCCGCCAAC
>JAFQEF010000089.1 GCA_017399165.1 Akkermansia sp.
CCACCACCAGCTCCGTGTTAAACGCCAGCACCTCATCCACGCAATGCGTGCTCGGTTGAGCATCCACCAGCGTTTGCGCTATCAGCGGCGTACTGCCTGCGGATGTAATGTTTAATGTTGCATTTTGGATGTTTAATGTATCCGGGGTTGCGTCCGCAGCGTTAGCGGTATTGGTATTCTTATTATTGTTTTTCATTTTATTTTTTTTGGTTAATGTTAAGTTTTTCACGACTGAAAGCGAAAAACCTTCCTCCGAAATAAGGCAGGTAGATGAAAAATTCAAGATATTTTGACCTTCCGCAGGCACTTTTCACAAATATCCGAGGCAACGATAGCAGAAGCTCTCTCCCTTAAAAGAGCAAGACTGAGGACAGGGGAGTGAATACTATGAGCGGTGAGAAAGAGCTACGTGTACAAGATTGGGTAATAGCGCGCAATTGACAATAGTGTTGAGATGCTCCACCGAAGAAGGGGGCACCGGGATGCTACGCACACGCCACATAACGCCCCTATGTGGCAAAATCGAGCCTAAAAAAAAAGCGGGTAGCCGCAGATAAAGGGCGGCTACCCACAGTAAAAAGGGCAAAATTGCAGGGGGAGTCATTAAAGAGCCTTGAGCTCTTCAACGGCGGCATCCAAGGTGGCGACATCCTCAATGGAAATGACCTTAACCTCCTTGGAGATACGAGCCATCATACCGGCGAGGGTTTTGCCGGGGCCCATCTCGATAAAGAGGGTGTGGCCTTGGGCCACGAGGTCCTGCATGGAGGCAGACCAGCGTACGGAGCCACACACCTGAGCCCCGAGCATGGCACGCACGTCCTCCGGACCGGTAACGGGGCGAGCCTGGTAGTTGCAGTACACGGGGCAAGCGGGCATTTGCATGGGCACAGCCTGCAACTCCGGCAGGAGCTTTTCTTGCGCGCTCTTCATGAAACGGCTGTGGTAAGCCCCGGCCACATTGAGTTTTTTGGCCAGCTTGAACCCGGCGGCCTTGGCTCCGGCCACGGCTTTATCCACACCCTCCACAGAGCCGGACACCACGGTCTGCCCCGGGCAATTGAAGTTGGCAACATCAATATCACACTCAGCGGCCAGTTTCTCCACCGCCTCATCATTACCGCCGATCATGGCAGCCATGGTGCTGGGGGCAGCCTGGCAGGCCTCCTCCATGTAAGCACCGCGCTTCTGCACCAGCTTAAGGCCCGCCTCCATGCTGAAGGTACCGGCTGCGGCATGAGCCGTAAACTCACCCAAGCTCAGGCCGGCAGCAGCCACGGGCTCAATGTCCACCTTGCTGCGCAGCACCTCGTACAAGGCCAGGCCATGCAGATAAAGGGCGGGTTGGCAGTTGCAGGTACGCGTCAGCTCGGCATCCGGCCCGTTGAACATGATGTCCGTCAGCGAATAGCCGAGGGCGGCATCCGCCTTGTCCATCATCTCACGCGCAGCGGGGTACGTATCATACAAATCTTTGCCCATGCCCACTTTTTGGGCACCTTGACCGGGGAAAAGTATTACAGCTTTCATAATTCGGTATGTACAGTGTGTCTTCGCATTGCATGTTAGCGCACAAAAACGTGTTAGTCAAGTAAAAATCCACAAAATCTAGAGATAGCTCCAACTTCTTTTCTTCTTCAAATAACAATCCGCTTTATCGCAGCTTGACAAACGGGAGATAAAAAGGCAAAATGGGGGCATGAATGAGCGCAAGTATTTTTATATAAGAGAGGGCAGCAGCACCCCGGCAGGCCCCCATACACTCCCCGAGCTTGTACGCATGAAGGATATGGGGGAATTGCAGGATGCAAGCTTGGTGGCAGCAAGCGGTGCGCAAGAGTGGGTCAAGTTGGAGGATGAGATAAAAGCCCATGCCGCAGAATTGGCAGCCACGGCAACGATACTCCCCCCCGTGCCCGGCAAAACAAATTTACCGGTCATTCCGCCTGCGCAGCCGGAAGTAGCCGTGCCGGAGACCGCCGGCCCCTGCCCCAACTGCGGGCAAGAGATACCGCTGCACGGCAAGCCCGAGCTGCCGGAGCATTGCCCGCACTGCGACTTTTTACTGCGAGCCACAAACCCGGATAGCCTGTGGCAGCAATTCAAGGTTGCCCTCAAAAAATCCTTTGTGATGAGGGGGCGAGCCACACGCATGGAGTACTGGGGATTTTACATCTTCTGCTATGTCATTAACATGATTCTGACCATGCCGCTGTATATACTGCAAATTGTCACCATGACACCGAAGCAGCTGTTGAGCGAAGATGAGCTATACTATCTCGAGGCATCATTTTGGAACAGCCCGGCAGGAGTCATCCAAATCATCATATTCGGGGTATCGCTGATATTCGCCATACCCTCCATCACGGCAGCCGTACGCCGCCTGCACGACATCGGCAAAAGCGGTTGGTGGTTTGCCGCCGTGTATATAGCACCTTTGTTATCACTGGTGCCACTCATCATGATTGTAGACAACCCGCACAACATAGCACTGCCGCTTATTTTGGTAGTGATATGTCTCGGGGCAAGCGTTGTGCTCGGCATCATGCTTTTGGTGTATTTGTTCACGGATAGCCAGAAGGGGCGCAACCGTTACGGGGCATCTCCCAAGTACCCGTGGCTGTAAATCATGACGGAGATACGCAGAGGCGCCATCCTTAACTACACCCTGTTGCTGCTGCAAATAGGGGTGCCTCTGTTGCTCACCCCTTTTGTCATGGAGCATTTGGGGGCGGCGGAGTACGGCATCTACATGCTGGCAAGCACCATTATGGTGCGCCTGTATATGAGCGATTTGGGGCGCACCACCACTACAAAATTTCTCAGTGAGTATTACGGGCGCGGGGATACCGAGGGAGCTGCACATTTTTTAGGCAACATGGTGGCACTGTATACCGCCATAGGCCTGGGGATTCTGGTATTGGGGCTGGGGCTCTACCCGTGGTTGGGGGATATTTTCAGCACCTTTACAGAGCAAGAGCTGGGGCTCTACCGCATGTTATACTTAATGACACTGGTAAACGCCGCCATCATGTTTCCGGCGCGCAGCCTGGCCGGGGTGGCAGATGCGCGACAGCGTTTCACCATACCGGGCGTCATAGCCGTAAGCACCACCGCAGCCAACGCCTTGGGCACCGTGCTGCTGTTGGTATTGGGGCTGCGCTCCGTCGGCTTGATAGCCTTAAGCATAGGCACGGGTATCATCGCCCTGCTCTGCAATGTGGGGTATTGTTTCATAGGGTTGCGGGCGCGCATATCATTCCGTGGGCAAAGCAGCGGGGTATGCCGCATCATCTTCGTGTTCTCGTTTTGGATGTTCCTCAACCAGCTCATCAACATGCTCAACGCCGGCACGGGCAACTACATTGTAGCCATCACCCAAGGCCCCGTAGGGGCGGGTATTTATACTAACGGGTTATTGATATACGGGCATTATTTCATGCTGGCAGGCGGGTTATCCACCCTGTTTTTACCTCGAGTGGTGCACATGGTGATACGCGGCGCAAGCCCGCAAGAGCAAACGGAAGCCATGATCCGCCTGGGGCGAGCCCAGCTCATGATACTGGGGGCGCCCTTGCTGGCATTACTTTTTTTCGGGGCAGAGTTTTTTGAACTATGGGTGGGTGATATACCCGGGGCCAACGCAAAGCTCAGCTACCACATTTGCCTTTGCCTCATCATACCGCAGACCTTCGGGCTGGTACAGGCACTGGGGTGGCAAATCTCTCAAGCCAGGGATGCGCTGAGGCAGCGCGTGCTCATCACCGGGTTTAACAGCCTGCTCTTTATCGGGGTAAGCTTTGTTGTGTGCCGATACTACGGCATTGCGGCACAAGCCCTGTGGGCAGCGGGGTCCATTCTCATTCAGCTGGCCATGCTCAACCTCATTCACTACCGCGGTTTGGGGCTTAATGTGTGGCAGTTTTACCGCGATACCTTCCGCCGTGCTCTGCCCACGGGTATCATTTGTGCCGTGGTATGCGTGGCACTCAACAGGCTTGTGCCCCTCGGCGGCTGGTGGGGGCTGCTCCTCAAATTGACCGTTTTTACCGCAACCTACCCCATTATTCTCTCCCGCCTGTATGCCACGCCGGATGAGCGCCGCCTGCTGCATGTTAAATAACGCACACTCTCCATTCGTAAATCGGGAATCTCTAAAAACTCTGATACCCTCACAAATTGGTATTTGTGGGGGAGACTCCGCGAGCGTTAGGGGGCTTCGTCACCTGCGGTGTCTACGCCCACCCGGGGGCGAGCCGAATTTTTGAGCCCGTGAAGCGGGCGACATTTCAAATAGCGAGTGGTGGAGCCGCGCAGCGGCGCAACCACTCGAATTAATTAATTATAAAGGGAACCCGTGAAACGGGTGACACTTAAGTCATGTTAAAATCCATAGAGATAGATAATAAAAAACGCTATGAAAATCTGATCACATAAGCATAGGTGTCAACTCGGAATCGAACTTAACTATCACCCGTTTCACGGGTTCGGTGTATTATTTATCGGTTCGAGTGGTTTCGCTCGCCGTTGGCTCGCTGCACCACTCGCTAAATAAAATGACGCCCCGCAGA
>JAFQEF010000090.1 GCA_017399165.1 Akkermansia sp.
AGCCTTAAAAACCGCCTTGAGGTGTAGGGTAAGGGCAACCCTCTGGGAGTTGGTATATACAAAATAGCCTTTATAGGAAACGATGCGGCGGGCGTTTTGCAGATATATTGGCAAACCTGCCTGCATACGCCTCCAGGCTCGTATAAGTGCACGCCTTGCTCTTACAAAAATGCGTGCTCTTATCGTTGTACATTCCCTGCCAACCACAAAGCCCATCATATCCGGTGGCTCATCCGCTGTGTGCTTTATGTGGTGGTTTGGCTTGATATTCAAGCCAAGGTGCTTGAGGAGGTACGCCTCAAATTGCTTTGCAGCAAGTTTGAGATCCCGCTTTGATGCAGAGAAAACAATCACATCATCCATAAACATAAGGATGTGTGAAATGAGCCTCTGCTTTTTGCCACGGCGTACCTTACACATTTGCTCCGAGGCGTAATGGTATGCGTAACTCATAACATAGTTACACAGCCATTGGCTTAAAAAGCTGCCTATGGAAAGCCCGTGCTCGTATGAGCCTATGAGGGCACATACAAACCAAATAAGCGTTGGGTTTTTATGTATATCACGCTCAAGCAATTTGCGGACCGTGCGGCAGCTTATGCTTTCAAAGCAATGCCGCACATCCATTTTGTCATAATATTTAGTGCCTTTGGGATCTTTGCGGATCCACTTTTCAAGCACCTTTTTACCGTAAATTTGGCCACGCTCCGGGATGCTTGCACATTGGAACACGCCAACCTTTGCCTTTAACATAGGCATAAGTGCAAACACAGCTACATAATTCATACATTGCTGCATAGCACTCTCAACACCGAGCCTGCGTTCTTTTCCGCTGCTCTTGTCTATCCGGTTACGATACTGAATAGGTGGCAGGTCAAGATCACGGCGCTTAATACGCTCGGTGATCTCAACCGCTATACCGTGGGCACCGCCATAGCGGCTGCTCAAACGCTTAAAACCTGGGCGGTTTCGCTTTTTGGGATCCGATATGCACAGGTACACCCACGGCTCTATTGTATCGGGATCGGTGATGTCAACCTTTTTACAGTATGTTTTCACGCCATCCCTCCTTAATGATCGTCTGGTTGAGCACAAAGGCTTTCGGTTTTTCTACTAACCTCCGGCTGTGGCCTCATACACCACAACCGCCGCAATAGCGGTGCCGGTTACATCTCAATTTTTGGCTTTTACACCAAGGAATGTACTGCGTAATAATTAAAAATCTTACCAGATGGGCGGGCGCCGATGTTCCAGTTAGCATTACCGAGGGCATTGTTCAAATTAGCATACGCAAGGCCGCAGTTGCCGCCATTGTTCAAATTGCCAAAGGCCTGCCACAGCAAGGACAAAGGGCACCAGGGTCCACAGCACATCCCTTATTGAGGGGCTACCGCCCCTCTTATACGCCGGCCACAGCCGGCGTAAATTCACCCCGGTTGCCACCGGATCCACACGGGCGGGCGCCGATGTGCCAGTGAGCAGAACCGAGGGCATAGTCCAAACCAGCACACGCAAGGCCGCAGTAGCCGCCACTGTGCAAAAGGCCAAAGGCCCGCCACTCACGCCAGCCAACGGTAGCCAAAGCATCACGGTATGTTGCGGAACGGTAGCCGGTTGTGCTGGTGCCGTTAAACTGTGTGGGGATCATATAGCTTTCCTGGTCATTAGCATCCCAATTAAGCTCTGCGTTGTATTTCCACGCAGCCGCCTCCTCTTTGGGAATAATGCCAAGTGTTACGGCATTGGCACCCGCCTTGCCGCTTACGATGTCAGCCGCCT
>JAFQEF010000091.1 GCA_017399165.1 Akkermansia sp.
TATCACCCGTTTCACGGGTTCGGTGTATTATTTATCGGTTCGAGTGGTTTCGCTCGCCGTTGGCTCGCTGCACCACTCGCTAAATAAAATGACGCCCCGCAGAGCGGGGCTTACAAAATTCCGCTCGCCTGCGGCTCGCCATCCCTACAAATTACCATTTATCGAGTTTTTAGAGATGCCCAAATTGTAAATCTGTAAATGGTAAATCCCATCGGTGTCATAAAAAGGGGAGTATACCCGTTTTCTGCTTGCTAGGTGGGGTGAAATTTCGCATAATGAAAACGCGAAATAACACATACACCCTTTCGTTTACACAACCTTTTCCTCATTAAGTCATTATGAAACCACTTTACATTACAGCCTGCATATTGGCAGCACTTTGCAACACGGTGCCGGCATACGCAACAGGCACCCAACATGTTGTAGGCATGCCTATTGTGCAAGAGTTCACGCCCGCTATCCATGTCATCGGGTACAGAGAAACCATTACAAAAGACACCGAAATTACCATCACCTTTGACACCCCCATGGTGGCAGAGGATGCAGTGAACACCGCCCCGACAGAGGGGTATTTCAGCATCCGATACGCGGAGAATGGCAGCCCGGTAGAGTACGTTGCCAAGTGGGTATCCGAGTCAGAAATCAGCATCACCATTACCGCAGCAACACAACCCTTCACTATCATTTGCGTGGAGGTACCGGAGGGCATCAAAGACCTTGAGGGGCACACCCACAACGCTGCAACTCTTAATCGCTGCACCTCCGAGAGCATAGAGCTTCACTACACAGGGTCATACGGAGACCCCGAGGTCATTTTCATTGGCGGTAAGAATGAGCAAGATATTAAGGTTTTGGAGCAACGCATCAAAACCCTCTATTTCTCACTGGGGGATAAAAAGCTGCCCGCAGAGTTTCGCCCTGCCACGGCTGCAGATGCCGTAGCCCACTGGGCGGCATACGATGATGCCTTCTCATGGAATATGGAGGACCAAAATGCCGAGGCCATGGCCAAACTGGCACCGAATACCGTGTTACCCCACACTTGGGTGTGTGAGATACCGGGCTACCCCGCTAATGAGCAAGCGTTGAAGCTCATCATGCCGGCTGTGGAGACAGATTACAATGCAGAGGAATACAAGGACCGTGTACTTTACAACAAAGCAGCCTGCGATCCCGATGTTTCTATGTCCAACACCTGCGAGGCGCTGGGCAAGCACACCATTTATGTAGGGCTGCAAGTACCCGGCCAAGCGGAGAACCTGCAGGCACTGCTCAACAGCTTGGAGTGGTATGCACTGGATTATCGCCACAATGACACCCCCGTGCGCATGCAATGGGTAGACGGCGCCCTGCGCACCCGTATACGCGGGCAAGAGATTGTCATTCGACTCGATGAAGAAGCCTGCAAGGAGTACGTGCGCAGCTACAAGCTCAGCGATGGGCGCACTGTGGTTGGTTGCACAAAACTGGTGCTCACCGCAGATTTGGGTGGCGAAAACGCCCCTGCCCTGCAACTCAGCTGCGTGGGCAACTATAACAACATTGTTGACAGCACCGCAGAACATATCCCCGCAGATTGGACCAACCTGGCACCGAGCTCACCGTTCATTTACAGCAATGTCACCAACGGCCAGATGATGAGCCATGGCAGCACCACCATCAACTGCGAGTTCGGCCGCACCAAAAACGTCAACGTACGCCTTTGCAAGTTGTCCGCAGATGCCCGCAACGTTGTACGCACCATTAATGCCTACGAGGCTTGGTACGCAGAGTCGGACGGCTCCGACATGCCGTGGCAGGATAAAGACAAACTCAACGCCACCACCACCAACCGCATCAACAAAATGCGCATTGTACCCACGGAGCTTTTGCCCCGTGTGCAAAAAGAAACCACGTTCGGCATAGAGGGCACCTACGGCACCTTTGACATCAACTTGGCAAAAGAGTTCCCCGCAGAGCAAAAAGCCGGTCTTTACTTTGTGGAGATATGCGGTGAATCCATTTGCAGGGAGGATAACGGAGCCCCCGTGGTCAACCAAGGCCTGGTACAGGTTACGGACTTGGGACTGCTGTGGAAACTCAACGGCAAACGCATTTTTGCCTGGGGGTATCAATTATCCAACGGTAAAGAAGTACCCCAAGGCACCTTGCGCATGCTGGATGCCAAGGGCAACACCCTGGCAGAAACACCGTTGCAAAACGGCATGGCACAGGGGGATTTCCCCGCCGGCACCAAGTTCTTGCAGCTTTGCACACCAAATGACAGCGTGGTGGTGATTCACAACCCCGCCAATTCGAAGTCCGATGCCGCAGCCTCTTGGGATTCTGAGCGCTTAGCCGGTTTGGGAGTACCGGCAGATGAGCTGCCGCAGGCGCTCATCTACACCTTCTGCGACCGCTCCCTGTACCGCCCCGGCGAGGTAGCCCACATTAAAGGCATGGTCCGCTGGGTTATCAACAATAAGCTTCAATTGCCCGAGATTGAGAGCATTACCGCCACACTTCACGATGGAGGCAAACAAACGGAGTACACCGTAACCCCGGATGCCAACGGCAGCTTCACGCTGGATGTCACCCCGCAACACGTGGGCTCCCCGTATGTAACATTCAACATTAAATACAAGGGGGATGACACTAACACCAGCCCGGACACCGCTGCGCTGACCCGCTACAATGTTGATAAGGAAGAATGGTATGTCAAATATAACCTGTTAAGTGCCGCCCGAAGAGCCGATATCTCCCTTTGTGTGGAGGAATTCCGCCGCAATGAGTTTGAGGTAGAGAGCAAGTTGACAACAGATTGGGAGACCGACACGGTGGAAATTAACGCCACCGCCACCAACTTTACCACCACCCCGGTATCTTACGGCAAGGCAGAGTACCGCCTCACCACGCGCCGCTATAATTTCTACCCCGAGCAGTGGCAGGATTACCGATTCGGTGATTTCTCTGAAGGTGGCTGGGCGCATTTCTGTGCGTATTACATGGATGACCCCTCTGCCGGCAGCGAGTATATCTCCACAGAGTACCGAGAAGATACGCTGGATGCCCGGGGCCAAGGCAGTGCCGCTTATAACATACCCGTATCGGACGAACCGTTCAGCGGCAGAATCGCCCTCACCTCCACCGTGTCCGTCACCAACGGTAATGAGCAAACCATTAACAGCGTACAAAAGCTTATCATCGACCCGTGCGAGGTATACGCCGGTATCAAAACAGAGCAACGCCTGATGCGTGTGGGGCAAAACATGCCCGTGGGGCTGGTTGCCGTAAAGCCCGATGGCGAGGCTTGGCATGGTGCCCCCTTGCAGGGTAAGATTAAGGTGGTGCGCACCGCCCACAAAGCATACCGCTACGGCGCAAAAGCGGCGTCCGGGGTGCACAATATCAAAGAGGAAGAGGTAGTGTATGAAGCCCCCGTTACCTTCAGCGGGCAGCCCGGCACGGTAGAGGTTCCGCTGAAAAGCGCCGGCATTTACACCATCACCGCCGAGTGTACGGATACCAAGGGCAAAACCACTGCCTCCACCGTTAAACATTATGTGTGGGGTGACCATGAATCCCCCTGGTACTACGGGCACGATACAGAGCTGGAGCTCACCCCGGATAAAGACATGTACAAAGCCGGCGACACCGCCAACATATTGGTGCAAACCCCGGTGGATGCCGAGGTGCTGGTCACCGTGGAGCGCGGCAAGGTGCTGCGCCACTATAAACGCACCGTTACCGTGAATAACCCCGTAATTCAGGTGCCGGTGGAGGCCACGGATGCCCCCGTTGTCTACGTGGGTGTATCCATGGTACAAAGTGCCGAAGACCGCAAAGAGAGTGGCAAACCGCTGGTGAAAATGGGTGTATGCACCCTTGCGGTGGAGGCGGCGGACAAAGTGCTGAGCATAGAGCTCAACGCCCCGCAACAGCACCTGCTGCCCACCGATTACTGCGTGGTGAACGGCGTGGTGAAAGATGCCGCCGGCAACCCCGTACCCCATGCAGATGTAACCTTGTATGCAGAGGATGAAGGTACCTTGCAGGTGCGCGGCTACAGCCTGCCTGCACCGCAGCGTTTCTTCTACTCCGAGCAGGGGCGTGCCCACGGGCTCAACACCTACTCTGCCCTGGGGCAGTTGTATGCAGACGGCAAGCGCAGCTACCTGGGCAACAAGGGTGTGTTTATAGGTGGCGGTGGTGAAGGCGAGGCCGCAGACGCGGATATAACCGATGCCGAAGCCGAATACATGCGCGAAAACTTCACCCCCTGCGCCCTGTGGTTGGGCAGCATCAAGACGGATGAGAACGGCTGTTTCTCTGCCACCTACCAAAACCCGGACACCCTCACACGCTACCGCTTAATGGCCGTGGCTGCGGATGCGGAGCGATTCGGCTCTGCCAAAACTGCCTACCACGTAACCAAACCCATCATGTTGGAGCCCGTGGCCCCCATAACCGCTGCAGAGGGAGACCTGCTGCACATGCCCGTTACCGTATCCATGCTGCCGGAGCAACTGGCAGAGGCAGCCAACGGTGCAGAGGTGGAGTGGAAGGTGAGCCTGAGCGGCAGCAATGTCACACTGCCCGAGCCGGAGAAAACCGTGCGCCTCAAAGGTAATGAGCCCGTCACCATCAGCTTCCCCATCAAGACGGAGAAAACCGGTGCCGCAGAGCTTCAATGGCGCGTGCAGGCAGCAAGCCCCACGGCAAGCGGGCGCTTGGCTAATTGCAAGGATGCCGTTAAACTGAGCTTTGATGTGATACCGCCCACCCCCTTCTTGAGGGACCGCATTTGCAGCACGCTGGGGCACGGGCAGTCCGCACGCCTGCATGATTGGATCAGCACCCGATACCGGGATGACGCCAAGGTGGAGCTCACCTTGTCTACCACACCGCTCAGCGGGCTGCGCTACCATTTGGACTACCTGCTCACCTACCCCTACGGTTGCAGTGAGCAGCTGAGCTCTGCCGTCATACCGTGGATACTCAAGCCCGAGCTGGAGAGTGCCCTGGGCATGGAGCTGCCCTCGGGCAAGAACCGCGAGGAGGTGCTGCAATCCACCTTCAGCCGCCTTTGGAAACGCAACCTGAAAGCCGGAGCCTACAGTTACTGGGATGACGGTAACACTGCCTGCGAGTACTCCCCCTATGTGGTACTGGTAAGCCAACTGGCATTGGAGAAAGAGGTGAATGCCCCCGGTATCACAAGCTACATGCTGCGCAATCACTACCGCGCCCTGGCAGACACCGCCGTACCCCCCGTTCAGGAGAAAAAGCGTAACCTGGGTGGTGCCTTATCCAATATAGTAGAGAAAACATTTAAAGCACCCGACATGCTCAGCATCTATGTGCTGGCACGCGCCGGCGAGCTCCCCAACGCCCTGTTGGAGCAGTGCATAGACCGTATCCACGCCCTGCCCGAGGCCACACCCGAGCAACGTTGGATGCTTGCCCTGTGCGCCCGCATGGTGAATCACCCCATGGCAGAGACCCTGCGACAGGAGGCAGAGCAAACCGCCGCACCCAAGTATTACAGCTACAACGTATTGCCGCCGTTAAACTGCATCAAGCTGCTCTATGCCATTGCAGATGCCCCCGAGTCCGGGGAAACGGCAAAAGCCATGCGCGACTATTTGGACAAGGGCACCCTCTCTTACTCCACCTGGCGCAATGCCTGGGCAACCATTGCCGTGTATGAATACGCCAAGGCCACCAACGCACAAGATAAAAAAGCCACTGTCAACGGGCATCCGGTGAATACTCAGCAACCCATGCAGCTGAACCTCACCTACGGCAGCAACGACTTCTATGCCGCCACGGGTGATACCGTTTACGTGAACGGCTATGCAGAAGGTCACCAAGCCAAAGCCCAGCCCGTACAAGCCATCAACCAAGGCCTCAAGGTTACGCGCCGTTATGAAAAACTCATGCCCGACGGCAGCTGGCAACCCACGGCCACCTTTGCCGTGGGAGACGTGGTACAGGTGCACCTGACGGTAGAGGCTGATGCTGCGGTGGATAAAGAGCTACTGCGCCACTTGGTGGTGGAGGACCGCCTGCCTGCCGCCTTTGAAGCCGTCAACCCCGCATTGGCCTCCCAAGCACTGGCAGGTATAGAGGGCGTAAGCGAGGATGAGATGCGCGGCTGGTGGTACTATTGCTCACACATCACCAACAAGGAGTTCCTGAAAGACCGCGTGCGCTTCTTTGCCCACTACGTGAGCGACGGCGAGATGCAGGCCACCTACGTGGCACGCGTACTGCGCCGTGGCAAGGTAACCGCCCCCGCCACCAAGGCAGAGCTCATGTACCGCCCCGAGATTCGCGGACTGAGCATTCCGCAGCAGTTCGAAATCAAGTAAAACAGGCTCATGGCAAAAGCCGGGCGCAGGTTATTATGGGCAGCAGGCAGTGTGGCAGCACTCTGCCTGCTTGCTTGGTATGCCCTGCCGCTGTTGGTAACACCACCTGCCCTTGCCCCGCAGGTAAACAGCCTGGTGCATGACCGCAACGGCGAGTTTCTGGGCTTAATACCGGGTGAGGATGGCTACCGCTGCCAAAGCCTCACCACCCTGCCGCAAGAGCTGGCTCGCTGCCTGGTAGCGGCGGAAGATGCCCGCTTTTACCGCCATGGCGGGGTAGATTTACCGGCCACGGGGCGTGCCGTGTGGAACCGCCTGCGCGGCACCTCGCTCTCCGGGGCATCCACCCTCACCATGCAGCTGGCCAAGCTGAGCAACCCGCCCACAGAGCGCACCTACACCACCAAGCTCAAAGAGTCCCTGCAAGCCCGCGCGCTGGAGTACCGCTACAGCAAAGAGGAGCTGCTGCTGGCCTACCTCAACACGGCAGATTTCGGCAACCAATGCCGCGGGGCAGAGGCCGCATCCCTGTTCTACTTCGGTAAACACGCGGCAGAGCTGCAAACGCATGAGGCCGCCCTGTTGGCTGCGCTGGTGCGTGCGCCCTCTCGCTTGGATCCCCTGCGGCACTCCAAAGCAGCCCTGGCACGCCGCAATGCCATATTAAAGAAACTGGGGGAACCCACAAGTGCCCCCTTGGGGGTGCAGCCACGCCGCATCAATGCCCCCACCTTTCTCGGTAAAACACCCGGCACCCTCACGCTGGATGCCACCCTGCAAAATGACATTGCAGACATTGCCCTGCAAGAGCTGCGCCAACTGCACCGCAACAATGTGTCTCAAGCCGCTGTGGTGGTAATTGATAACCGCACCGGCGAGCTGCTGGTTGCCCTGCCCGCGGCAGACCCCGCCAGCCCGCGCGGCGGGCAGCTCAACGGCACGGCCATACGCCGCAGTGCAGGCTCCACCCTCAAGCCCTTTGTGTACCTGCAAGCTTTCGGGGCCGGGGCTTGGCCCGGCACCATCATGGCAGATGTAGAAACCCTCTACCGCAGTGAGGACGGCATACGCGCCCCGGGCAATTACAATGACTTTTACATGGGGCCCATCAGCATTCGCACAGCCTTGGGGTGCTCTCAAAACATACCGGCTATGGAGGCCCTCAAGAGTTTCGGTGGGGAGGATGCCTTGCTCCGCCTGCTGCGGTCTCTGGGCATGCAGCTCAGCGGCAATAAAAAAGAATACGGCTTAGGGCTGGCCATAGGCAACGCCCACGTTACCCTTACAGAGCTGGCGCATGCCTACAGCACCTTGGCACGCAGCGGCAGCATGTTGCCCCTGCACACCCACCTGCCCCATGAGGCTGCAGCCCCCACCCCCCTGCTCAACCCGCTGCATTGCTACCAAATAGCCCATATTCTCAGCGACCCCGCCGCCCGCGCCGCCACGTTTCGGGATGCCGCCCCCCTGCGCTTCCCCTTTACCTGCGCGGCCAAAACCGGCACCTCATCCGATTTCAGGGATAACTGGTGCTGCGGCTTTACTGCAGAATATACCGTGGCCGTTTGGGTGGGCAATTTTGACAACACCCCCATGCAAGGCATATCCGGCATCAGCGGGGCAGGTCCCATTTTTCACCGCGTCATGCTGCGCATGCAAGAGTACAACGGCGCCCCCCTCAGTTTCCCGGCCTGCCCGCAGGGACTCTCCAAGGTGGAGATAGACACCCGCACCGGCACCCGGGCAGATGCCCGCACCCCACGCGCCTGCTGCGCTACAGAGCTGGCCACGGCAGAGCAACTGGCCGCCCTGCCCACCCCGCTGCTCGATGCTAAGGGCCGCGCCATTCTCGACTCCCGCTATGCAGAGTGGTTCCCCCGCCGCGGCAACCCCCGCCTTTTTGCTTTAGATGCCACCGCCTCCACCGGGCGGCGCCCCACCATCCTCATACCTGCCCACGGCACCACCGTGGTGCTGGACCCCACCCTGCCCCACAATGGCCGCTATATTGAGCTGCGTGCCACCATGCCCGCAGCCACCACGCAGTGGAGCTCCCCCTCGCTCCATATCATTCAACAAAACGGCCGCCCCTATGCCGTGCTCACCCCCGGCCGCCATACCATCCGCGCCACCGCTCCGCCCGATATTGAGGTAGAATCCACCTTCACCGTAGAGCAGGATTAACATCCAGGCTAATACATGCACAGCAATTCAGCTTGCTAAAGCTCGCAGAATGGAAGTTAAAGGCTTTGTTGATCTGAGCTCCAATTACTCCGCCATGAGTTTGAGGATACCCTCGTGCTTCAAATCCTTTGCGTATTGAATGGCTGTGTGGCCCTTTTTGTCGGCCTTTGTTTTATCTGCCCCGGCCTCCAACAAGAGGCGCACGGTGGGTTCCTGCCCTTTGTAGATGGCATACATAAGGGGGGTAATACCCAAAACATCCGGGGCGTTGAGGTCTGCCTTGTTGACAATTAACAGGGCAGCAATGTCATCTTGGTCTGCCAAAATAGCAGCAATGAGGGGGGTGTAGCCGGCAAGGTCTCGGCGGTTGATGTCGGCACCCTCCTCCAGCAGTCGTTTTACGGTGGCAGCATCCCCTTTTTCTGCAGCGCGAATGATGGGGTCTACATAGGGCTGAACCTCATCTGCCAGAGAATCAACAATTCTTTGAATATCGGGGTCCTTGGGTAAAACGGGGGCAGGCTCAGGTTCCACCGCAGGAACAGGCTCTACCACAGGGGCGGGTTCGGGCTCTGCCACGGGGGCAGGCTCGGGTTCCACCGCTGGGGCGGGCTCAGGTTTTACCACGAGGGCGGGCTCGGGCTCTGCCACGGGAGCAGGCTCTACCACAGGGGCAGGTTCGGGCTCCACCGCGAGAGCAGGCTCAGGCTCTACCACAGGGGCAGGTTCGGGCTCCACCGCGGGAGCAGGCTCGGGTTCTACCGCGGGAGCAGGCTCGGGTTCTACCGCAGGGGCGGGTTCAGGCTCCACCGCGGGAGCAGGCTCAGGTTCCACCACAGGGGCGGGCTCGGGGTCAACCGCAGGGGCGGGCTCGGGTTCCACCGCTGGGGCAGGTTCGGGCTCCACCGCGGGAGCAGGCTCAGGCTCTACCACAGGGGCGGGCTCGGGTTCCACCGCTGGGGCGGGCTCGGGTTCTGCCACGGGGGCAGGCTCAGGCTCTACCACAGGGGCGGGCTCAACAGTGGCTTGTTGAGGAGCATCGGGCGTGGCAGCTGCCTGTTCGGTCTTATGGGCAGATATTTTGTGGCCGGCATACAAAGCAGCCGTTGCAGCCAGAATAACAGCCGCCAAAACAAGACCAATGCCATAAAGTAAGAGCCTGCGTTTCATGGTAATCCGGTATGGGTTTCTATGAGCAAATCATACCACAACGCGAGCACTCATGGCAAGGTTATTCCGCCTTATCCGCAAAATCCGCAGAATCCTGCTGATTATTTTTGGGGCGGGTCATGTATTTCATAATGGCATAAAGGGCAGCCAAGAGCACCACACCCAGCACGATGAGGTGAGACTCTGCCTTGATGGCAGCCATGAGCTCCTCCGGGGAGTTGAGCAGCTCGGGGTTATTGCGCCCCACTTTATCCCCGAACCAAGCGAGCACCCAGCACCAAATGGCAGAGCCTGTAATGGTGGAGAGGCTGAACTTAAAGAAATTCACCTTAGCCATGCCGGCCGGTATGGAGATAAGGTGGCGAATCACCGGCAAGAAGCGTGAGAAGAAGATACCGCCCGTTGCGTAGCGACGCATAAAATCCTCCGCCTTTTCCACCTTATGCTTGGGCATAAAGAAATACTTACCGAACTTGTAGATAAACGGGCGACCGGCCCACAAAGCCGTATAATACATGATGACAGACCCAATGTAAGAGCCCGCCGTACCGGCCAACACCACGCCCCAAAAGCTCATATTACTGCCCGGCATGGCAGCCAATATGGCAGCAGGCGGCACCACAACCTCACTGGGTACGGGGATGATGGAGCTCTCCATCGCCATGAGAATAACAACACCCAAATACTCCCAGGCTTTCACCCACTCCATCCATATTAAAATCAGGTCGTGCATGCGGGCATTATGCACAGATTCTGAAAAGTTGCAAGTGCAAAAAGCCCGTTTTGCACACAATATCATTGACAAAAAAGCACTAGAGCAATAAAATAACCCGCCCCCAAACAGGCGTATACACAATATGTACAATACAGATTTCAAAAACCGATTGGTTGCAGACCTTGCCGCCCTTAAAGAGGCAGGCCTGTACAAGCAAGAGCGCTACATTGCCACACCCCAATTCTCTGAGGTAGGCCTTAAGGATGGCAGCAAGGTCATCAACATGTGCGCTAACAACTACTTGGGCTTGGCTAACCACCCCGAGCTGGAGAAAGCCGCTAAAGAGGCTATCGACCGCTGGGGCTTCGGTATGGCCTCCGTGCGTTTTATCTGCGGCACCCAAACCCTGCACCAACAGCTGGAGGAGCGCCTGAGCAATTTCTTGGGCACGGAGGACACCATCCTCTTCGGCTCCTGTTTCGATGCCAACGGTGGTCTGTTTGAGGCTCTGCTCACCAAAGAGGACGCCATTGTGTCCGACTCCCTCAACCACGCCTCCATCATCGACGGTGTACGCCTTTGCAAAGCCGCCCGCTACCGCTACGCCAACAACGACATGGCAGACCTTGAGGCCAAGCTGCAAGAGGCCAAGGCCAACGGTGCCCGCACCATCCTTATCTCTACGGACGGTGTATTCTCCATGGACGGTATTGTAGCCAGCCTCGACAAGATTCATGAGCTTGCCGAGAAATACGGTGCCTTGGTACACTTCGACGAGTCTCACGCCACCGGCGTATTGGGTGCCCGCGGCCGTGGTACGCACGAGCATTGCGGCCTCTTCGGCAAGATTGACATCACCACCGGTACCTTCGGTAAGGCTCTGGGCGGTGCCTCCGGCGGCTATGTATCCGCCAAGAAGGAGATTGTGGACATGCTGCGCCAAAAGTCTCGCCCCTACCTGTTCTCCAACAGCGTGATGCCCGCCATTGCCGCCACCACCATCAAGGTGATTGACATGCTGGAGGCCTCCACCGAGCTGACGGAGCGCGTGCAGCACAACGCTGCCTACTTCCGCAAGGGTATGGAGGAGTGCGGCTTCACCCTCGCCGGTGCCGGCCACGCCATTGTGCCCGTCATGTTGGGCGATGCAGCCCTCTCCCAGCGATTCAGCAACCGCTTGCTGGAGTTGGGCGTATACGCCATGGGCTTCTTCTACCCCGTGGTTCCCAAGGAGCAGGCCCGCATCCGCACCCAGCTCTCCGCCGCCCATACAGAGGAGCAGCTCGACCGCGCCATTGCCGCCTTTGCCCAAGCCGGCCGTGAGCTCGGTGTCATCAAGTAATCCTCTCAAAAAGGAATTACCTTTACCCCTTCAATCCGCCGTTGTGCCCCCGCACAGCGGCGGATTTTTCGTATGATTAACTGTGTCAAATATGGTAAAATGCGCTTGCAAATGGGCGGTAAAGGCGTACAATAGGAGGCAGAGACCGCCCGGCGTATCTCTGCCTCCCAAAAACGTAATTCGTACATCCATGTACACCAGCCTTTTTGATATTTTTTCCATTGGCATTGGTCCCAGCAGCTCACACACCATGGGGCCCATGCGCGCCGCCGCCGCTTTTGTGACAGACCTGAAACAGCGCGGGCTGCTCAGCCGTGTATGCAAGGTGCAAGTAAGCTTATATGGCTCCTTAGCGCTCACGGGTGAGGGACACGGCACCCCCGGTGCAGTGGTATACGGCCTGCTGGGGTTGGATGCCGAGACCATGGATTTGAGCACGGACTACATAGGCCAAGTACAGTCAGAAAGGCGCTTGCTGCTGGGTGGCGACCACTGCATTAACTTTTGCCCGGAGCAAGATATTGAATTGGAGTATGATATTACCCTGCCCGAGCACGCTAACGGCATGTGCCTGCGCGCACTGAGTGCAGACAAAGAGCTGCTGCACGAGGAATACTTCTTCTCCATAGGCGGCGGAGCCATACGCCGCCGTGCAGAGATGGGCACCACCCCGCCTACCCCGCGCTCCGTGCCGTACGACTTCAGCTCTTGCGACCAGCTTATGGCCATTTGCCGTGAAGAGGAAAAAAGCATTGCCCAAATTATAATGGCCAATGAAAGCGCCCTGCGTTTCCGCGAGCTGGTACGCAAACGCATGCACAACATCTGCAAGATTATGGATGCTGCCATTAACCGCGGCATTGCCACACCCGGCGTGCTCCCCGGCCCGCTGAAACTGACTCGCCGTGCCCCCATCATCTACAAGCGGCTCGAACAGCTCTTCCATAGTAATGAGACGGATGCCCTCACCATCATCGACTGGATTAACCTGTGGGCCTTTGCCGTGGCAGAGGAAAATGCCGCAGGCGGGCGCGTGGTGACAGCCCCCACCATGGGCAGTGCCGGTATTATGCCCGCCGTGCTGCGCTACTTTGAGCGCTATGGTGCTAAATCCTCCCCTTACACCCCGGACCAAGGTAAAGAGATTTTCCTGCTCACGGCATCTGCCATTTGCAGTTTGTACCGCGCCAATGCCTCTATATCGGGTGCAGAGGTAGGGTGCCAAGGGGAGGTGGGCGTGGCCTGCTCTATGGCAGCAGGTGGCTTGGCCGCCGCCATGGGTGGCACACTTGCCCAAATTGAAAACGCAGCAGAAATTGCCATGGAGCACAACCTGGGCCTCACCTGCGACCCCATTTGCGGCCTCGTACAAGTACCCTGTATTGAGCGCAACGCCATTGGTGCCGTTAAAGCCGTAAACGCCACACGCTTGGCCCTGCGCGGGGATGGCTCTCACTATGTAAGCTTAGACAGCGTTATTACCACCATGGATGAAACCGGGCGTAATCTGCAAGCCGGCTATAAAGAAACCGCCTTGGCCGGCCTTGCTAAAAACGCCCTCACCTGCTAACAAAACAACGCATGTTTAAGGCAATTGCTCAAGCTGCTCTCTTTGCTGCATGCACCTTGCATGCCGTAGCCCCCGCAGCACAGGCACAGCCCCGCATCAGCTATGACGATGCCGTGCAATTATCCCCCTTGGCCAAAGAGCTGGCGCAATGCGGGGAAGATGCCGCAGGCATACGCCGCAGGTTGCAGCTCATCTTAAACCACATTACCCAAGAGCCCCAAGTATACGGCCTCACCAACCTCACCGTTCCCAACCTCGACTTGGTACCCATACGGGTGGAAAAGGGGGATGGCCGCCACCTGGGCGGTGCACAATGGGCTGCCAATATGGAGATTGTCAAGTTCCGTATGACCTTCTTTACCGCCCCCCTGCCCGAGGCCGACAGCGCAGACGGCCGGTTGGACCGCGAGATGACCCTTAACGACACATTGGTGCATGAGCTGGTGCACTGCTTCTTTTACTCACGCTACCCTAAGCTCGCCAAAGTAACACAGGGGGAGCCGCTCATCATCTGCGAGGGGCACGCCATTCACGCTGCACGCCACTTCATTCAGCGCCATTACTTCGGCGCGGCTACCATGCCCACCGCTTTTTACGAGCGCACCTTCCTCAGCGAGCGTTACACCCGCCTCTACCGCAGTTTCCGCGCCCGGTATACGGACCCCCACGGCCGTATCCTCTGGCCCTACATCGATGCCGCGGAGCTCCGCTATGCCCCCCAAGGCTACACCCTGCGCAGCCGTCAACAGGTTAGTGCGGAATGATTTTGATGTACAATTTACGGATTTGGGGACCTCGAAAAACTCAACCAAGCCAGTAATCTTCCATCCTGAGACTTACCGAGGTCCCTACAAATTGGTATTTGTGTGGTAACATACGAAATCCGAAATACGAAGTCAATATAGTTCGGCTCACAGCTACGGGAAGTCTCCCTTGCTGTTCGCAAAATAAGCATTGCTATCTCAACGCTTACTGCCGTAATTACACCAGTAACTTATGCAAGGCTTTGCAACATTGCGCCGCAGGCGCCTAACTCTGAAAATTCGTATTTCGTATATCGTAATTCGTATTTACAA
>JAFQEF010000092.1 GCA_017399165.1 Akkermansia sp.
CTAATGAATACAGAAAGACGAAAAATGCGCCGAAATAGGCGCATTTTTCGTCACCGGCTCTCTATGACTTTACTTCATACTGCCCGGTCTTGTCTTAATTTGAGTTTTTAGAGGTCCCCGAAATACGAATTTTCAGAGTTAGGCGCCTGCGGCGCAATGTTGCAAAGCCTTGCATAAGTTACTGGTGTAATTACGGCAGTAAGCGTTGAGATAGCAATGCTTATTTTGCGAACAGCAAGGGAGATTTCCCGTAGCTGTGAGCCGAACTAAATTGACTTCGTATTTCGCTTGCCTCGGCGTAGCCTCGGAGAGGCGAAAACGGGTATTTCGTATGTTACCACACAAATACCAATTTATCTATCAACATATAAATCAAACCCTCCAATTGTTCCCACGCGTAATCGCCTATTTTCAAGGTATACATCAAGCGAATCATTGCCTACAGACCTCCATAAAAATGAGATTATGCCCACATTTTCAAATTCATGGCGGTATTGACGCTTGAAAACTTGCATTAAAGTGTGTAAAATTGCGCCCGCATGACTGAAAACAGCACAGAGAAAGCTACAGGAGCCAACACGCCCCCCCTGCGCAAGGCTGATGGCACCAGAATTTTGGTAATGGCAGCGGCGGCCATATTCATTTTAATTGGCCTGCGAGAATTGCGTGACCTGCTGGTGCCGATTATGTTGGCTGCGTTTTTGGCTATCATCAGTTACTCCATTACAGACTTTTTGAGTAAGAGGCTCAATTTCCCGCACTGGCTGTCAGTTATATGCACCTTAATAGTGGATGCCGGAGTCATCTTTGCCGTGGGTACCTTGTTGCGCTTTTTGGCAGCAGACATGAAGAACACCCTGCAAAGTGAGGTAACACTGAAGTTTCAGGAGAAATACAACGACTTCATCTGTTGGCTGGACCGCTGGGATTTAGGGGAAGACGCCCGGCACATATTCTCTGCCCCGCAGGATTATTTGGGCATGGAAAAAATCTTCAACGTATCGCAAGCCGTCGGCACGGGGGCCGTGTCTTTCATGTCCATCACCACGCTGATACTCGTGCTGATGACATTCTTGCTGGGGGAAGCCCCTTTGTTCAAGAAAAACTTTAAAAACCTGCCCAACAGTGTACAAGGCAAGCAGCAGGTATTCTCTGCCCTTAAAGGCATACAACGTTACCTGTTCATCAAAACCATAGCCAGTGCCTGCACGGGCTTGTTGGCATGGTGGTTGTGTGCCGCCATGGATGTACCCTTTGCCTTCCTTTGGGGCGTTGTGGCGTACGTGCTCAACTACATTCCCACCATCGGCTCCATTGTGGCAGCCATACCGCCCATCTTATTAGCTCTGTTGCTGGGCAGCCTGGGAGACACCTTTATCATAGCAGGTGGCTACATTGCCATCAACTTTATGATAGGCAATGGCATAGAGCCCATATTCCTGGGTAAGCAGTTCGGCATTGCAACATCCGTGGTGCTGCTGTCCGTGTTGCTGTGGGGCTGGGTATGGGGTACGGTGGGCATGTTCTTGGCCGTGCCTATATCCGTGCTGATAAAATTAGCACTGGAAAACTCCGGAGACCTTTACTGGGTAGCAGCCATTATTGATGATAACGAGCACCCGAAACCGGATTCAGACGTAAACAACCATTAATCTTATCACATTATGCACGCATTCGCCTATAAAAACGGTCACATGTATTGTGAGGAAGTCAACCTGGCAGACATAGCATCTGCCGTGGGTACCCCCACCTTTGTATACAGCCGCAAAACCATTATGGATGACCTTGCGGAGCTGCAAACAGCCCTTGCCCCGCTGGATGCCCATGTGGCATACGCCGTAAAAGCATGCTCCAATAAGGCCATTCTCAACCTCATGGCGCAACAGGGCGTGGGGTTTGACATAGTATCCGGTGGCGAGCTCTGGCGCGTTGTCAATGCGGGGGGGGATCCCACCCTGTGCACCTATGCAGGTGTAGGCAAAACGGAGGCAGAGATACGCTATGCACTTGGTCTGAACATCTATTGTTTCAACTGCGAGAGCGAAAACGAGCTGAGAGAAATTAACCGCATTGCCGGAGAAATGGGGGTAAAAGCCCCGGTGGCCGTGCGCGTCAACCCGCATGTGGATGCCCACACGCACAAGTACATTACTACCGGCACCAGCGAAAACAAGTTCGGTGTGGATATCTCCCGCATAGAGGAGCTGTATGCCACCATTGCCGCAGAGATGCCCCACCTGCATATTCGCGGTTTGCAGATGCACATTGGCTCCCAGCTTACGGAGATTGCCCCCTTTGTAAAAGCCATAGAAAAAGTAGCTCCCATCGCCAAAAAGTTTAAAGAGCTCTACAACATTGAGTTTTGGAGCATTGGCGGCGGCATAGGCATTGTGTATGATGGCTGCTTAGAGTCCGGCAAGCCGGAGTGGTGGGCAGCCCACCCGCAGCAAATCACCCTCACCGGCTATGCAGAGGCCATCATACCGCTGCTGCAACCGCTGGGTCTCAAAATTTTGGTAGAACCGGGGCGCCGCTTGGTCGGCAATGCTGCCTGCATGCTTACTACCTGCCTGTACGAGAAGAAGGGAGAGGCGAAAACATTCAAGATGATTGATGCCGGCATGAACGACATCATTCGCCCTGCCCTGTACGAGGGCTATCACGAGATTTGGCCCGTTAAAGAGCATGCCAACGACACGATTGTGGCAGACATTGTGGGCCCCATCTGCGAGAGTGGCGACTTCCAAGCCCAAAACAGAGAAATTGCCGATGTGAAACCCGGTGAGGTGCTGGCAGAAATGAGTGCCGGGGCATACGGGTTCAGCATGGCCTCCACTTACAACTCCCGCCCGCTTGCCGCAGAGGTATTGGTGGACGGGGATAAATGGCACGTCATCCGCAAGCGCCAAACCTTGGAGCAAATGGTAGAGGGTGAGTGCCTGCCGCAATAACCAACAGAATAAACATGATTACTTTTACCAACCTGACGGGTGCAGACGAAATCGGGGCCAACAGTTACCTGTTGGATCTGGAGGGCTCCCGCATTGTGCTGGATGCCGGCATGCACCCCAAAAAAGACGGTAACGAGGCTAAGCCCGACTACAAACTCATAGGCGCGGCAGACCCGGACTGCATTTTCATTACCCACTCACACTTAGACCACATTGGCACCCTGCCCGTGTTTCAGGATGAATACCCGCGTGCCGAGGTCATCATGACGGAGGGCACGGTAAAAGTGGGCGATGCCATGCTGCACAACTCTGTCAATGTGATGACCAGCAAGCGTATATCCGAGGGCATTGTAGAATACCCCTTCTATACGCACGGCGAGCTGGAGCGACTCACCCGCGCATGGGTAGGCCGCCCGTACAACGAGCCGTTCCGCACCGGTTATAACGGCAATGTGCTGGCCACCCTGTACGATGCCGGGCATATTCTGGGCTCCTGCGGCGTGTTGCTGGAGAGCGTAACCGGCACCACCGTGTTCTACACGGGTGATGTGCAGTTTGATAACCAAACCCTTATCGGTGGGGCGGACTTTCCGCAAGACGGGGTGGATATCCTCATTATGGAGTGTACCCACGGCTGCACAGAGCGCGCAGCAGACTACACCCGTGAAAAGGAGCTATTGCGTTTTGCCAACGCCATAAAAGAGGTGCTGGAGGACGGCGGGGCCGTGCTCATACCCGTGTTTGCACTGGGCAAAAGCCAAGAGCTGCTCTGTGAGCTGGGGCGTTTTAAGGAGCAAGGGCTCATCCCCGATGTTCCCATCTACTTTGGCGGGCTCAGCTCCAAGATTACGCTCATTTACGACAAACTTACGGACTCCACCCCGCGCCTTAACCCCGGCTACAAACTCAAGGACAACGTGGAGACACACGGCCTGCCCAAACAAGGCAAAGCCCCGCTGGTAGTCAGCCCCGGCAATATCTACTTGGTATCCAGCGGTATGATGAGTGAGCACACCGTGTCTTACAACATGGCTGCCCAGGTGCTCCCGCACCCCAAAGATGCCATCCTCTTTGTAGGCTACAGCGACCCGGACTCCCCCGCAGGCCGCATTAAAGCTACCAACCACGGGGATATTGTCAAACCCAACGGCAAAGGGCAAGGCTACCCCCTGCTTTGCCGTATTGAGTGTTTTGACTTCTCCGGGCACGCCACCCGTGCAGCCCTTATCGACTACGCCTGCCGCCTCGCCCCCAAAACGGTAGTTCTGGTACACGGCGACCCGCAGGCCACAGCCTCCATGCAAGCTGAGCTGAGCACCAAACTACCGGGCGCAAACATCATCATCCCCACGCCCGGTAAAACCCTGCGGTTAGACTAATCCCCGCCCGGAGCAACTCATAACAAAACACCCCCATGGTATACAAAAGCGGCAAACTGGACAACACTTGGCAACAAGGGTTTATCAAAAAGCTCAGGCGTGGCACACTCCTAGCCTCGATAGTGGGCTACCTGATTATTCGCTACATCATAAAAGATGATGGAGAGAATCTGCTTGACCCGTACATTGATGTACCCGCCTTGCTATTGTTCTGCCTGTTTGCTTGGTATTTGGGTAAACGCACAGCCAATAAGATACAAGCCCAACTGGAGGCGGTAGACTCGTTCTTTTATACCATGACCGAAAGCGGTATTTTGAGCGAGAGCAAATACCACAGCACGTTTTTCACTTGGGATTCCATCGTCTGGGCACGCAGAATGGGTACCACCATCTCCCTGCAACTTGCCCACGGTTCCCATAAGTCGCTCATCTTAACGGCAGAGACAGAGGCCCGCCGCAAAGAAGCCCTGCGTTATATCAACGCCCATATCGGCAAAGCCAACCGTGAGCAGCTTATTCCCCCGCCGTTGGATATGGCATTGGAAAACCCCGTGCGTTTTTCTGCCTCTCGCTTACAATTAAGAGAAGCGGCAGATGCCACAGCCCTGCTGAAAGCATCAAAGAATGCACGTTATACGCGCTATGTGCTGACGTTTTTTTGGGCGGCATTACTCATCTTCGGGGCATGCTATGCCAATTACGTTACCATGATAATTGCGGGGATTTTTCTGTACACCTCCCTGGACACCATGAGACGCCCCGGCGGCAGTGACAGCAGGGTTAATAAATACCGCGCGTATCATTTGTATGCAGACAACAACCGCGTTTTGCTGCTGCAAGACAACAACTGGATTTTGATGAAAAATGTGCAGGCAGAGGCCTGTTACGAAACCCCGCACTGCACCATTTGCGCGTGTGGCTTAGACACCTATGTGAATGTAGATGCCGGAAGCGAGCTTCCGCCTGTACTCTCTGCCCCCAAAAAAGAAATACCAAAGCCACAAAAGCTCCATATCATATTGTTGATACTGCTTGTCACCCTTTGTGCAACCTGTTATGCCTACACCTTCAGCAAACCATGGCATTTACACTGCCTGTTAAAAGGGTGGGATACCGAGCATCAACACGCATTAGCCTTGGCAGAGCTGCCGACAGATGCCGGGGTGGAGGATGTGTATGTGCACGTTTTTGATAATGACTTTAACCCATTGCTGAAAACCAAAACAAAAATTTGCCCGGTATTCATGCTTATTACCATGAAAAATGGTGAGGAGCATGAGCTGTACCTCACCTCTAAAGCAGAGCCGTATAAACACGAGCATTACATACCCGAGGTCGATGTAATGTATGACCTTGAACTGGATTCCGTGCGGGAAGCAGAGCGGCTCTTTAACAGATAAGTGCCCAAAGCCTCTAAAAGGCATTGTACACGCGGCCCGGGCAGGTTGCCCAGCTCCATACTGCCCATAACATAGGCAAAGGAGACCCCGCTTTGCGGGGCACAACAGCCCAATGAGCCACCTGCCCCGGCATGCCCGAAACCACCACCGGGGAAAAACTCGGCAGGCTCACACATGGCACCACAGGTAAAGGCACTATGCTGCAACAGGGTGAGATCTTGCCCACTGCATTGCGGGGTACTCATCCACTCCGCCACATCTGCGGCAAAGGGAGATTGAGGCAACAGCCCCAGCAGAGCCTGATAAAAAGAGGCTAAACCACGGGCAGATGCCACCCCGCCCTTTGCGGGGGAGCCACATTGCCACGCGGCAGGGGTGTTCATCTCCCTGGCAGAGTTATAGCCGTTAATGCTGTTAAACGCCTTGTGTACAGGCGAGTTCGCATCAAAATACTCCTTATAAAAGGGAGTACGCGGCATGCTGCCGAGCATGCGGGCCGTACGCAAATGCGCCACTTGTGGGTAAAGCTCTTGCGGTAAATGGCCTATATAAAACTCAAGCCCCAGGGGGCGGCGCACATGAGACTCCCAATAATCGGACACTCGCTGCCCCGTGAGCTCCAGCATCAAAATATCCACCATGGGGCCGAAGGTTTGCGGGTGGTACCCATGGTGAGGTGGCTGCCACAAAGGCGTGGTAGACTCTATCGCCGCACGGCACTGCTCCAAATCCTCCAACGGGGCGGGCTGTTCTAAGGCGGCCAAACCACATTGGTGAGAAAGCAGTTGCCCGATAGTGCAATGGGGCAAAGGGAAACGCGGCCAAAGGGCACCGATTTCCAGCTCGGGGCCACGGCAGCAATCATACAACGCCTGCAATAAGCATGCCGCCGCTGCCGCTTTGGTGGCAGAATAAATAGGCACTAAGGTATGCGGCTGCCAAGGGGAATCCGGGCGGGCATCCCCCGCGCACAGGGTACAAAGCTCTTGCCCGTTTTGCCATACAGACACAGAGCAGCCCTGCTGCGGTGCCATTGCCGTGCTCTGCTCAAAGGCTGTGCGTAGGGCATTCATTTGGCACGAATAATCGAGGTGACCAGGGCTACCCCCTGCTGCACACGGAAACTGACCTCATACGGCAGCAGCACCACGTGGTACACGCGCTCGGGGTCATCTTGGTAGGCGGGGCGAGGGTCCAGTGCCAGCACCTCTTTCATGGCAGCTTGCCACTCTGCAGTGGCATGGGCGGGCATGCGGCACTCCACCTGCACCTGTAAAAGCGGGCGCGGAGCCTCCGTAAACCCACCGGCGGCATCTGTCACGGCATCGGCATACGGCACGTATGGCTTGATATCATAAATGGGTGTACCATTCACCAAATCTGCGCCTGATACCCGTATAACAGGCCCGGGTTCTATGGAGACCAGCTTGACGACAGATAAGCCCAAGCCATTGGGCCGAAAGGGAGAACGCGTTGCAAACACACCCACGCGTGTATTACCGCCTAAACGCGGTGGGCGCACCGTGGGGCTCCACCCCGCCGCCTCATTGCAATGAAAGCCCCATATCAACCACAGGTGGCTGAAACCCTCCAGCCCGCGTATGCAATCCGGGTTGCGAAAGCTCGGCTCAAACACAATCTCGCTGATGACATGCGGCGCCAAATTAGGCTGGCGCGGCACGCCGAACTTATCCGCAAAGAGCGAACGAATATGAGCTACAGGAGTCATTTTGTATGAACCCCGAAGAAGTCTCGCATCACCTGCTCGTACACACCGCGCTTAAACGCCGGCAAGGCAGAGAAATCAAAATCCGCGGGTTGCACCCACTTGTAGGCACGAAACTCCTTATTGTCCAACCACGGCTCTGCAGCATCGCTGTGCATACGGCAAAGGAAGTAGTATTGCTCTTGCCCGGCATAGGGGATACCGCGTTTACGCAGCACGCGCTCGCGCTCGGCAGGCGGGTAATCATAGCGGTAGGGGCCATGCTCAGCCACTACATTGTACTCATTGGGGCGAAACCCCGTTTCCTCCATACCCTCTCGGCAGGCTGCGCTCATGGCAGACTCGCCTTTTTTGATACCACCTTGCGGAAACTGCCAGGCACCGGCAGGCTTAACGCGCTCACACACCAATACTGTACCATCAGCGCGTTGATAAATGATGGCGGCGTTCGGGCGATATAGTTCCGTTGTTTGTGGCATATCTGTGTGTTTGCCGCACTATAACACAGCAGCAGCACTTTGGCAAGCATGATTTTTTTGTATCAGTCGCTTTACCTTGCTCTCGCTTTCACGATGCCCCCCTCCCGTGGCTGCATTAACGTACATGAAACCGTCATGCACGCAGATAGTGCTTGTCAGGGGGCGAGGGGCGTGATACAATGCGCGCCATGCGCATTCTGGCTCTGATATCAAGCATCTGTTTCATCGGTATTTTATGCAACTGTCAGCCTACCTATGCAGGCAGCTCATACCGATACGGCGGGGCCCCCGTCATCCACGGGCAAACCCCGGTTCCGCAGGTGAACAGTTATGGCTACAACGCAGGGCACGGCAGGCTGGTACCGGCACGCCCGTTGGCGCAACCCCATACCCCTGCCCCCAAAGCACAATGGGCAAAAGCTGTGTGTGTTATGGATCCGCGCACGGGGCGTGTGCTGTTCTCTCACAATGCGAATGAACGCCGCCAGGTTGCCAGTACACAAAAAATTGTAACAGCTTTGTGCGTATGCGATGCCGGGGATATGGACCACTTGGTCACCATATCTGAAGATGACCGCAAGAAGGGCTACTCCACCGGTCTCAGACAAATTAAACCGGGGCAGAAATTCACCCGCCGCTCCATGCTGCAAGCCATGTTGACAGGCAGTTATAACAATGTTGCATACGCCCTTGCCAGGGATGCTGCCGGCAGTGAAGAGGCCTTTGTTGCACGCATGAATGCCCGCGCCCGCCGCATGAAAATGCACAACAGCCACTTTGCTAACCCACACGGCTTGCCGGGGGCCCAGTACTCCACCGCTAAAGATATGGCACTGGCTGCATGCTATGCATACGTCAACCCCATTATCCGCGAGTGCGTTGACACCCCCACCTATTTCTTCACTTTGGCAGATGGCTCCCCCCGCCAAATGAACAACACCAACAAGCTGCTCAACAAATATGCCTGGGTTAATGGCATGAAAACCGGCTACACGGATGCCGCGGGGCATTGCCTCATTTCATCCGGTGCCATGAACGGGCAAGCCGTGGTTGTCGTGGTGCTGGGGTGCCCCAATCGCAAGACTCTTTGGTCGGAGTCGGAGAAGTATCTCAAATGGGCTATGGGGGTATCATGATGTGCTCTTACCGCTTTTTCTCCCCATATAGCGTGCTTAACGGCACGCTTTTTAATTAAACTCGGCACTCTGACGCTCTTTTAACTTGCAATACGTGCGCTTTGGATTTAACATATAAGGCGAGCAAGTTGATAACGGTTTTCGGCAGCCCCCACCGTATTCATGGCAACCGGACAAAACAGAAAACGAAACAGTAAGAGACGGCGCACGGATTTTCGGACGCTGTGGGGAGGGCTTTTTCGCCGTAATGAGGTACAGGGCGATGATGTAACCCATGGTACCCTGTATGATACAGAGGGGGAAGATGCCGAGGATAACGGGGAGCGAGCCGTATCTCGCCTCAGACGAATATGGGCGCACATTGGCGTATGGAAGCTGATTGCAGCCATCGCTTTTCTTCTTTTTATATGCCCGCTTACCTGTGTTACCGTCAGGATGTGGCAACCTCAGGATATCAGTGACATAGAGGGTTATAATGACAATATCCCCTCCCGCAATTTGACACGGCTTATCTGCAATAAAACGGCGGCCGGGGAGCCTATCATCATTCGAGAGGACGATGTTAACCGTTATTTGAGAGACACCTGCTGCATCAAGCAAGATGGTTTCTTCTCCATTTTTGCAGAAGCTCGGGGCATGGCATTCCGTTTTCATGACGGCTATGCAGAGTTCATTATCGAGCGCGCTTTCGGTCCCCTGACCCGCCAAACAACCACAGTAAACATTACGTGCTACATTGAAACGTTAAACGGGCAACCCGAGCTTAAAGTAGATTTGCACGGGGGGAAACCCGTTTTCGGCTCCGTTCCGCGTGGTGGCAGCATCGGTAAAGTAGCTATCCCGCAAAGGCATATCGTTATTCTTCAACCGGCACTGGAAAGTCTGCGGGATTGTTACCCGGAGATTCGAGATGCCATTAAACAACACCTCTACTGCCCGGTCTTCAAAGAGGGGCGTGTAGAACTGCACCCTTATCAATATCAACAAGTAAATACTCATTAAATCACCATGAACAAGCGTATCATTACCCTTGCCGTTGCACTTCTGGGGCTCAGCTCCCTGAGCTCTTGCATTATTTACCAAGGCGTACAAGCCTTTGTAAGAGATGAATACCCCGGCGAACGCCCCGCTATGGTCATCAAAGACGTTAACGGCAAACCCGCCAGCCAAAAGTGGAGAAGCATCCCCTCCGATTATCTGCCCCCCTCCAGTTTCCTTGACACAAACAACATCAGCAAGGGGCCGGACGGTATCCCCTATGGGCTGACCTCTGAGTACAGCAATGTCATCATCTCCCCCTATTATCCGCACCACCACTTGGACTACACCGGCTGCAAACCCGGAGAAAAAGTGTGGGATCCCTACACCCGCAAGCCTTTCTACATCAAAAGAGCCTACACCTTTAACTAAAAACAGCTCGCCATGGCCGAGGAAGAAAAAAACAAACCCATCAAAACCACCTTTTCTCAAAAGTTGGGAGCATGGGGGTATAAATTGATGTGTGCTGTACTCCGTATCACGCCCATTAAAGCAGTTGCTCTTTTCGGCAGAGGCATCGGCTATTTGGTGTGGGCCTCCATGCCATCCCGCCGGCGCATTGTTGCACGCAATTTGCGCATTGTCGCTAACCCCATGCTGAGGCCCGATAAATTGGGGCCGATGGTGTGCCGCAACATTGTACGCACCAGCATGAACTTGGCATGCTCCCTTAAAACCGGGCTCATGACGGATAAGGAGGAAGCCAAATCCATCGGCATTATCGGTGGTGATAGCTTCGTTAATTGTGGTAAGGATGGGCACACGGCCATTTGTTGTGTGCCCCACGCAGGCAACTGGGAGATTTTGGCACGCATACGCCCCCACTTTAACGAGGTTGAAAACTATGGCTGCATGTACCGCAGACTCAGCAACCCCTTGTTAGAGAAGATTGTATACAACTTGCGCACCAAGTTCGGCTGCCAAATGTTCAGCAAGGAAGAAGGCTTGCGCGCCGTCTTTAAACTTGCCAGAACAGGTGGGCTGCTCGGGGTGCTCAGCGACCAATATACTCAAGAGGGTATTTTCCTTCCCTATTTCGGTAAATCTACAGGTGTTACCCCCCTGCCGGCTTTGTTATACAAGCGATGCAAAGGCAAAGGGCATCTGTTAAGTGTATTTACCCGCAATGTATCTTTAGGCAAATGGGAGGCAGAGCTGGGCAGAATCATAGAGTTGCCCGAGGGATGCGACACCTTGGAAGAGATCACCATGCAGGTGAACCTGGCTTTGGAAAAATGCCAGAACGAGAATATCTTGGACGGATTCTGGATGCACCACCGTTGGAAATGCACCAACCGCTTTGCTCCTCAAGATACGCTGCAAAGAGGCCTAATGATTCAATACGGCAAGTTACCATTCCGTATGCTGGTAGAAATGCCGGATTCCTTTGATGAAGCCGTTTACGTGATACCGGCTCTGCGCCTGCTTAAAGCGAGCCGCCCGGACGCCCAGATTACCGTGCTTTGTAAAGCCGAGCAAAAGGGATTCTGGCAAACGCTTACTCCCACCGTTACCCATGTTTGCACAACAGATGAAAAAACAAGCGTGGTACAACAACTGGATGCAGATGAGATTTATAAAGACGGACCCTTCGACATCCTCATTATGCTTCAGGGCTGCAAAAAGCTGTTTAAGAACTTAAAGAGCCTGATGCCCATGTATGTTGCCGCATTCGACAACAGTGGCATTCGAAAAGCACGTAGCCGTTATACCTCCACCCACACAGGTGCTCCGCGTAACAGAGCACAGGATTACACGGAAAACATACGTTGGCACCACGCGCTCCAAACATTGGAGGCAGACTTAAATAGCCCCGCCACAGGCAACGAGTCCGCCACCGGTACCTTCATTGCACCCTTCTCTACACTGGGTAAGGCTGATAGCTGGGCCGAGGAAAAATGGGCAGAACTCGTCAAAGAGCTGGGTGGTGCTACCCTGCTCGCCTTGCAGGCAGACGAAGCTGCCGCCAAAGAAATGGCCGCACGTTTGGGCATTGCCTGCCAAATTTGCACACCCGAAACCGTGCAGCAGTATATGGGACCGCAGACCAAGCTCTACGCCGTGGACGGCTTGCTGCCTCAGCTGGCAGCCGCTGCGGGTGCAACATGTACCGTTATCATGGCAAGTCGCTTGGCAGAGCGCTACGGCATCTGCATGGGAGAAGGCCACCGCCATATTTGCAACCACATCCCGTGCCATCCCTGCATGCAGGGTGAGTGCGATATGCCCACGCCCTGCACGGATGCCATCACCGTAAAACAAGTGCTGGGGATTGAGGAATAATCCATAACCTCTACATCAATTTAAAAGCCGCAGTCTTTAAAGGCTGCGGTTTTATTGTATACACTGCGCACGGTTACGCCGTTTGCATGATAGCTCGGCCCCCCTGCCGGGGGCTCAGACGCAAAACAGCGGGGCACCGATTCGTCAATCGATACCCCGCTGAAAACGGAAAACCTGAAAAGGAACTCAGGCGATGGTAGCCACAGCCTTGGCGGCCTTGCTCTTGTAGTTAGCGGCGCGGTTGGCGGGCACTACGCCCTTCTTAGCGGCTTTGTCGATAGCGGAAGCAAATACGTTGTAAGCAGCTACAGCGGCCTCCTTGTTGTTACCCGTTACAGCCTCGGCAACTTTCTTGCGGAGGGTGCGAACACGGGACATGACGGAACGGTTGACTGCCGTGCGGGCAATCGTCTGGCGAATGCGCTTCTTAGCGGACTGAGTGTGTGCCATAAGTAAAATGAGAATTGGTTTTTCGTTTTGGTGGGGGAGAGTTTACATTATTCTGGCGTAATGTCAAGCCAATTCATGTCAAAAGTTGTAATTTTATTGACATAAACGCGAGTTCTGCCCCATTAAGACAGATAAAAGCACATTTAACCCGTTAGGAACATGATTTAGGCTTGCACCCTGAAAGAGGGCATGTTAAGATAGACACATGAACAGATTGAGTCTGACAGCAATTGCATTATGCAGCACCATGGTACTGGCATCCTGCTCCGTATTCTCTCAAAAGAAAACAGAGGACACCCCCGCGCCCAAGGCAGAAGCCAAACAAACAGCTACTATCACCCCCACGGCAGAGCAGCAAGCTGCCGCAGCCGCCTTGCAAAATGCAAGTGGTGGCATTGTAGCCACCAGCGATACCATGAGCCTGCCCGCTGACCCTGTAACCCAATCTTCCACCCCCACTTACCAATCTACCTCAGCCATTCCCGGGCGCAGTGGTTTGCGCATGGGGCACTTTGCCCCGCCGGAGGAAGCCGCCAGCAGCGGTGAAAACGCAGCACCCGCCCCCAATGCAGCAGAGCTGCGTGGGTTGCGCTCGCCGTCTCTGCCCAAGAATCTTCCGTTGGATGTTAATGGACAAAGCAAAAAGAACTGATAAGGAATGAGCGCAAACACCACCCCCACCCCGCCGAGGAAGTTTGTACCGGTACCATTTGCTTACCATCAGGAGATAGAGCTTACCATAGAGAACCTCTCCAACCAAGGAGATGGTGTAGGCCGTATTGATAACTGGGTTGTATTTGTACCCTACACCTTACCGGGTGAGAAGGTGCGCGCCCGCGTGTACCGAAATGACAAAAACTGCTCATGCGCAGATTTAGTGGAGGTGTTAGAGCCCTCCCCCGAGCGTGTGGAGCCGCGTTGCTCCGTGTTCGGCTACTGTGGAGGCTGCCAATACCAACACCTCAACTATGAGGCTCAGCTTAAATGGAAAACCGAGCAAGTGGCAGATTTGCTGCGCTTGCAAGCCGGGCTTGAGCTACCGGTAAAGCCGGCCATACCCTCCCCCGTTACCTACGGTTACCGCAGCAAAATCACCCCGCATTTCCATAAGCCTAAGGATGCCAAGATCGGCAACATCGGGTTCCTGAAAGTAGGCTCCCGCAGCGAGGTGTGCGATATTAAGCAATGCCCCATTGCCATGGATGAGCTTAACGCCGCCCTGCCCACCGTGCGCAAGAGCGTGCATGCAGCGGCAGCGCAATACCGCCGAGGCGCTACCATTCTGATGCGAGCCTCGGAGGGCACGGTTATCACCAACAACAACGCTATTTGTACAGAGCATGTAGGGGAGCTCACTTTCAACTTCTTGGCGGGAGACTTCTTCCAAAACAATCCCTATATTCTGCCCGCCTTTACCGGCTATGTGGCAGAGCAAGCATGCGCAAGCGGCGCTCGCTACTTGGTAGACGCCTACTGCGGCAGCGGGCTTTTTGCACTGTCCCTTGCCCACCGCTTTGAAAAGGTATTGGGTGTAGAGGTGAGCGAAACCAGTGCAGACTGGGCACGCGCCAATGCCCGCAGCAACGGCATTACCCATGCATCCTTCCTGGCCGCCAGTGCAGAGGCCATCTTTGAGCAGGTGGATTTCCCCGCAGAAGAAACGGCGGTGGTGATAGACCCGCCCCGCAAAGGCTGCGACTTGGTGTTCCTTAACCAGCTCTTTGCCTTTGGGCCCAAGAGGGTGGTCTATGTATCCTGCAACCCGGCCACACAAATACGAGACTTGGCAGAGTTTGACAAAGCCGGTTACAAGGTGGTGGAGGTGCAGCCCTTCGACCTCTTCCCCCAAACAAAACATTTGGAATGCGTTGCCACGCTCGAGAAACAGTCATGACCCAACATCACCAACCCATTGAACTCAAGAAACGTCTTGGCCGCAGCGCAGAGGATTACCTGGAGGCCATAGGCTTGCTGTGCAAAGAGCATGGTGCCGCCCAAGTGAGCGATATTGCTCAAATGCTCGGCGTCAAAAAGCCCAGCGTTACCGCAGCCATGAGGCGCTTGGCCGAGGCCGGACTCATCGACTACCACCAATATGCCCCCATTCAACTTACGGAGGCGGGTAAGCAATATGCAGAGCACGTTATCGCAGCGCACAATACCCTGCACCGTTTCATGACGGAGATTGCCGGCTTGGCGCCGGAGCGTGCGGATGAAGTAGCTTGCCTCATTGAGCATATTCTCACCTATGATGAGATTGCAGCCATGGCAACCAAACTGCCACCCGACACAATTTCTGACCATTCCTGAACAAAATGCCCCTAAGCGGTGTCTAAACCGTAAAACAAAATTATGGAACGGCAACAGCTCAGCGTCACACACTCCCTTATCATCATCTGTGTGGTGGTGTATATTGTGGGGCTTTTCAGGCAGATACCCATAGCCCCGGGGGTATACGAGCCTTTTCTCACACAGCTCGGCTATTTCTCTTGGGAGACATGCTTTGTGCAGGGTGAGCTCTGGCGCATTATTACCTACCAGTTTTTGCATGCCAACATAGGGCACCTCGTCTTCAACATGTGGGCACTCTTCTTCTTCGGCCCGCACATTGAATATATTATGGGGCCTAAGCGGTTTTTGGCCTTTTACTTGGTGTGCGGCGTGGCAGGGGCATTGTTCTCCGCCTTGCTCGGGCACTGGATGTATGGTGCCGTTTGGCCGTTCATCGGCATGGTTGGTGCCAGTGCCTCCATATACGGGGTAATGATAGCCACCGCCTTTTTGTACCCGGATGCCCGCATCAGCCTGCTGTTTCCGCCCGTTACCCTCACCATGCGCAGCTTTGCGCTCATCATCCTCGGCATTGCCACCGTTGTCATCTTATCCAGCGGGCACAACGCCGGCGGCGAGGCCGGGCACTTGGGCGGTGCCATCATGGGCCTTATCATCATGATTATATGGAAATGGCGTAACCGCCACACAGACTACTGATGACAGCTCTGTTTGACATGGATGGCACCCTGTTTGCGGGGGATTCTCAACTACGGTTCTGCCGTTGGGTGTTGCGCCATCACGGGTGGCGACGGCTGTATTTGGCAGCCGTAACACCCTGTGGGGTATTAAGGGGGCTGCACATCTTTAACACGGAGCTCATGAAACGTGCTTTCCTGGCCTACGCTTGGCACATGCCTGCCAAACAACTGGAGCAACACTGCCGTGAGTTCGTGCAACAAGAGATTCTCCCCGCGCTCTATCCCCCTGTGCTGGAGAAATTACGCGCTCACCAAGCAGCGGGCGATACCACCGTGCTCTGCTCCGCCTCCCCCGACTGGTGGACCCGCCATGTGGGAGCCGCCCTAGGCTTTACCCACACCATCGGCACCCCCACAGAGCCCTTTGAGAGCGTGCCCTTTATGCCCCGCATCCCCGCCCCGGGCAACAACAAGGGAGCCAACAAACTGGTGCGCTTGGCAGAGCTGGGCATCACCCACGCAGATATCGGCTATACCGACAGCGCGGCAGATCTCCCCATGCTCTCTATCTGCGACCGCGCCGTGCTTGTTAACCCCAAACCCGCATTTGCGACACAAGTGCCCGGGGCAGAGGTGTTAACCCCGCCCAAAAATCTACCCACCGCCTTTGCCCTGCGCTGTGTACTGGGGCTATAAGGCAAACAGTTTTTCTAACTCCTTGAATGCGCGGGGATGTATGCTACCATAGCCTACATGAACACACACCTCGTCCCTGCCCTGCGAGAGATAGAAACCCTGTTTCGCCCCTTTACCCACCGCAAACTTCAACTGCACGGGCGTATCATTATGGCGCCCGCAGCCCAACACAGCGTGGCAAACGGTATACCCACCCCACAAATGGAGCAATATTACCGCGTGCGGGCAGAAAATGAGCCGGCACTCATCCTGACAGAGGGCTTGGCCATCGACACCCCCACTGCGGCACTCACCCCGAGCTCTCCCGTGTTTTACGGCGGACGCTCCCTGCGCGCGTGGAAAAACATTTGCCGCGCGGTGCACAGCTGTGGCTGCAAAATTGCACCGCAACTCTACCATGCCGGCATGGCAAGACAAGCGGATGATGCCGCCCCGGCCATAGGCCCCTCCGGCATATCCCCCACCACCCTGCAACAAATAACGACCCCTATGAGTCGGCAGCAGATGGAGGAAGTTAAAGTGGCATTCGCCCGCACTGCCGGCTATGCCCGTATCCTGGGCTTTGATGCCGTAGAAATTGACGGCGCCCATGGCTACCTTATCGACCAATTTTTATGGAAAGAAACCAACCACCGCACAGATGAATACGGCGGCAGCATTGCCGCCCGCACACGCTTTGCCTGCGAGGTCATCCATAGCGTGCGTAAAGCCGTGGGGCGCAGTTTCCCCATCATCTTTCGGCTGGCTCAATGGAAACCCGGACACGATAACGCCAGACTTGCCAACACCGCACACGAGCTGGAGCAACTGCTGCACCCCCTCTGCGATGCCGGGGTGGATATTTTTCACTGCTCTGCCATACACTACGCCCGCCCCGCGTTGGAGGGGAACCCGCTCACACTCGCCGCTTGGGTGCGTATGCTCACCGGCAAACCCACCATCAGCGCAGGCGGCATAGGCAAAGAGCACAACTACGCCATGGCTCACGCCACCCCAGCCTACCGTGCCATGGAAAGCATTTTGCGCATGCTCCGTGCCCAAGCCTTTGACCTCATTGCCATTGAACACGCCTTGCACCAAGACCCCGCATGGCTCTCCAAATTGCGGAGCGGCGATTAAATGTCATCATTTCCCCAAAAAAATCATTTTATCTGCCCAAAATCTTAAATTTCCCTTGACTTTAGGCTCTGTTTCTGGTTTAATTTGCGCACACCAACCGTTCACATGCCAGCTTGGCGGAATTGGTAGACGCGCTCGACTCAAAATCGAGTTCTAACGAGTGTGGGTTCGAGTCCCACAGCTGGTACTGAAAAAGCCGTAATTCTCATGAATTACGGCTTTTTTGTTACCTAATATCGCGCATTTTCAAGCAAAAAATCGAAGTTTAGCGGGGTGAATATGATTATTTTCGGAGCGTGGGACTTTAGTCCCACCTTACATTAACTGCTTGGTGGCAACTAGCGGGACTCAAGTCCCGCGCTTCGAAAGACGCATGGAAACACCCCGATAAATTACAATTTACCACCTTGCAGGTGTTTTAGTGAAAACAGCCTGAGGCAGAGAGCCAGCGAGATATACAGAAAACGGGTGCATGCCGAAACATGCACCCGCAGGAAATAATGGTCAGCTTAAGCTGAGAAGGACTTAGGCGATGGAGTCGCCCAGCTTCTTCATAGCCTCAGCGGCACGGTTGGAGTAACCCCATTCGTTGTCGTACCAGCCGCAAACCTTAACCATGTTGCCGCCAACAACGTAGGTGAAGCCGGCGTCAAAGATGCAGGAGTGGGGGTTGGAAACGATGTCCTGGAGAACGAGAGCCTCCTCGGAGTACTCAAGGATGCCCTTAAGGGGACCCTCGGCTGCCTCCTTCATGGCGGCGTTCACTTCCTCAACGGTCACGTCGCTCTTCAGCACGGCCACGAAGTCGGTCAGAGAACCGGTGGGGGTGGGAACGCGGAAGGAAGCGCCGTTGAGCAGGCCCTTGAGCTGGGGAATCACCTCACCGATAGCCTTAGCAGCACCGGTGGTGGTGGGGATGATGTTGATAGCGGCAGCGCGCATACGACGGGGGTCGCTGTGGGGGAGGTCCAGAATGCGCTGGTCGTTGGTGTATGAGTGGATGGTGCTCATCATGCCCTTCTCAATGCCCCACTTGTCGTTGAGAACCTTAACCATGGGGGAAAGGCAGTTGGTGGTGCAGGAAGCGTTGGACACGATGTTGTGCTTGGCAGCATCGTACTCGTCATCGTTGATGCCGATGCAGAAAGTGAGGTCGGGGTTCTTGGCAGGAGCAGAGATGAGAACCTTCTTAGCGCCGGCCTTGATGTGACCCTCAGCCTTCTCACGAGCAGTGAAGAGACCGGTGGACTCAAGAACAACGTCTACACCGAGCTCAGCCCAGGGGAGCTGATCGGGGCCCAGCATGCCGCCAACAATCTTGATGGCGTGGCCGTTTACAACGAGGTTGTCACCGTCGATCTCGATGGTACCGTTGAACTTGCCCTGTGTGGAGTCATACTTGAGCAGGTGAGCGGTGGTAGCGATGGGGGTAAGGTCGTGGATGGCAACAACCTTCTCGAGCTCGGTCTGGGACATGGCGCGAAGCACGTTGCGGCCGATGCGTCCGAAACCGTTAATAGCGTATTTAGCCATAATAGTGAGATGTATATTTAAGTTGGTTGATATTCCCGCCAAGCCACCCGGCCCAGCAAGGCGCAGCTATTGTACAGCGGATGGGCGTTTGAGTCAACACAAATTTGCGACAGATGGCTAAATTTCATGTTATAATTTTGTCTGAATCATACAATAACAGGCAGAAAAGCCCGGGCTAAGGCGCGCGCGAAAAATAGAACGCAATTTGAGCTTGAAAAAAACGGCATGATGGAGTATGATGGGCGGGCGCACGCAATGGATTTTGATACCGACAGATATACCGACCAACCGCTTCCGAAAAGCACCAGACCTACCCGAATCATCGGCGCAGGTGTGCTCTTTTTCAGCATTTTAGTAGCAGCATCTTTGGTTAGTTACAATCACCAGGAGATGGGCTGGGCGTATCTGAACCCGCAAACATATGAGACAGCAGCAGAAGCCCCCTGCACCAACTGGTTGAGTGTGCCCGGGCTGTACTTGGCAGGTTTATTGCGAGCCTTTTTGGGTGGTGGGGCCATTTATGCAGCCCTGCTCACCGCTTTTGTGAGTGGGGGCATGCTTTTTTATCCGCAAACACCGCGCTTGCGGCAATGGGTATCCGCCCTTTGCATGGTGTTGTTTGCCTGCGCCTTTTTGGATATTCAGAAATGGATATTGCAAGGGTGGGTACAGGCCAACAACCTGAAATCCGCAGGCGGTTCACTGGGGTACCTGTTGGGTACTTGTATATTTGCAGCCCTGTTGGGCGCAGTATGGGCAGGTGTTATTACCGTGGTGAGCCATGCGGTGGCACTGGTAGTATTCTCCCGCGTATCGGCCAAGCGTTTGGCTGAGCAAGCTTGGGCAGATACCAAAACCATCTCCCGCGCCATCGCACGGGCCGCGCGTTACATTTGGTATAAGATACGCCGCACGCCCGCCCCCGTGCAAGAGTCGGAGGACGGATTCGAAGAGCAGGAAACGGACTGGAAACAAGATTACAACAACCGTCCCCAAGCCCCGCAGCCTCAGCAAGTTGCACAGAAACCCACGCAGCAGCAATTACCGCTTCCGCGCCCAGCTACAACTTTACCCCCACGCCAAAGCAGCACCTTACCCCCGCGCCAAACACCGCGCCCGCTTCCCCCCACACCGGAGCCGCAGCCCGCACGCACCCAACAACAACCGCAAGATTTCTCTGTACCCAAGCAGCCTACCATTCAAACCGGGCCACCCCCGCTGCGTGCCTATGAGCCGGAGCCGGCCCGCAGCCCGGAGCCGCAGCCCGCAGTTACACCACGCCCCCGCACAGAGGACCCGCGCCCTCTTTCTCTTGAAGAGCAGCTGGCAGAGGCAGATAAACGCCGTGCCGCAGCAGTGCAGGTACAAGCCCCGCCCACGGGGCGTGCCCGCCGCCCGCAAACACACCAAAACTCTGCGGATAATCTGCTGGATCTGATGCGCCCGATTGAAGAAACCATAGAGCGCCGCAACGCACCCGATACCGAGCGCCCCGCTCAACAGGCTCCCCACCGGGAGAACTTGGTCAACCCGCGTGTACTCAACGCCATGAACCGCAGACTGGGGCACCAAGAAGAAGAGGATGAGGAGGACGTACCGCCGCCCCCGCAGGTACCTGCACGCCGTGCAGCCGTTGCACCGCAACGCCCTGTTGCAGAGCCTGCCCCCCAACCTATGCAGAGACCGGTACCCGCCCCCACCGTATCCGCCCGAGTAGCCCCCCGCCCCTTGCCGCAGGATACCCGCGCCATGTCGGACGACTACCCCCTGCCCTCCTACGAGCTGCTTAACTATGTACCCGTAGCAGAGGAGGACACCGAGGCCGCCGAAACAGAAATGCGAGAAACGCAGCAGTGCATCATGGATGCCCTGGAAACATTCAAAATACAGGTAGAGCCCGGAGATATCACCCGCGGCCCCAGTATCACACGCTACGAGTTTTACCCGCCCAAGGGCTTGCGCCTGAACAAAATTACCAACTTGGCAGACAACCTCAAGCTGGCGGCACAGGCAAAGTCCATCAACATCCTTGCCCCCATTCCCGGCAAAAACACCATCGGTATCGAGCTGGAGAACGCCACCAAAGCCCCTGTTTTCCTGCGGGAGCTGCTGCAGAGCGAAGCCTTCCACTCCAAAAAGCTGCGTATCCCCGTTGCACTGGGTAAAGATGTTTACGGTAACCCCGTTATCGGCGACTTGGCAGCCATGCCTCACACCTTGGTGGCAGGTACCACGGGTTCCGGTAAATCCGTTTGCGTGAACAGTATGATTCTGTCCATGCTCTATAAGTTCCGCCCCGATGAGCTGAAACTCATTCTGGTAGACCCCAAGGTGGTGGAAATGCAGCCCTACAAAAAATTACCGCACTTAGCCTGCCCCGTAGTTACAGTGGCATCCCGCGTTATCGGGGCACTGCGTTGGGCAGTCAACGAAATGGAGCACCGCTACAAGCTCTTCAGTAAGATGGGCGTGCGCAACTTTGAGGACTTCAACAACCGCCCCGAGGATTACGTACCCGAGCCGGATGAAGACGAACTTGCAGAGCAGTATGATCCCCTGCCGGAGGGCTACGATGCCGCAGATGCCATTGTACGAGACATTGAAAACTCCCAAGGCATTGAGGATATGGAGGAAGAGGAGCAAGGGGAGTTCGACTTCGACCAAGATGAGGAAATACCCGCCAAGCTGCCCTACATCGTTATCATTATTGATGAGTTGGCAGACCTCATGATGCAGGTGAAAGAAGACCTGGAAAACTACATTGCCCGCCTTACACAAAAGGCACGCGCAGCAGGCATTCACCTGGTGGCCGCCACGCAAACCCCGCGTGCCAACGTTATCACCGGTATCATCAAGGCTAACATTCCCAGCCGTTTGGCATTCAAGGTAGCCAGCCCGTTGGACAGCCGCGTGATTCTTGACACCAACGGCGCAGAAAACCTGCTGGGCAAGGGTGACTTCCTCTTCCTGCCCCCCGGTGGTATCACCAAGATGACCCGCGCCCAAGGTGCCTTTGTGAGCGACCCCGAGATTGCCTCCATCGTCAAGTTCTGTGCAGCCCACGCCAAGCAAAACTTTGTGCAGGGGGTTACTGCCGAGATGAACAATGCAGACAGCGCCTCCGGCGGTGGTGATGGTGGTGGCCGTTTGGGTGGCAACGGCATGAGCGATGAAGACGCCGAGCTCTACACCCGCTGCGTACAGCTGGTCATTACAGAGCGCAAGGCCAGTACATCCCTGCTGCAACGCCGTTTCAGCATAGGCTATGGCCGCGCCGCCAAAATAATGGATATGATGGAGAAACGCGGTGTCATCGGCCCCGCCTCCGGCAATACCTCCCGCCCTCGAGAGGTGCTTATCGACGCACCGTAACCTATTCTTCCCCCCCCCCTCACCACATGAGCAAGCAAAGATTGGTAAACCTTTTGGAAAAGGGCCGAGAGGTTCTTGATTTGTGCATCAATGACCTGATAGACGGCCCGATAGATAAAGACGGGCTCAAGGAGGGCATCGGTTTCTTGAAGCAACTTATGCAATACGCAGAGGCAGAGATGGAACGAGAGGATGAGCCGGAGACCACGGTAGAGAATGAGGAGCTTTACGCCCGCTGTGTTGAGCTGGTGAAAACCGAGCAAAAGGCCGGCACCGCCCTGCTGCAACGCCGTTTCAACATAGGCTATGGCCGAGCCGCCAAAATGATGGATATGATGATAGAGAGAAACGTCATCTCCCCCAAATCGGCCAAGAACTTACGGCACAAGGTGTACTGATGCGAAAACTTTGACACAACATAACATTTTACCTAAACTGCGGGAGGCATGCAACCGAAACACACATACCTGCTGCTATTAATTGCACTGCTGATGAGCAGCTGTATATGGCACAGCAATCAGATTTTTTACAACATGGGGCAAGAGGGTGCTTATTTGGAAGAGCGCGAATGCAAGTTTTGGAAGGTAGGCAACACGCTGTATGTAGAAGCGCCCTTGCACAACTACTACACCCGACAATCACGTATTTTCTCCGCAATGGGAAAAGGAGCGAGCGAGCATCACTACCCGGCACAAGCGGTACCCACCAAAACCGGGTACGGAGAAATTACCCTGCACAAAAGCAAGAATATCACTTATTGGAAACGCACAAGCCGCCCGTGGCTCTCTCAAAAACCGGCAGGCGCGGTTCCTTACCACAACAAAACAGTGCGTTGTGTAGACCCCGATATGCCCCTACTCACGGATGCAGGGCAAGATAGTCACCGCGTTATCAAGGCCTTGCCACCGCAGTCTACAGTGCATGCGCTCTATGCCTACCCGCTTTCTGCGCTGTCATTAGTGGCGGTGGACATACCGGTAACGGTAACCGTTAACACCGCCATGCTGGCCGGCAGCATCATTATGGCACCTGTCACCCTCACTTTATCTCTCTTCCCGACCTGCCCCGACAAGGTGCAATCTGCGCAAGAAAATACCCCGCAGTAGAATTGAATATGAAATAGTGGCTTGAAAAGTGCTGTGTTGTGTGATACTATACGCGTGTAATACTATTTACCACGCTTATGGCAACACAACTTGAGCAACTGAAACAGTACACCACCGTCGTGGCAGACACCGGCGACTTCCGCCAAATGGAGGAGTTCACCCCGCAAGATGCCACCACCAACCCCTCTCTCATTCTCGCCGCCGCCGCCAAGCCGGAGTACCGCAGCATTGTGGAGGCGGCCGTGGCCCCCTATAAGGGTCGCGAGGTAACCCCCGCCCTGATGGACGAAATCGTTGATAAGGTGGTGGTTGCATTTGGTCTTGAGATTCTCAAGCGCGTGCCCGGCCGCGTATCCAGCGAGGTAGATGCCCGCCTTTCCTTTGACACAGAGGCCACCGTGGCCCGTGCCCGCAGCATTATGGGCATGTATGAAGCCGCCGGGATTCCCCGCGAGCGTGTGCTCATCAAGATTGCCTCCACTTGGGAGGGTATCCAAGCCGCCCGCGTGCTGGAGCAAGAGGGCATCCACACCAACCTCACCCTGTTGTTCAGCTTGGTACAGGCCGTAGCCTGCGCAGAGGCAGGCGTGCGCCTCATCTCCCCCTTCGTGGGGCGTATTCTGGACTGGTTCAAAGCCAACACCAAAGAGGAGTACACCGCAGAGACGGATCCCGGCGTAGTCTCTGTGCGCACCATATACAACTATTACAAGAAGTTCGGATACCCCGTGCAGATTATGGGTGCCTCCTTCCGCAACAAGGGAGAGGTGCTTGCCCTTGCCGGGTGTGATTTGCTCACCATCTCCCCCGGTCTGCTGGCAGAGCTTGCTGCCAGCGAGGAGCCTGTTACCCCCTGCCTCAACGAAGAAGCAGCCAAAGCCAGCGACATTGAGCGCGTGCCGGCAGATGAAAAGAGCTTCCGTTTCCTCTTCAATGAGGATGCCATGGCCACCGAAAAGACAGCCGACGGCATTCGCCGCTTTGCTGCCGACATCCGCAAGCTGGAGGCCATGTTGGCAGCCATGCTTTAAACCATTTCACTCAACCAGAAAGAAAACATCATGAAAGTACTCGTTACCGGCGGTTGCGGCTACATCGGTTCTCACACCGTGCGCCAGCTCGTTAAAGCCGGGGCAGATGTAACCGTGCTCGACAGCATGGTGTACGGACACCCCGCAGCCATTGTAGACAAAGAGGTTACCCTTGTAAAGGGAGACTTGGGCGACCCCGCCATTGTGTATCCCCTGCTCATCAACGGCAAGTTTGATGCCGTGGTACACTTTGCTGCCTTTATTCAAGTGGGTGAGTCCGTAACGGACCCGCTGAAATACTACGAAAACAACATTGCCAAGCCCTTGGTACTACTGCGTGCCATGATGCTGGGCGGTTGCAAGCGTTTTGTGTTCTCCTCCACCTGCGCCACCTACGGTGTACCCACGCAGGTACCCATCCCTGAGACAGAGAAACAAGACCCCATCAACCCCTACGGTGCCTCCAAGTTCATGCTGGAGAAGGTTTGCAAGGACTGCGAACGCGCCTACGGCCTCAAGAGCGTATTCCTGCGCTACTTCAACGCCTCCGGGTCTTCTGAGGACGGTCTCATCGGCGAGGACCACGAGCCGGAGTCTCACCTGATCCCCGTGATTTTACAGGCCATCAAGGGTGAGCGCCCCGCCATCACTGTGTTCGGCACAGACTACGACACGCCCGATGGCACCTGCATCCGCGACTACATACACGTGGATGACTTGGCAGATGCCCACCTGCGCGCTTTGGACTATCTGATGAAGGGTGGAGACACCAACTGGTTCAACCTCGGCACCGGCAAGGGGCTCTCCGTTAAGGAGATTATCGATGCCGCCGAGAAGGTAACCGGCATGAAGGCCCCCGTAGAGTATGGTCCGCGCCGCGAGGGTGACCCGCCCCGCCTGATTGCCGATGCCCGCAAGGCTGCGGAAGTGCTGGGGTGGATTCCCAAGCACCAGGATGCCCTGCACATTGTTGAAACCGCCTGGAAGTGGTTCAACGGTCCGCGTGGTGGGCACTATTAATGTTTAATGTTTAATTTTTAATGTTTAATATTACACGCCTGTGTATTGGTACGCAGGCGTGTAATATTATCAAATAACTACTCAGCAATGAAAAAAGCGACCATTATTGCCAACCTTACAGCCATGGCTGTATTTTGCATCGCCATGGAATCCCTCACCACAGCACCACAAGCGCTGTGGCAATTGATATGCTTTCAGCTCATTATTCTTTGGCTGAGCAATGAGGTGTGGCAACGCGTTATCTCCCTGCCCTCCGTATTCGGAATTATTGCCGGGCTGGCAGGGCGCGTCAAACCGGAGCAAGTGGCGAAAATAGGGGGCATTTTTTACAGGCTGAGTACCCTTACTCTGCTGCTGATACCACATGTGTTCTACGCTCTCATTTTCGGTGTAGAGTTTTTAACGGATGGTTGGTTGCAGCAAACAACAGGTATAACCTACACGCACGGCTTATTTGCCGTTTCCTGGTGCAGCGTGGTGGTGCTGTGGCTAACGGCTCAATTCTGCCGCATAGAGCCGTTGTGCCTCAGCAATATCTTTACCAACCCGTTCAATTTGAAAAACATTGCGGAAAAAGTGTATGAGGCACGACAAAACAATAAACCGATTATCAGCAACACTACCCCCGTTGAAATAGCAACAGAGGATATTGACCTGCACCAACAGCACACTGAAAAATTGCCTTACTTGTTGCAGGCGGATGAAAAACTGCTGCACACCGCCCGCCCGAACTTAAGTGTAAACGCCCCGCACATTCGCAAAGCCATGCAAATGGCTTGGGTTACCGGCACGGTCAGCCTGTTACTGCTCTCCTTTTGTGTTCAGCTATTCCTCCAAATGCAGGACAGCAGCTATTGGTGGGCTATCGGCATGTTCGGCACCTTGGGGCTCATCTTCGGGGTATCTACCCTGTGGGTATTACGCATTCCCGATAAATGGAAACACAAGCTCAGCCAAGCCGGCTACGCTGTAACAAATCAGCGTATTTTTATCTTTGAAAAGGAGGCGGTACAGGCTTTTTCCTTAAGTGAAAAGCTCTATATCCATTGCGAAATGAACCAAGGCAACACCGGCAACATCTACATTTGCCGCCCGGGGTTGACAGATGTCCTGGCGGGGCTCGTGCTCGGTAAGTTCGCACAACAAACGCCCGATAGCGTGGTGCCGGAGCCTAATCTCACCCACCCCCTGCCCGGCTTCATCAATTGCCCCGATGCTGAAAAAGTTCACACCTTAATTCAATCCCTGCGCAGCTGAATATTCGTTTGCTCAAGCAAAACAAAAAGCTTGAAATCGGGTAGCAGATTCATTATAATCCCCCCACATGGCAACGGATAACAAGATAAGCCCGATGATGGATCAGTATCTGCGGATGAAGCAGAGCTTACCGGAAGATGTGTGGCTGTTTTTCCGTTTGGGGGACTTTTATGAAATGTTCTTTGAGGATGCGGTGGAGTGCTCTGCCCTGCTGGGGCTTACACTCACCAAGCGCCAAACCATCCCCATGTGCGGTGTACCCTACCACGCCGCAGAGAACTACATAGGGCAAGTGGTTAAAACCGGGCGGCGTGTAGCCATAGCAGAACAAATGCACACCCCCGTGCCCGGTAAATTGGTGGAGCGCCAAATTACCCGCATCATTTCAGCAGGCACGCTGGCAGACCTCTCCTTGCTCAATGAGAACGAGCACAACTACATTGTGGCCTGCTACAAAGAAAAAAAAGCCTGGGGCTTAGCCTGCGCAGACCACACCACGGGCGAGCTCACCGTGGCCGATTATGAAAGTTTTGAAGCCTTGGCAGACGAGGTAGCGCGTATTCAACCGCGAGAAATGCTGGTGAGTGATGAGCAAAAAGACATCTTCCCCGGGCTGCCCGTTACACAGTATTACGACGGCTACACCTTTTTACCCGGTGTGGCAGAGCCTTTTTTGGAGAGCCACTTCCGCGTGCATTCCCTGGCGGGGTTCGGCTGTGCCGGTTTGGTGGCAGCGCACGGGGCTGCAGCAGCTATACTGCATTACCTGAAACACCAGCTGCGCCGCAGCACGGACCACCTGCGCCGCATCTCCCTGCGCCCCACAGATAACGCTGTGCTCATTGACACCGCCAGCCGTTGTAATCTGGATTTGGTAGAGGCACGCGGCGGCATGAAAAACACCCTGCTGGGCACGCTGGATGGCACCTCCACCCCCATGGGAGCCCGCAAAATGAGGGATTGGATTCTGCACCCCATTTGCGACCTCACCGAGCTGACCCGCAGGCAGGAGCTGATAGCCACCTTTCTCTCAGAGTCTTTCCTGATGAGCCAATTGAGGGATACCCTCAAAGGCGTGCGTGATATGGAGCGCCTCACCTCTCGCTTAGCACAAAATGCCGGCAATGCAAGAGATTTGCTGGCTCTGGGCACCTCGCTCTCCCGCTTACCGGACATTGCGGAAGATTTGCGTGTGCTGGAGACCAAGCAAGCCCACTTTACCCCGCTGTTGCAAAACTTGGGGGACTTTGGGGAGCTGACCGCCCTGCTGGAGCGCGCCATTGTGGATGAACCACCCGTAACCATAAAAGAAGGCGGCATGATGAGGGATGGCTACAACGAGCAACTGGATGAGCTTCGCATGGCCTCCCGAGAGGGCAAAGGATGGCTGGCTCAATTGGAAGCCCGAGAACGCGCCGCCACGGGCATAGACTCCCTCAAGATTCGCTACAACAACGTGTTCGGGTACTATATAGAGGTTACCAAAGCCAACTATGCCAAAGTACCGGAGCGTTATGTGCGCAAACAAACGCTGGCTAATGCAGAGCGCTTTGTGACAGATGAGCTCAAGCAGATGGAGGGTACAATTTTGGGGGCAGATGAACGCTCCCGCCAGCTGGAGTATGAGCTGTTCTGCCACCTGAGGGATGAGGTTGCAGGTTACATAGACCGTATTCAAGTGAGTGCCGAAGCGTTGGCGGAGATTGACGTGTTGCTCAGCCTGGCAGAAACCGCCCAACGCCATAACTATTGCCGCCCCGTGCTGGATAACAGCCGTGTGCTGCTGATTCAGAATGGCCGCCACCCCGTTATTGAGCAGGTGCAAACGGATATCTCCTTTGTACCCAATGATGTGGATATGCATGAGGAGCACGACCGCGTGCTGATTCTCACCGGCCCCAACATGGCAGGCAAATCCACCTATATTCGCCAAGTGGCCCTCATTACCCTTATGGCACAAATGGGCTCATACGTACCGGCGGATGCCGCACACATAGGCCTGGTGGACCGCATTTTCTGCCGTGTGGGCGCCAGCGATGACATTGCCCGCGGGCAGTCCACCTTCATGGTGGAGATGAGCGAAACCGCCCTCATACTCAACAATGCCACACAAAAATCACTGGTGATTCTGGACGAAATAGGCCGCGGTACCGCCACTTTCGACGGTCTCTCCATCGCCTGGGCTGTAGCAGAGCACCTGCACGACGAAATAGGCTGCCGCACCATGTTTGCCACCCACTACCATGAAATGGTAGACTTGGAGCACACGCACAGCGGCGTAAGCAACCGCCATGTGGAGGTGCGCGAGTGGAAGGATGAAATCGTCTTTTTGCGCAAGGTGTTGCCCGGCCCGGCGGATAAGTCTTACGGTATTCAGGTGGCACGCCTTGCCGGCCTGCCCAAGCCCATTATTGAGCGCGCCAAGCAAATACTCACCCATTTGGAGATGAGTGCAGGCAGCCGCGAGCCCAAGGAAACCCGCCGCCGTAAATCGAGAGAACACGGCCTGCCCGTGGCAGAACCTGCAGATGATATTCTGCAAATGGACATGTTCTCCATGCTCGACGATGGAATTTAACCCCCACACATTATCATGAATTCTCAATACACACTTAACTACAGGGTCATGTACTATGACACGGATGCCGGAGGCGTGGTTCACAACTTAGCCTACCTGCGGTGGGTGGAAGAAGCCCGCACCAAAATGGCCATTACCTTGGGTATGGACTACGGCACCATGGCCAAAGAGGGCCGCCACCTGGTGCTGGTGAGCCACGAGGTGCACTACCACTCCCCTGCATTCTTGGCAGATGAAATACACGTGAATACCTGCCTGGAGAAAGTGGAAAAATCCTCCATGTATGTTAAGACAGAGATTCGCCGTGTGGAGAACGACAAGCTCTGCGTCAGCGTACGCCAACGCTTGGCCTTGGTGCAAATGCCCCAAGGCCGCCCCTGCCGCATGCCCGCAGAGTGGGTAGCCCTTGCAGCCCCGCAAGAAAATTGCTAACCTTCTCCCCCCCATATCATAACATGTTTCGCCGATTTCTTATTGCCGGGCTCTTGGTTTCCTGTAGTCTTGGTATGACTATGCCCCAATCTTGGTCGGCGGAAAAGGTGACCCATAATCAAAAATCACAAAAGAAGAAAACAGCAAAAGAAAAACGCGAGGCTGCCAAGGCCAAGCGCGCAGAGGCTAAAGCCAAAAAAGCAGCTGCTAAAGCACGAAAAGAAGCAGAAAAGAAAGCCGCACAAACACGGGCGGATTTTGAAGCCTCAGAGCCAACTACCCCTGTAGGCAAGGCTCTTAAAGAGCTGCCATACATAGGCAATGCCCGCCCGGATCTTACGGCTGAATTTTACGTTGTGGTGCGCTCCTCATCCACATGCCCGCACTGTGTTAAGCTCTTGCCGGAGGCAATGGCTGAATATAAAGAAATGCGAGCCACCGGCAAGGTGGAGCTTATCTACGAAAGTTTTGATAATAGCGCAGAAAAAGCAGAGGAGCATTTGATGAAGCAAGGGGTAAGCTTCCCCGCCGCCATGCGGGCAGATATGGGTAAACTGCCCGGGGCCGCCCCGCTTATCATACCGCCCCCTGCTGCTTATATTATTGATGCACAAGGAAACCGCCTTGCCAGTGGCCCCCTGTCCCCCATCTTACAAAATTGGCGCCAACACACCGTTGAGAAACCTTAATGCCCGCTTTTATGAAACTAAGCCCTGAGACGATTCAAGAGTTGACCGAAATGACACGGGGCATTAGTTTGCCGCACAGTGGGCTGCTGTATGTATTTTTTATCCATCTCTTACCCGGGTTAAAAAGCAAGGTGATTCGTAAGTTAATCTCACTTGCACAACCGGATACCGCAGACAATGACTTTGCGGCTATTATATTTACACTAAACAAACATAAACTTACCTATATTTACCACAGCAGCGGGGAGCTTTACCCACCACACCCTATATCATTCGATATAGCCAAGAGATGGGTTAAAGAACCGGCCATTGCCGGTGTTGTAGAAAATGCAAAAATCAGCGCCCAAAATTTACTCCATTCCACAATAGCAAAAGGGGCAGAACCCCTTTTACCCTACAAGCAATTATTGTTACTGCTCGCATTAGTAGATTATGAGCTCACCGATATTTGGAAATTAATTAACCACATTGCAAGCACCAAACCGGAGGCCATCGATTTTTGCCGATACATCCCCCCAACGACCTTCCAAAAAATAGAGTTTTTAGAGCATCTGTATCACACCACATTCACCAAGCTCAATCAGATACCCTCTGCCTTGCATAAAGATTTTGTGCCGAACATATACCGGCGCAATGCCATAACCCACTTGCCTAATATCCTTTCCCTAAAGGATATTGAAACATACACCCCGGAAAAACACGATATCAGTGACAACATCAGCGATGTAGCACTGCACATTGCCTTGCACACGGGAAATTGGGAGTATTTTGTACGTTTTATACACCTGGAAAATACCGTTTATTATCCGGAACGTAACTCATACTATAGCGGATTTCAAGGTCCGCAACGCACAGCCTCCCTCGAATCCATAGCCTCAACCCTGCAAGCCTGGAAATTGGGTAAATGGGCAGCCCTCAAAAAATTGCGAGATATTTTTTACTATGATTCTACTCCTTACGAAAACGGCAATACAAAATGCGACCTACCGCTGCGAGCCGTTTTGGCCCCGCTCATACTCATGATGCGGTTAAAAATTGCTAACACGCATACCAGCCATGTGCAGCAAGCTCGCTGCGCCATGACAGACTTTTATGGGAATGCCGCCACCCCCATATTGGCAAACTTCTCTCAGGCTACGGATTTGGAGGCTAAGGAGTTTCACCTGGTAGACTGGCAGCTGAGCAAACCTATCGATTTTCTCCCCAAGGCCTTGTGTATAGCCCTCCTGAGCACCATGCCGGATCTTCCGGCTGCCGAGATACAAGAATTGTGTGAGGCCTGCACGGCCTTGCATAACTCCGGGCTTACCATGTATTCTTGGTACATGGCCAATGCCTTACTTTGCATACCTACCCTCACGCCGCAGCAAGCCTCCGATATGGAGGAAATCTTCAATAGCCGGCAAGACCTACCGCTATTTTGTGATATAAAAAAGAAAACAAGCATTTATGATGACCTGATAGCAGGCATGCAAAATCTGCTCACGGCATCTGCGCCCTCCTCTCAATTCCAAAGAGAGGGCTACATCAGCTGGAGATTATCTTACCAATCCCGAAACAAAACGGTAGATTATATAGCCCCCTATGCTCATAAAAAGCGTAAAAACGGAGGCTATACTATCGGCAAAAAAATCCTCATTTCGGACCTCCTCGACGGCTCCTACAGTGCCTATACCTCTGATAAAGACACTGCCATTGTCACGCACATACACAATCAGTCACCGTCCTCCTTATGGGAAATTTATTACAAAGTAACCCCATCATTAGCCGGGCTTTTAATAGGGCACCCGCACATCATATTGAGAATTGACAATCTGGAGGAAAAGCCCATAGAGCTTATCAGCGAGCCGCCAACTATAGAGATAAAACGGGAAAAAGGCTCGTTAAAGCTCCGTTTGAAAAATTTATGCAATGATGATGGCGTACCCATTCAGCACGTAGAAAATAACACCTACGCCATACTCTGCGAAAATGATAAGGCTACCCAACTCTCGCGCTTCATTAATCAAAACACCGTCTCCTCCGGTTTGCTGACAGTGCCGGATATGTATGCGGACCGCATACTCAGCATACTCTCCGGCTTTACGGACTCCGTCAACATTAGCGGCAATCTCAATAACAAAAAAACAAAAGAACTCAAAGCAAAACCCGAGCTGATAGCATTTTTAGCCCCCGGGCGTGGCGCATTAAGCGGCAAGTTGATGCTGGAGCTCTACCCGGAGGTATCCCCCGTGCCGATATACAGCACCGGGAAAGTACAGTTTGCGCATTTACAGGGCAACGCCATTCGCATCAAACGCTCCGCTGAAGCAGAAAACAATATTATTGAACAGGTTAAGGCGCAGTGCCCCAATCTGTTTAACGCAACGGATGAAGCCGGGGAGCTGCAATTAGAGGTATCCGACACCATGCTGCATGTGGTAGAGGAGCTGCAAAACTGCGACAGCAAGATACTCGAAACCCGCTGGCAAGAGGGTAAAGCCATCAGCATCAGCCACATGAATGACTTTACCACATTCAACATCAAAGCCTCCTCTGCTGCCCACAACTGGCTGAGCATAGGGGGAGAGGTTCAAGTAAATGAGCAGTTAGTATTACAATTATCGGATTTACTGCAAACAATCAACAATGCTACCGGGCGTTATGTGCAGCTGACAAGCGGGCATTTCCTGAAACTGAGCAAAAATATTGAAGAGCAGTTAAAAGTACTGAGTATACTGGCCAATGCACCCGCAAAAGGGAAAAAATCTAATAAAAACATAGCCATTTCTCCGGCCCTAATGCTCTTACTGGCGCAGTCTGACCATGCGCATACCCTGCCCGCAGCCTTGCTCTCAAAAGCAGAGCAGCTACAGCAGCAATTAAATACAAACTTTAATAAACCACGTAATATCAAAGCCAAGCTCAGAGATTACCAAACAGACGGCTACCAGTGGATGCAACGCCTCATGAATTGCGGCTTAGGTGCCTGCCTGGCGGATGACATGGGCTTAGGCAAAACCCTGCAAGTGCTCTGCGTGTTGTTAGCTCGCGCTGCGGATGGTCCCTCCCTCGTCATTGCCCCGGCCTCCGTTTGCAATAACTGGAGCACCGAGGCTGCCAAGTTTACCCCCACACTCAATGTTTACCAATTAGAAAACGGGAATCGAGAGGAGCTCATCAAAAATCTTACCAAGCGGGATGTACTGGTTTGCAGCTATGGCTTGCTGGTAACAGAGGCGGAGCTGATTACCGCCTGCCAATGGAATGTTGTGGTGCTGGATGAAGCCCAATACATTAAAAACAGCCAAACTCAACGCGCCCGCACCGCCTGCAATATCAAAGCCAAATGCCGCATTGCCGCCACCGGTACACCCATGGAAAACTCGTTGGATGAGCTCTGGAGCATCTTTGAGTATATTAACCCCGGTTACCTCGGCTCTCAGGAGCAATTCCGCGAGCGCTTTTCCAACAACCCCTCTCGCCGTAAATTACTGCGCCACATTGTTGCCCCCTTTGTCTTGCGCCGCCTTAAGGGAGACGTGTTGGATGAACTGCCCGAAAAAACGGAAACCACGCGCAGTATCACCCTCAGTACTCAAGAAAGAGCCCTATACGAGGCCTGCCGCCGGGATGCCCTGCTCAAGGCTCAGGAGTCCGGCGACCGCTTTACCATCTTGGCTCAACTCATGCGCCTGCGCCGCCTATGCTGCCACCCGCAATTAATTGACAGCAAATGGAACGACGAGGCCGGTAAACTCACCGCCTTGACAGAGCTGGCAAGCGAGCTGAAAGACTCCGGCCACAAAGCTCTCATATTCAGCCAATTTACAGATATGCTCAGCCTGGTGCGCAAGGAGTTTGATAAGCAGGGATTCTCTTACCTGTATTTGGATGGCAACACTCCCAAAGCAGGGCGTAACAAATTGGTGGATACCTTCCAGGATGGTGAGGCGGATTTCTTCCTCATCTCCCTCAAAGCCGGTGGTACAGGGCTTAATCTTACAGCTGCCGACTATGTGATATTGCTGGACCCCTGGTGGAACCCCGCAGTAGAAAGCCAAGCGGCGGACCGCACCCACCGTATCGGCCAAAAACGCCCCGTTACCGTGTGCCGTTTTGTATGCAAAGATACCATAGAAGAGCGAGTTATGGCTCTTCATGCCGAAAAGCGAGAGCTCTTTGACCAAGTCATTAACGACACCAGCAAAGCCACCCCGCTCTCCATCACAGATCTACGTGAGTTGATGTAGTGCCGAGCAATCTTTAAAAGGGCGCATTTGATAGCCACAGGCAACAGCAACCAAGCACCAAGTCACATAGATATATGGCCGGGGCAGTACAAACTGCCCCGGCCTTGTTGTTTACCATGATGATGCTCGTTCCGAAAAAAGGGTATCAGCGTTGAAGTTTTTTGTTTTCCCACCCGAAGGGTTCAAACTCGGCCTTAGCGCGCGGGTCTGCCCAGTCGGGCTTACGCATGGAGTAGATAACCATGGGGATAGCAACAAAGATAAGAGCGCCGACAATAAGAATACCGATGTAAACAGCGGGGCTGCCCACAGGGATTTGACCGGGAGGAATAAAGCTGAAGAAGAAGGCCGCAAGGCTGCTCAACAAGCCCACACCGGCTACCAACCACATGCCGAAATTACCACCCGGCACGCGGAAAGTGCGTTTGACACCGGGTTCTTTGTGGCGCAGGTAAATGGCAGCAGAGAACATCAGAATATACATGATGAGGTAAAGAATGATGGTGAGCTGAGAGATAATTTGATAAGCAGTTTGCACGCTGGGCAAAATCACAAACAAGGTGGCAAGCAAGGTAACGATAATACCCTGTAATATCAAAATACCCACCTGCACCCCATTGCGATTACGCGCCTGCAAAGCACGCGGCAGATAGCCGGCCATGCCTACCTGCAACAAACCTTTGGACGGGCCGCCTACCCAAGCAACCACCTGAGCCAACACACCAAAGGCCAAAAACACAGCCATGATGTTACCCAACCACGGCATGCCGATCCACAAGAACAATTTATCATACGCCACCAGCAAGCTTTGTACCAAGTTGATTTGGCTGCCCGGTATCACAAAGCCGATAGCCAGTGTACCGAACACGAAGATGCACACGGTGATGATGGCAGCCAAGGCAATGGCTGCGGGGTAATCCCGGCCGGGGTTCTGTACGTCTTTAACGTGCACGGCGCTCATCTCCATGCCGGCATAGAAAAGGAAAATACTGGCAGCAAGCACAATGTTATTGAAGTTGGAGAAATCCGGCAAGAAGTCCCCGGCATGCATGGAGATGTCGATGGGGTTGCCAAAGGCCCAATAAGCCATACCCAACACAATGAGCAACGCGGCAGGAATCACCGTGCCCAACAAAGCCCCCCACTTGGTAATGGCACCGCTGGAGCGCATGCCACCCAAGTTCAGGAATGTAGCCAACCAGTACACGGCCAATACAATACACAGCACATATATGCTGTTGGAGGACAACGCGGTATCCCACGCCTGATTAGGCCCGATGAACGCGATGCTCACCGCGGCGAATGTCAGCACCGTGGGGAACCAGATGGTGGTTTGAATCCATTGCAGCCAAATAGCCAAAAACCCGGCTCGCGTGCCGAAGGCCTCGCCCACCCAGCGGAATACACCGCCCTTTTGCGGCCACCCCGTTGTCAGCTCCGCTGCTACAAGAGAAACGGGAATCAGGAAAAACAGCGCTGCAAACAAATAATAGAATGCAGAGCTGAGCCCGTACACGCTCTCCGCAGGCAAGCCTCGCAAACTCACGATGGCGGCCACGTTAATCATGGCCAAAGAGAACACGCCCAGCCCTGCTGCACGTGCCATCCCCGGCCGTCCGTTTGTTTCATTATTCTTGTTCATAAAGTCTTACCTGCGTTTTTAACCGAGACTCCGCCACCAGCTCCGCAATGCGGGGGCGCAACTCCTCCGGGTTATCCCCGGAGCCTTCATAGTACAAAGTGTGCATCATATTGAGCGGAAAACCCACCCCTAACTCCTCCAGCCGTGCTTCCTCTGCCAAAATATCCCCGGCCTCTTCACCAGCCCGTTTTCGCATAGCATAGTCATCTGTCTGCTCGTCCATATATCGGTAGTACACGAGCAGCCCCCATACCGTTTGATATAAGGTAGCAGGAGGATGTTGAATGTTGGATTTTTAATGTTGAATGTATGTGCCCCCACGCGGTTTGGCACATTAGAAAAACGTCAATTTGTAGAGGATGCCCTGCGGGCGAATGCCCGCTGAAATCATAGAGCCCCGGCGAGGGGCTATTTTATGGCGCCCCCAGCGGGCTACGAAATTCGGCGGGCAGATGCCCGCAGGGGGAAATAATTTTTACTGCGCGGCGCAATGCGTCTTGCATGATAGCTCGCGTTGCTCGCATAATAGTTTTACATGATAGCGTGGCATGATAGTTCGCCCTTGCGGACGAACATGATAAGAATCCTCGCGCGAGCGAGACGAATAATAGAGCCCGTAAGGGCGGCAGCCAATAGGCAGGGGCGTAAGCCCCTGCACGTGGATAAAAATATCCCCGAGCCCGAGGAGTCGGCGCGTTAGCGTTGACGACGAGGCCGACAGATGGGTATAGCGTAGGGCGTAAGCCCGGAGCGAAGCGGGGCTCGGGGTTAACACCCCTCGGGGGGGGGGGGGATTGTGTCGGCCTCCTCGCGTAGCTCGTCGGGCTCTATATTATTTTTTGATAATCAGCAGGGGTCGCGCGCGCACTGCGTGCACGCTTGACC